>NZ_CADCUP010000129.1 GCF_902805925.1 uncultured Nocardioides sp.
TGCTCCTGGCCGAGCTCAAGACGATGGCCGGCGGCATGGGCATCGCCGGGGCCGCCTCCATGAAGAAGGCCCAGCTGGTCGACGCCATCAAGGCGGCCCAGTCAGGTGGCCAAGCAGGTGGCCAGTCGAGCGGTCAGTCGAGCGGCCGGTCGGGTGCCCAGCCCGCTGCCGAGCAGAGCGGCCGGAGCGAGGCCCCGGCCCCCGAGGAGACGACCGCGGAGCGGCCGGCACGCGCCGCACGGACGCGCTCGCGCGCGAAGTCCGGAGAGGCGGAGCAGGCCCGCCAGCCCACGGAGGAGCGGTCCGGTCGCGAGGAGTCCCGGCAGCAGCAGGGCGACCGGCCGCAGCAGGGCGGCGCCACCGACCGTGCCGCCCAGGACCCGCAGGACCAGCCGGACCGGGGCCGCGAGCGCGGCGCCGGCCAGCGAGAGCGCACCGAGCGCACCGAGCGCAACGGGACCGATCGCAGCGACCGGGACCGCACGGACCGCACGGACCGCACGGACCGGGACCGCGGCGAGCGCGGCGAGCGTGCCGATGGCCGCGACGACCGCGACGAGGACGGCGGCAGTCGTCGCAACCGTCGTCGTCGCGGCCGCGACCGTGACCGCGACCGACCGCAGGGCAACGACCGCGGTCCGCAGCAGCCCGAGCGCACCCGCGGCAACCGCGGCGAGCCCGACACGACCATCCTCGAGGACGACGTCCTGGTGCCGGCCGCGGGCATCCTCGACGTGCTCGACAACTACGCGTTCGTGCGCACCAGCGGCTACCTGCCCGGCACCGACGACGTCTACGTCTCCCTGTCCATGGTCCGCAGGTTCGGGCTGCGCCGCGGCGACGCGGTGATGGGCCAGGTGCGCCAGCCCCGGGAGGGTGAGCGCAAGGAGAAGTTCAACCCGATGGTGCGCATCGACAGCGTCAACGGGGGCGAGCCGGAGGCTGCGAAGGACCGGCCCGAGTTCTCGAAGTTCACCCCGCTGCACGCCACCGATCGCCTGCGCCTCGAGACCGACCACGCCAACCTGATCGGCCGGGTCATCGACATCGCCGCCCCGATCGGCAAGGGCCAGCGCGGCCTGATCGTCTCGCCGCCCAAGGCCGGCAAGACGATGGTGCTGCAGTCGATCGCGAACTCCATCAGCGCCAACAACCCCGAGTGCCACCTCATGGTGGTCCTGGTCGACGAGCGGCCCGAGGAGGTCACCGACTTCCAGCGCACGGTCAAGGGCGAGGTCATCGCCTCGACGTTCGACCGCCCGGCGACCGACCACACGATGGTGGCCGAGCTGGCGATCGAGCGGGCCAAGCGCCTGGTCGAGCTCGGTCACGACGTCGTCGTGCTGCTCGACTCGATCACCCGGCTGGGACGCGCCTACAACCTCGCCGCCCCGGCGAGCGGCCGGATCCTCTCCGGTGGCGTCGACTCCTCGGCGCTCTACCCGCCGAAGAGGTTCTTCGGCGCCGCCCGCAACATCGAGAACGGCGGCTCGCTGACCATCCTGGCCACCGCCCTGGTCGAGACCGGCTCGAAGATGGACGAGGTGATCTTCGAGGAGTTCAAGGGCACCGGCAACATGGAGCTGCGCCTGCGTCGCGAGTTCGCCGACAAGCGGATCTTCCCCGCGATCGACGCCGTCCAGTCCGGCACCCGCCGCGAGGAGCTGTTGATGAGCAAGGAGGAGACAGCGATCGTGTGGAAGCTGCGCCGGGTCCTCTCCAGCCTCGACAGCCAGCAGGCCCTCGAGCTGCTCCTCGAGCGCCTGAGGAAGTCGCAGACGAACATCGAGTTCCTTCTGCAGGTGCAGAAGACCACCCCGTCGGTCAACGGCGGGAACGAGTGACCGCTCACCGGACCGGCCAGCGTGCTCGTGAGCGCGCAGGCCAGTCCCTCCATTCGCTCTCGCGGACGCAGGCTCGCGGCTAGGCTTCAGGCCGGATCTAGCGCACGAGGAAGGCAGGGCAGATGGCCCGCATTGTGGTAGCCGACGACGACGTCGACATCAGGGAGCTGGTGGAGTTCAAGCTGTCGACCCTGGGTCACGACATCGTGGCGGTGGCCGACGGCGCTGCGGCGATCGACGCCTGCCAGGCGAACCGCCCCGACCTCGCGGTGCTCGACGTGATGATGCCCGGCATGTCCGGCCTCGAGGCGGTCCGCGTCATCCGCAACGACCCGAGCCTCGCGGACCTCCCGGTGATCCTGCTGACGGCGCGCGCCCAGGAGACCGACGTCGAGACCGGCTTCGAGTCGGGGGCGGACGACTACATCACCAAGCCGTTCAGCCCGCGTGAGCTGGCGACCCGGGTGCAGAGCCTGCTCTCACGCACGCAGTGAGTCAGTCGGCCACGGCCGAGGCGCACGGGCACGAGCATGGGGAATGTGGCGATTGGCCCCGCTGTTGAGCACGATGGCACAATCGTGCGCTGGTTCCGGTTCACGTCCCCGCACCAGGCGAAGACGACCCGGCGACCCTCGAGAGGACACTCACATGCAGAAGGACATCCACCCGGAGTACGCCGAGACCCAGGTCACCTGCACCTGTGGCGCGTCGTTCACCACCCGCAGCACTGCCACGTCCGGCGCCCTGCGCGCCGACGTCTGCTCGCAGTGCCACCCGTTCTACACCGGCAAGCAGAAGATCCTCGACACCGGCGGCCGCGTCGCCCGCTTCGAGGCCCGCTACGCCAAGGCAGCCAAGAAGTAGCTCCATCCGGACGCCGGTCCCCGCACCTGTAGGTCGCGGAGACCGGCGTTCGTCATGTCACCATCAACCACTGGTCGGCGAGGAGCGCTGAGTGTTCGAAGCAGTCGAGGGACTCCAGCAGGAGCACGGTGAGCTCGAGCGACGCCTGGCGGCGCCCGAGACCCATGCCGACCAGCGCCTGGCCAAGCAGCTGAACCAGCGGTACGCCGAGCTGACGGCCGTCGTGGGCACGTGGCGCGAGTGGCTCACGCTGGGCGAGGACATCGAGGCGGCCCGCGAGCTCGCCCAGGAGGACGCCTCCTTCGCCGCCGAGCTGGAGCCGCTGGAGGCCCGTCAGGCGGTGGTCGCGGAGCGGCTGCGGCACCTGCTCGTGCCCCGGGACCCCAGTGACGCCAAGGACGCCATCCTCGAGCTGAAGTCGGGGGAGGGCGGCGAGGAGTCCGCCCTGTTCGCCGGCGACCTGCTGCGCATGTACACCCGGTACGCCGAGCAGCGTGGCTGGGCCACGGAGGTCCTGGACGCGACCGGGTCCGACCTCGGCGGCTACAAGTCGGTCACGGTGGCCGTGAAGGCCAAGGGCACCCCCGAGCCCGGCGAGGCGCCGTACGCCCTGCTGAAGTTCGAGGGCGGCGTGCACCGGGTGCAGCGGGTGCCCGTCACCGAGAGCCAGGGGCGCGTGCACACGTCCGCGGCCGGGGTGCTGGTGATGCCCGAGGCCGAGCAGGTCGACGTCACCCTCGACGAGAACGACCTGCGCATCGACGTCTTCCGCTCCTCCGGCCCCGGCGGGCAGAGCGTGAACACCACCGACTCGGCGGTGCGCATCACCCACCTGCCCAGCGGCATCGTGGTGAGCTGCCAGAACGAGAAGAGCCAGCTGCAGAACAAGGAGTCGGCCATGCGCATCCTGCGCGCCCGCCTGCTGGCCGCCGCCGAGGAGGAGGCGAACGCCGAGGCCAGCGCGGCCCGGAGGAGCCAGATCCGGACCGTCGACCGGTCGGAGCGGATCCGCACCTACAACTACCCCGAGAACCGCATCTCCGACCACCGCACGGGCTACAAGTCCCACAACCTCGACCAGGTGCTCGACGGCGACCTCCAGCCCGTGCTCGACAGCTGCGTGCGGACCGACCTCGCGGCCCGCCTGGACGCGCTGGAGTCCTGATGCCGCGCCGAGCCAGCGTCCTGGCCGAGGCCGTGCGGCTGCTGCGCGAGGCGGGCGTCGCCAGCCCCGACCACGACGCCGCCGAGCTCCTCGCCCACGTGCACGCCGTGCCGCGGAGCCGCCTCTTCCAGATCGACCTCGTCGAGGAGTCCCGTCGTGAGGCGTTCGAGGCGCTGGTCGCGCGCCGGGCCGCCCGCGAGCCCCTGCAGCACCTGACCGGCTCCGCGGGGTTCCGCCACGTCGACGTCGCCGTCGGCCCCGGCGTGTTCGTGCCGCGGCCCGAGACCGAGCTGCTCGCCGGCTGGGCCGTCGAGTCCGCGGGGGCCCTCGAGGCGCCCGTCGTGGTGGACCTGTGCACCGGGTCCGGGGCGATCGCCAGGTCGGTCGCCCACGAGGTGCCCGGGGCCCGGGTGCACGCCGTGGAGCTCGACCCGCCGGCGCACACGTGGGCCGAGCGCAACCTCGCCGGCACCGGCGTCGACCTGCGCCTGGGCGACATGGCGACCGCCTTCGGGGACCTCCAGGGCCGGGTCGACGTGGTGGTGTGCAACCCGCCGTACATCCCGCTCGAGGCCTGGGAGTCGGTCGCGGCGGAGGCCCGCGACCACGACCCGCACCTGGCGCTGTTCTCGGGTGACGACGGGCTGGACGCCATGCGGGTGCTCGAGGAGCGCGCCGCCTTCCTGCTGAAGCCCGGGGGGGTGGTCGGCGCCGAGCACGCCGACGTGCAGGGTGCGTCCGCACCCGAGGTGTTCAGCCGGGCGGGACGCTGGGCGGAGGTCCGCGACCACCACGATCTGGCCGGGCGTGCACGGTTCCTCACGGCGCGACTGGCACGATGACCCCCATGCGCTATCCCACGGGCACCGAGGACGAGCTCGAGAAGGCCATCGAGGCGGCCAGCCTCGCGATCCGCCGCGGCCGGCTGGTCGTGATGCCCACCGACACCGTCTACGGCATCGGTGCCGACGCGTTCGAGGCGGCCGCCGTGCAGCGGCTCCTGGACGCCAAGGGCCGCGGCCGCGACATGCCTCCGCCGGTGCTGGTCAGCGCCTCCACGACCCTGGACGCCCTCGCCGTCAACGTCCCCGGGTGGGCGCGCGCGCTGGTCGCCGAGTTCTGGCCGGGTCCGCTCACGGTGGTGTGCCACCAGCAGACCTCCTTGCAGTGGGATCTCGGGGAGACGCGGGGCACCGTGGCCATCCGCATGCCCGACGACGACATCGCCCTCGCCGTGCTCGAGCGCACCGGCCCGCTCGCGGTGAGCTCGGCCAACATCACCGGTCGCCCCGCGGCCCTGGACGCCGACGAGGCGGAGACCATGCTGGGTGACAGCGTGGCGGTCATCATCGACGGCGGACGCACGCCCGGCTCGGACCCCTCCACCATCGTCGACGCGACCGGCGACCAGGGACGCATCCTCCGTCAGGGCGCACTCACCCTCGAGGAGCTCAACGACGTCCTCGAGCCGCTGGGTGCCGCCCTCACCGACGAGGGCTAGGGCGTGCGCGAGTACCTCCTCGTCTTCCTCGTCGCCGCGGCCACGACCTACTTGTTGACGGTCATCGCGCGTGAGATCGCCCTGCGCACCGGAGCGGTGGCCGCCGTGCGCGACCGTGACGTCCACGCCGAGCCGATCCCCTACCTCGGCGGGCTGGCCATGCTCGGGGGGCTCGTCGCGGCGTACCTCGTGGGACGGGAGCTGCCCTTCCTCTCCACCAGCGACCCGTTCGTGTTCCGCGACGCCGGCATCGTGCTCATCGCCGGGGCGCTGATCTGCGCCGTCGGGGTCATCGACGACGTCTTCGACCTCGACGCGCTCACCAAGTTCGGCGGGCAGGTGCTCGCCTCCGGGCTGCTCGTCTTCTTCGGGGTGCGGCTCTACTACTTCCCCGACTCCGACGGGGTCCAGCTCTCGCTCGACCCCGCCCAGGGCGCCCTGCTGAGCGTCTTCATCGTCGTCGCCACCATGAACGCCGTGAACTTCGTCGACGGGCTCGACGGCCTGGCCGCCGGTGTGGTCGGCATCGGCGCGCTCGCCTTCTTCGTCTTCTGCTACCAGGTCGCCAACCTCAACGGGCTCTCCCTCGCCACCACCGGGGCGCTCCTCGCGGCGTCGCTGGGCGGTGCCTGCGTCGGCTTCCTGCCGCACAACTTCCACCCGGCCCGGCTGTTCATGGGCGACAGCGGCTCGATGCTCATCGGGCTCGTGCTGTCGGCCAGCGCGCTGACCATCACCGGCCAGTTCGACGGCGCCGACATCACCAGCGGCGCCGAGGGCGGCCGCTCGGGCCCGATCCTGCTGCTGCCGCTCCTGCTGCCCCTGTCGCTGTGCCTGGTGCCGCTCGCCGACCTCGTCATGGCCGTCGTGCGCCGCACCCGGGCCGGACGCTCGCCCTTCTCGCCCGACAAGCAGCACCTGCACCACCGCCTGCTCGAGATCGGGCACTCCCAGCGCCGCGCCGTCTTCATCATGTGGCTGTGGGCCGGGCTGGTGGGCTTCGGCGTCGTCATCGTGAGCCTCTACGCCGGCGGCCTGATGTGGACGGCGCTGGCGCTGATGACCGGCGCCACCATCGTGCTGACGTTCCTGCTGCCCCGGGTCAACAAGCCCGTCCTGGCGCGGGCGGCGGAGCCCGAGGACGGCTGATTTCAGGCCGCCGCAGACTTTGTGATAGTTTTCACTAGCACCTGGAGAGCACCCCGGGAGCCGCCAGCAGTCCCTCCACAGAACGGCCGCCGTGATGACGACCGAGCCGAAGCAGGCCAGCCGCCTCCAGGGCGTGCCAGTGCTCTCGGGAGCGGCTGTCTCGGGCCTCGTCGTCGCCGTCGTCCTCACGGTCGTGGGCGCGATGGCAGCGGGCTCGCCGGCGGCGTACGGCGCCCTGGTCGGCGCCGCGATCGCGCTCGTCGTCTTCTCCGTGGGCTCGTTCTCCGTCGACCTCGTGGCCCGCGTGATGCCGAGCATGTCCCTGATGGTGGCCCTGCTGACCTACACCCTCCAGGTCGTCGTCATGGCGCTGGTCTTCGTGGCGCTCACCGGCTCCGGCCTCCTCGACGACGCCCTCGACCGCGGCTGGCTGGCCGCCGGGGTGATCGCGGTGACACTGGTGTGGCTGCTCGCCCAGGTCACGCTCACCACCCGGGCCCGCATCCCGGTCTACGACCTGTCCGCCTCCACGGCCTCCCGGGACGGCGGTGGGCGACCGGAGGCGGGTGCGCGATGACCCGGGCCGACTGCTATTGTCCGGGGCGCGATGGCACAGCAGACTCCTCCGTCACCGCACCCCGACGAAGAGCCCCGAGGCGACCCGTGGCACGCCTTCGGGTACCTCGTCTCCGGGGTGCTGGTCTACGGACTCATCGGCTGGGGCCTGGACCGTTGGTTGGACACCAGCTTCCTCGTGGTCATCGGGATCCTCACGGGGGTGTGTCTGGGGATCTACATGACCTGGAAGCGGTTCAACGCACCGTGGTCCACGCCCTCGCCCCGGCCGGATCCGCCCGACCAGCGCTAGTGCCCGCACCAGGACCCACCGCTTCCCGCCAGACGCAGACACAGGAGACACCGTGAGCACCATCGGCATGTCACTGAAGAGTGAGTTCACGCCCCCGGGGCCCGCGGACTTCAACCTGCCTCCGATCGGGCCCGACCGGACGTTCGAGTTCCTGGGCCAGGAGATGTACCTCGGTGTCACCAAGCCGATGCTGCAGCTGCTGCTGGCGGCCGGCCTCGTCTTCGGCTTCTTCTACCTCGCCTCCCGCAAGCGGGCGATGGTGCCGGGCAAGCTGCAGTTCGTCGGCGAGCAGGCCTACGGCTTCGTGCGCAACTCCATGGGGCGCGACATCATCGGCAGCCACGACTTCATGCGGTTCGTGCCGTACCTCTTCGCGCTGTTCTTCTTCATCCTCGTCAACAACGTCTTCGCGACGATCCCCGGCATCCAGTTCCCGACCTTCTCCCGGTCGGGCATGGTCTACGGGCTGGCGCTGCTCAGCTGGGTCATCTACAACGCGGTGGGCATCAAGAAGCACGGCTTCGTGGGCTACTTCAAGCACCAGTCGGTGCCGGCGGGCGTGGGCGGCCCGATCCTGCTGCTGCTCGTCCCGCTGGAGTTCCTCTCCAACATCGTCGTCCGCCCCGTGACGCTGGCCCTGCGACTCTTCGCCAACATGTTCGCCGGCCACCTGCTGCTCATCCTCTTCGCGCTGGGCGGTGAGTACCTCGTCCTGGAGATGGCCATCCAGTACGCCCCGGTCGGCATCCTGGCCTGGCTGCTCTTCATCGCCATCGCCTTCCTGGAGCTGCTGGTGCAGTTCCTGCAGGCCTACGTCTTCGTCCTCCTGAACGCCATGTACATCTCCGGCGCCGTCTCCGAGGAGCACTGACCCGCCTACCCCCGTTTGTCCAACCCGCACCTCCAGTAGCACCAACCGAAAGGAAATAGCCGTGGACGGCAACCTCAACATGATCGGCTACGGCCTGGCCGCCATCGGCCCGGGCGTCGGCATCGGCCTGATCTTCGCCGCGTACATCTCCGGCGTCGCCCGTCAGCCGGAGGCCCAGGGCCGCCTGCAGTCGATCGCCATCCTGGGCTTCGCGCTCGCCGAGGCCCTGGCGATCATCGGTATCGCCCTCGCGTTCGTCCTCTGACGCGCGCACCGACCGACACAAGGACCCGCCCATGCAGACTGTGATCCTCCGGGCGGCCGAGGAAGAGCACTCGCTCAACCCGGTCATCCCGCACCCGATCGAGATCATCCTCTCGCTCGTGGTCTTCGCCATCCTCTTCTGGCTGGTCAAGAAGTTCGTCGTCCCGAGCTTCGAGAAGACCTTCGCCGAGCGGACCCAGGCGATCGAGGGCGGCCTGGCTGCGGCCGAGAACAAGCAGGCCGAGGCCGACGCCAGGCTGGCCGAGCTCGAGAAGCAGCTGGCCGACGCCCGGCACGAGGCCGCGCGCATCCGCGAGGAGGCTCGCGAGCAGGGCGCCCAGATCGTCGCCGAGATGCGGCAGCAGGCCCAGGCCGAGTCGTCGCGCATCGTCGAGCACGGCAAGGCGCAGATCGAGGCCGAGCGCCAGCAGGCGGTCACCTCGCTGCGGGCCGAGGTCGGCACCCTCGCCACCGGTCTGGCCGGTCGCATCGTCGGTGAGAGCCTGGACGACGAGGCTCGCCAGAGCCGCGTGGTCGAGCGCTTCCTCGCCGAGCTGGAAGGCGCCCGCTGATGTCGTTCCGGGGCGCCTCGGCCGAGGCCTACGCATCGCTGAGGAGCGTGCTCGACGAGCAGGTCCGCGGCGACGCCGAGGCCGCCGGCCGGGCGGGCGACGACCTGTTCGCCGTCGCCCAGCTCATGCGCCGCGAGGCGTCCCTGCGACGCGTCGCCACGGACGTCTCGCTGCCGGCCTCCGCCAAGCAGGGCCTGGTGCGCCAGATCCTCGCGGGCAGGGTCGCGGCCCAGGCCGCGGCGGTCGTCGATGTGGCGGTCGCCCATCGCTGGACCGGCACCCGGGACCTTCCCGAGGCCCTCGAGACGCTGGGCGAGGTCGCGGTCGTCAGGTCCACGGGCTCCGACTCCGGCCGGCTGGCCGACGAGCTGTTCGTCCTGGCCCAGACCGTCAACGACGCTCCCGGGCTCCGCGACGCGCTCTCGGACCCGTCGCGCTCCACCGGCGACAAGGTGGCGCTGCTCCAGCGGCTGCTCTCCGGCCGGGCGCTGCCCGCGACGCTGACCCTGGCGACGCAGGCCCTGGCCGGCACCTACCGCACCGTGACGGTCGCCCTGGCGACCTACCAGCAGGTCGCAGCCGAGGTGCACGGGGAGAAGGTCGCTACCGTGAAGGTGGCGCGTCCTCTGTCCGACGCTGACCGCCAGCGCCTGACCGACGCCCTGTCGCGCCAGTACGACCGGGAGATCCACCTCAACGTCGTCGTCGACCCCGACGTCATCGGCGGCATCCGCGTCGAGATCGGCGACGACGTCATCGACGGCACCGTGGTCAGCCGCCTCGACGACGCCCGGCGCAAGCTCGCCGGCTGACCACCCCACGAACACCGAGCAGACGAGAAGTCAGGACAAGGGAAATGACGGAGCTAACGATTCGTCCGGATGAGATCCGGGACGCGCTGCAGCGCTTTGTGGCCGACTACCAGCCCGAGACGGCCAGCAAGGAAGAGGTCGGCACCGTGGCCGAGGCCGGCGACGGCATCGCCCGGGTCAGTGGCCTCCCCTCGGTCATGGCCAACGAGCTGCTCGAGTTCGAGGACGGCACGCTGGGCATCGCCCTGAACCTCGACACCCGCGAGATCGGTGTCGTCGTCCTGGGCGACTACGACAAGATCGAGGAGGGCCAGCCGGTCCGCCGTACCGGGGAGATCCTGTCGGTGCCCGTCGGCGACGGCTACCTCGGCCGGGTCGTCGACCCGCTCGGCGTGCCGATCGACGGCCTCGGCGAGCTCCAGACCACCGGCCGCCGGGCCCTCGAGGTCCAGGCGCCCTCGGTGATGCAGCGCAAGTCGGTGCACGAGCCGCTGGCCACCGGCATCAAGGCCATCGACTCGCTGACCCCGATCGGCCGGGGTCAGCGCCAGCTGATCATCGGCGACCGCGCCACGGGCAAGACCACGATCGCGATCGACACGATCATCAACCAGAAGCAGAACTGGGCGTCCGGCGACCCCGACAAGCAGGTGCGCTGCATCTACGTCGCCATCGGTCAGAAGGGCTCGACCATCGCCTCGGTGCGCGGTGCCCTCGAGGAGGCCGGCGCGCTGGAGTACACCACGATCGTCGCCTCCCCGGCCTCGGACTCGGCGGGCTTCAAGTACCTCGCGCCCTACACCGGCTCCACCATCGGCCAGCACTGGATGTACGACGGCAAGCACGTCCTCATCGTGTTCGACGACCTGACCAAGCAGGCCGAGGCCTACCGCGCCGTGTCGCTGCTGCTGCGTCGCCCGCCGGGCCGCGAGGCCTACCCCGGTGACGTCTTCTACCTGCACTCCCGCCTGCTGGAGCGCTGCGCGAAGCTCTCCGACGAGATGGGCTCCGGCTCGATGACCGGCCTGCCGATGGTGGAGACCAAGGCCAACGACGTCTCGGCGTTCATCCCGACCAACGTCATCTCGATCACCGACGGGCAGATCTTCCTGCAGTCCGACCTGTTCGCGGCCAACCAGCGCCCCGCCATCGACGTGGGTGTCTCGGTGTCGCGCGTGGGCGGCTCGGCGATGACCAAGGCGATGAAGGCCGTCACCGGCTCGCTCAAGGTCGACCTGGCGCAGTTCCGCGCCATGGAGGCGTTCGCCATGTTCGCCTCCGACCTCGACGCCGCCTCACGCCAGCAGCTCGACCGTGGCCAGCGCCTGATGGCGCTGCTCAAGCAGCCGCAGTACTCGCCGTACCCGCTGGAGGAGATGACCGCCTCCCTGTGGCTGGGCACCTCCGGTCGCCTCGACCGGGTCCCGGCCGACGACGTGCTGCGCTTCGAGCACGAGTTCCTCGACTACCTGCGCCGCTCGCACGAGGGGATCCTCTCGGGCATCCGCGAGTCGCTGAGGTTCGAGGAGTCCACCGAGTCCGAGATCGCCTCGGCCTACGACTCCTTCCTCGACCAGTTCGAGACCTCCGACGGCCAGTCGATCAAGGCCGGCAAGGAGGAGCACGTCGCTCTCGAGGACGAGGACGTCGAGCAGGAGCAGATCGTCAAGCAGAGGCGGGCCTGACGATGGCTCTCTCGGTACGCGAGTACCGCGCGCGGATCAAGTCGACGGAGTCGATGAAGAAGATCACGCGGGCCATGGAGCTCATCGCCGCGTCCCGCATCATCAAGGCGCAGCAGCGAGCCCAGTCGGCCGCGCCGTACGCCCGCGAGCTGACCCGGGCGGTCTCGGCCGTGGCGACGTTCTCCAACGTCGACCACGCCCTGACCACCGAGCCGGAGAACCCCAGGCGGGCCGCGGTGCTGGTGGTCACCAGCGACCGCGGCCTCGCGGGTGCCTACTCCTCGAACGTCCTGCGGGAGGTCGAGCGCCTCGTCGAGAAGCTGCGCGGCGAGGGCAAGGAGGTCGACCTCTACGTCACCGGTCGCAAGGGCGAGGCCTACTTCAGGTTCCGTCAGCGCCGCGTCGTGCAGGCCTGGACCGGCTTCTCCGACCAGCCGACGTACGACGTCGCCGCCGACGTGGGCGCCACGCTGATCGCCGCCTTCATCAGCGACGACGGCGAGGAGCCGGCCGAGGGTGCCCCGGAGGGGGTCGACGAGGTGCACGTGGTCTACACGCGCTTCCGGTCGATGCTCCTGCAGGAGCCCACCGCCGTCCGCCTCCTCCCGCTGGAGGTCGTGGAGGGCGAGGAGCGGCCGGGCGAGGCCGACCTGCTGCCGCTCTACGAGTTCGAGCCCTCGCCCGCCGAGGTGCTCGACTCCCTGCTCCCGCGCTACGTCCAGAGCCGGATCTTCTTCGCCCTGCTGCAGGCTGCCGCCTCCGAGCTGGCCGCCCGTCAGAAGGCGATGAAGTCCGCGACGGACAACGCCGACGAGCTCATCAAGAAGTACAAGCGGATCGCCAACCAGGCACGTCAGGCTGGCATTACCCAGGAAATCAGCGAGATCGTCGGTGGCGTCAACGCCCTTGCCGACGCACAAGCCGGGAGTGAGTGAGAGACATGACTGCCACTGTTGAAGAGACGACGACGGGCGCCCAGGGCTCCGTCGGCCGGATCGCGCGGGTCATCGGCCCGGTCGTGGACATCGAGTTCCCGACCGACGCGATGCCGGGGATCTACAACGCGCTCGAGGTCGACCTGACCCTGAACGACGCGACCCAGACCATCATCCTCGAGGTCGCCCAGCACATCGGTGACGGCATGGTGCGCGCCATCTCCATGCGCCCCACCGACGGCCTGGTGCGTGGCTCGCAGGTCACCGACACCGGTAAGCCGATCACGGTCCCCGTGGGCGACGCGACGCTGGGCAAGGTGTTCAACACCACCGGTGACTGCCTCAACCTCGCCGAGGGCGAGACGCTCGACGTCAAGGAGCGCTGGGGCATCCACCGTCGCCCGCCGGCCTTCGACCAGCTCGAGGCGAAGACGCAGATGTTCGAGACCGGCATCAAGGTCATCGACCTGCTCACCCCC
Source organism: uncultured Nocardioides sp. (assembly GCF_902805925.1). Taxonomy (GTDB): domain Bacteria; phylum Actinomycetota; class Actinomycetes; order Propionibacteriales; family Nocardioidaceae; genus Nocardioides. The sequence goes on from NZ_CADCUP010000129.1 coordinate 13,010, forward strand.
TACGTGCAGGGCGGCAAGATCGGCCTGTTCGGTGGTGCCGGGGTCGGCAAGACGGTGCTCATCCAGGAGATGATCGCCCGCGTCGCCAAGGACCACGGCGGTGTGTCGGTGTTCGCCGGCGTCGGCGAGCGCACCCGCGAGGGCAACGACCTCATCGCGGAGATGGACGAGGCCGGCGTCATCGGCCAGACCGCCCTGGTGTTCGGCCAGATGGACGAGCCGCCCGGCACCCGCCTGCGGGTCGCGCTGTCGGCGTTGACGATGGCGGAGTACTTCCGCGATGTGCAGCAGCAGGACGTGCTGCTCTTCATCGACAACATCTTTCGCTTCACCCAGGCCGGCTCCGAGGTCTCCACCCTGCTCGGCCGCATGCCGTCCGCGGTGGGCTACCAGCCCAACCTCGCCGACGAGATGGGTCAGCTGCAGGAGCGGATCACCTCCACCCGTGGCCACTCGATCACCTCGATGCAGGCGATCTACGTGCCGGCCGACGACTACACCGACCCGGCCCCGGCCACGACGTTCGCGCACCTGGACGCCACGACCGAGCTCTCGCGCGACATCGCCTCGCTCGGGATCTACCCCGCGGTGGACCCGCTGACGTCGACCTCGCGGATCCTGGACCCCCAGTACATCGGGGACGCCCACTACCAGGCGGCCATCCGGGTCAAGCAGATCCTCCAGCGCAACAAGGAGCTGCAGGACATCATCGCGATCCTCGGTGTCGACGAGCTGTCCGAGGAGGACAAGATCATCGTGCACCGGGCCCGTCGCATCCAGCGGTTCCTGTCGCAGAACACCTACGTCGCCAAGCAGTTCACCGGCATCGAGGGCTCGACGGTCTCCGTGGCCGACACCATCGAGGCGTTCAACAAGATCGCCGACGGTGAGTACGACCACGTCGCCGAGCAGGCGTTCTTCATGTGCGGTGGTCTCGACGACGTCGAGGCCAAGTGGGCTGACATCCAGAAGAACCTGTGATGAGTGGCTCGCAGCTCCAGGTCGAGCTCGTCGCCGCCGACCGCCTGGTGTGGTCGGGGGAGGCCACGATGGTCATCGCGCGCACCACGGAGGGCGACGTCGGCATCCTGCCGAACCACGCTCCCATGCTGTCGGTGATCATCGAGGGCGTCGTCGACGTGCAGACCGCCGACGGCGAGACCTGGGTCGCGGCCGTGGACGCCGGCTTCCTCTCGGTGGCCAACAACCGCGTCTCGATCCTCTCCGAGCGGGCCGAGATGTCGCACGAGATCGACCTGGAGACGGCACGCCACGACCTCGAGCGGGCAAAGTCCTCGGGCGAGAACGACGACGCCGCCCACGAGGCGGTCCGCCGGGCCGAGGCCCGCATCCGGGCCGTGGAGCTGGCCTCCTGATCCAACACTGAACTACCGGCAGTAGGGTGAGCGCACGGGAGACCGTGGCTCACCCTGCTGCCTTTCTCCAGGGCTCCGCCCTGCGGTCGGTGATGCCGCAGGCCGAGCTCCCGCAACGACGTCGTGCAGGAGGGGCTGGATGCCGCTGTGGCAGTGGCTTCTCTCGGCAGCCGGCCTCCTGCTCGTGCTCGTCATCCTCTACGGCATCGCCCTCATCGTGCGGCGGCGGCTGCTCTCCCGCCACGGTGGGACCTTCGAGCTCAGCTACCGCATCCGTACCTCCCACGCGGGCCGCGGCTGGCTGCTGGGCCTGGGTCGCTACTCCGGTGACGACCTCGAGTGGTTCCGCATCTTCTCCCTCTCCCCACGGCCCAAGCGCGTGTGGCAGCGCGACCGCGTCGCCTTCGCCGGCCGGCGCGAGCCCTCCGGGGTGGAGCAGATGTCGCTGTACGCCGACCACGTCGTCGTCGAGTGCTCCACCGACGACGGGCCGCTCGAGCTCGCCATGGACCCGCAGTCGCTGACCGGGTTCCAGTCGTGGCTCGAGGCGGGGCCGCCCGGGGGAGCGAGGCACGTGTGACGGCTCCCGTGACGACCAGGTCCCACCTCACGGCCCGCAACGTGGTGGCGCTCTCGTTCTTCCTCAACGGCCTGTGCTTCTCCACCTGGGTCTCCCGGATCCCGGAGGCGCGCTCGGGCTTCGACCTCTCCAACGGCTCGCTGGGGCTTCTCCTGCTCACCATCGCGATCGGCTCGCTCATCGCGCTGCCGACCACCGGCGCCCTGATCGCCGCCTTCGGCACCGTGCGCGTCGTGAGGTGCGGCGCGCTGGCCGCCGCGACGGGGCTGCTCGCCGCCGCGATCGGCCTGGGCAACGTGCTGCCCCTCACCGCCGCCGGCCTGTTCGTGTACGGCGTGGGCATCGGGGTGTGGGACGTCGCGATGAACGTCGAGGGCGCCGAGGTCGAGCGCCACCTCGGCCGCGCGATCATGCCGCGCTTCCACGCCGGCTTCAGCCTCGGCACCGTCGTGGGCGCCCTCGCGGGCGCGGGGCTCGTCGCGCTCGACGTGCCCGCCGTCTGGCACCTCTCGCTGGTGGCCGTCGGCGCCCTGGTGCTCGTCTGGACGACCGCCGGCTCGTTCCTCCCGGTCGCCGAGGTCCCGCACGCGGACCGCCCCGGCGCCCTGGGGGCGTGGCTGGAGCCGCGCACCCTGGTCATCGGCGTCATGGTGCTCGCGCTGGCCCTCACCGAGGGCACCGCCAACGACTGGCTGGCGGTCGCGCTGGTCGACGGCTACGACGCCTCCCACTCGACCGGCGTGGCGGGCTTCGCGCTGTTCGTGGCCGCCATGACCGTCTGCCGCTTCGTCGGCACCGGCCTCATCGACCGGTTCGGCCGGGTCCAGGTGCTGTGGTCGACCATGGTCGCGGCCGGCGCCGGCGTGCTGCTGATCGTGCTGGGCCAGCACCCCGTCGTGGTCGCGGTCGGGATCCTCCTGTGGGGCGCCGGAGCCGCCCTCGGCTTCCCCGTCGGGATGAGCGCCGCGGCCGACGACCCGGTGCACGCGGCGGCCCGGGTGAGCGTGGTGTCGACCATCGGGTACGCGGCGTTCCTGGCCGGACCACCGCTGCTCGGGTTCGTCGGCGACCGCGTCGGCACCCTCGAGAGCCTGCTCGTGGTCGCGTGCGTGCTGGTGCCCGCGGCGCTGGCCGTCCCGGCCGCGCGGGAGCCCGCCCGGCGCTGAGGGCGGGACTACGGTCGCCGCATGACCCCCGACCGCCGCACGACCGGCACGGCCGTCGCGCTGGCTCTCCCCGGGCTCGTCCTGGCCGCGGCCGGGCTCCTCCACCCGCACTACCTGGTCATCGAGACGGCGCCCCGCTGGACGATGCTGCACGTCGTCGCCCTCTTTGTGTTCCCGCTGGTCGGCGTGGCCCTGGCCGTGCTGGTGCGGGGTCGCACCGACCCGGTGGCGTGGCTGGTCCGCCTGACCGCCTTCGTCTACGCCGCGGCGTACACCGCCCTCGACGTCATCAGCGGCATCGCCGCCGGCTACGTCACCTGGCGCCTGGGGGAGAACGTCGTGCGGCCCGACGAGGTGCGCTACCTGTTCGCCATCGGCGGGCGGCTCGGCGAGACCGGCTCGTGGGCGCTGCTCGCGGCCACCGTCGCGGTCGCGGCCGACGCCCTGTGGCGCCACCGGGTCGCCGCGCTGCCGGGGCTGCTGCTCGCGCCCGGGGCGGTGCTCGTGCACCTCGACCACATCTTCGCGCCGCGAGGAGTCGCGGGCATGGCCCTGATCGGGCTCGGCACCGGGCTGCTCGCCCTGGTCGTGCTCAGCCCCGCTCGCCGCCCGGCTTCCACAGCACGTCGCCCTGCGCCCGGTTCGCGTGCCGGGCGAGGATGAACAGCAGGTCGGAGAGCCGGTTGAGGTAGGTCAGGGTGAGGACGTTCATGGTGTCCTCGTGCTCGCGCCACGCCGCCCAGCCCGAGCGCTCCGCGCGGCGTACGACGGTCCGGGCGACGTGCAGGTGCGCCGCCCCCGCCGTGCCGCCGTTGAGGATGAACGAGCGCAGCGCCGGCAGCGGCTCGTTGTAGGTGTCGCACCAGCCCTCGAGGCGGTCGACGTAGTCCTGCTCCACGCGCAGCGGCGGGAACTGCGGCTCCGCGACCACCGGCGTGCACAGGTCGGCGCCCACGTCGAACAGGTCGTTCTGCACCCGCACGACCAGCTCGACGACGTCGTCCTCGAGGTCGCCGCAGGCCAGCGCCACCCCCAGCGAGGCGTTCGCCTCGTCGACGTCGGCGTACGCCGCGAGCCTCAGGTCGGTCTTCGACGTCTCGCTCATGTCGCCCAGGCGGGTGGTCCCGGCATCGCCGGTGCGGGTGTAGATGCGGGTGAGGTTGACCATGGCCCGAGCGTAGTGGGGCCGCTGTGGACAGCCGACCGGGGCATTGGCCTAGTCACATCGGTCACTTCCGTCACATTCGGACGCTGCTCCGCGTCCTCGTCCGGTATCCGGCGGCGCCGGGCGGGGCCCGGCAGAACGGGCCGAAAGACCGTGGCGCGGCGGCAAGCCCGCGAGGTACGACAGAGTCATAGTCATCAGCGGTGGCCGTCGACGGGGGCGGTCATCGGCAGCACCGGCGGTCCGCAGACGTCGGAAGGGGAGTGGCGTGGAGATCATCAGCGACGGTCCGACACTCGTGCTCGGCGGAGAGTTCGACGTGCGCAGCACGTGGGAGGTCCGGGCGGCGCTCTACGAGCACCTGCACGAGCACCTCGAGGAGCACGGCGAGGACGTCGTGATCGACATGAGCAAGGTGACCACGGTCGACGTCACCGCCCTGCGTGTGCTCGCGGTGGCCACCCGTCAGGCGGTGCGGCAGGGACACCGCCTCACCCTGCGCGGCTGCGGCCCGCACGTGCGCCGGATGCTGCACCTCTCGCGGCTGATCCGCGTCGTCGAGGTGGAGCGCCAAGCCGTTCCCGCCTAAGGGTCCTGCGTCCCGGCGCGCGCCGTCGTCCTCTGGTGTTCCGGCGACCCCCGCCGGCCGGCAACCACCCCTCCGCTCGTTCCTCGCTCCGGGGGGCCAGTCCCATCCACCGACCGGCGGCGGCCGCCGGAACCCCTGCGGGCGATGTCTTGACCGGGCCGCGCGTGGGAAGTGCCACACCCGCAGCCCGTTACGCCCGGGTAACCGCCGCCCTACCCTCATGGCATGAGCGAGCCCACCGCGAGCGACACCGGCCCCGCCGCCGGCAGGGACCGGCCCTGGGTGATGCGGACCTACGCCGGTCACTCGACGGCGGCCGCCTCCAACGCGCTCTACCGCTCCAACCTCGCCAAGGGCCAGACCGGGCTGTCGGTCGCCTTCGACCTGCCCACCCAGACCGGCTACGACCCCGACAGCCCGCTGGCGCGCGGCGAGGTGGGCAAGGTCGGGGTGCCGGTGCCGCACCTGGGGGAGATGCGCCGGCTCTTCGAGGACATCCCCCTCACCGCGACGAACACCTCGATGACCATCAACGCCACGGCGATGTGGCTGCTGGCGTTGTACCAGGTGGCGGCCGAGGAGCAGAACCCCGGCGCGGACCCCGCCGAGGTGGCGGCCCGGCTGGCCGGCACCACCCAGAACGACATCATCAAGGAGTACCTCTCGCGAGGCACCTACGTGTTCCCGCCCGAGCACTCCCTGCGCCTGATCAGCGACCTGATCGCCTACACCGTCCACCGGATCCCCCAGTGGAACCCGATCAACATCTGCAGCTACCACCTGCAGGAGGCCGGCGCGACACCCGAGCAGGAGCTGGCCTACGCGCTCTGCACCGCCATCGCCGTGCTCGACCGCGTCAAGGCCTCCGGCCAGGTCGACGAGGCGGACTTCGAGAGGGTCGTCGGCCGGATCTCCTTCTTCGTCAACGCCGGCGTGCGCTTCGTCGAGGAGACGTGCAAGATGCGCGCGTTCGTCCGGCTCTGGGACGAGATCACCCGCGAGCGCTACGGCGTCCAGGACGCCGGGATGCGCCGGTTCCGGTACGGCGTCCAGGTCAACTCGCTGGGTCTGACCGAGGCCCAGCCCGAGAACAACGTGCAGCGCATCGTGCTCGAGATGCTCGGCGTCACCCTGTCGAAGAACGCGCGGGCGCGCGCCGTACAGCTCCCGGCGTGGAACGAGGCGCTCGGCCTCCCGCGCCCGTGGGACCAGCAGTGGTCGCTGCGGATCCAGCAGGTGCTCGCCTTCGAGTCCGACCTGCTGGAGCACGACGACATCTTCGACGGCTCGCACGTCATCGAGGCCAGGGTGGCCGGCCTGGTGACCGGTGCCAGGGCCGAGATGGACCGCGTGCAGGCGCTCGGCGGCGCCATCGCCGCCGTCGAGTCCGGCTACATGAAGCAGGCGCTCGTCTCCGCCCACGCCGCGCGCCGCGGCCGCATCGAGTCCGGCGAGGAGGTCGTCGTGGGCGTCAACCGCTACCGGACCACCGAGCCGTCGCCCCTGACCGCCGACCTCGAGGGCGCCGTCATGGCCGCCGACCCCCGGGCCGAGCAGTCGGCGCTGACGTCGGTCGAGGAGTGGAAGGCGCAGCGGGACGAGACTGAGGTCCAGGAGGCCCTCGCCCGCCTGGCCGAGGACGCCACGACGTCGCGGAACCTGATGGAGGCCACCCTCGCCGCCGTCCGGGCCGGCGCCACGACAGGAGAGTGGGCCGGCGCCCTGCGAGGGGTGTTCGGCGAGTTCCGGGCGCCCACCGGCGTCTCCGGTGCCGTGGGGGCCGAGGAGTCCGGGGCCGAGCTGGCAGCGGTCCGCGAGCGGGTGCGGACCACCGGCGAGGAGCTCGGCGGGCGCCTGCGCCTCCTGGTCGGCAAGCCGGGGCTCGACGGGCACTCCAACGGCGCCGAGCAGGTCGCCGTCCGGGCCCGCGACGCCGGCTTCGAGGTCGTCTACCAGGGCATCCGGCTGACCCCCCAGCAGATCGTGGCCGCCGCCGTGGCCGAGGACGTGCACTGCGTGGGCCTCTCGATCCTGTCGGGCTCGCACATGGAGCTGGTGCCGTCGGTCCTGGACGGACTGGCCGAGGCCGGGCTCGGCGACGTGCCGGTCATCGTCGGCGGCATCATCCCCGACTCCGACGGCCGGCGGCTCCACGCGCTCGGCGTCGCGGCCGTCTACACGCCCAGGGACTTCGGGCTGACCGAGATCATGGGCGGCATCGTCGACGTCATCCGGCGGGCCAACGGGCTCGGCTGACGATCGGTGGCGCTCCGCCCCGCGCCCCGAGACTGCCCTAGCGTGGCGGCATGAGCGACCTGCACTGCCCGGCCCGGGTGTTCCTGGCCCGCCACGGCGAGGCCGACTACGAGTCGATGCTCGTCACCGACGACGGCGGGAGCCTCAGCCGGGCCGGACGGGCGCAGGCCCGGGCGCTCGGTGAGTCGCTGCGGGCCGAGCGCATCGCGCGGGTCTGGTGCAGCCCGCTCTCCCGCGCCGTCCAGACCGCCGAGATCGCCGCCGTGCTGGGCGTGGACGACGTGGTGGTGCGCGAGGGCCTCCGGGAGTACGCCGTCGGCTCGCCGGCCGGCACCGACGCCGACGAGCAGGCGGTGCTCGGCGCGGTGTTCGAGGCGTGGCTGGCCGGGGACGACGAGGCCGCGCTCGTGGTCGGGCACGGGGGAGCGGTCATGGTGACGGTCCCCGGCCTGGTGGGGCTGCCCCGGTCGGCCGCCCTGGACCTCGTGCTCCCCGGCGGTGGCCACCTGTCCCTCGAGCGGGACGCCGACGGCTGCTGGCTCAGCCCGACTGGCCAGCCACGTTGACCATCCAGGTGATGCCGAACTTGTCGGTCAGCGTGCCGAACTCGTCGCCCCACATCTGCTTCTCCAGCGGGACCGTCACCGTGCCGCCCTCGGCCAGGCCGTGGAACCAGCGGCGCAGGTCCTCGGGGTCGTCGCCGGAGAGGCTGATCGCGATGTCGGCGCCGGGGCTGTGCTCCATGCCCGGCGGGGTGTCGGCCAGCATCAGGGGGCCGGCCGGCGTCTCGAGCAGCGCGTGCATGACCAGGTCGGCGCCGGGCGCCGAGGGGTCGCCGTACTCGCCGAAGGTGTTGAGGACCGACGTTCCGCCGAGCACGGACTGGTAGAACTCCAGCGCCCACCGGGCGTCGTCCTTGAAGCTGATGTAGGGGTTCAGTCGCGAGGCCATGGCTCGACGCTAGCGAGGCGCGCGGAGCACGGGAAGCCCTGCGGCGGGGGAGAATAGGTAAGGCAACCCTTAACCCGTGTACAGTGCCGGCCATGGGCAAGACGAAGGGCGCCAAGGCCGCGGGCGACAAGGTCGCCAAGCTCCCCAAGAAGAAGTGCTGCGTGTCCAAGAGCCGCTGCAACCGGTGCCCCCTGCGCATGTTGAAGGAGGGCACGCTGCCGGAGGGCTATACGGTCAAGAAGCGCAAGCTGGTCAAGGTCGGCCAGGGCGCGAAGAAGAAGTCGATCGCGGCCTGACCCGCCGCCGTACCCCGCAGGAGCGACCGTGCCCGCCGCCCGTTTCGTCGAGCAGCTCAACACCCAGATCGGGCACGAGCTCGCAGCCCACAACCAGTACCTCGCCTGCGCCGTCTACTACGACGTGCTGACGATGCCGCGGATGGCGGCGTTCTTCTACGAGCAGGCGCTCGAGGAGCGCGGCCACGCGCTGATGATGGTGCAGTACCTCATCGACACCGACTCCCCGGTCGTGGTGCCCGGCGTCGACGCCCCGCAGTCGGTGTTCGCGGACGTCGTGCAGCCGGTGCAGCTGGCGCTCGACCAGGAGAAGCGGGTCACCGAGCAGATCAACGGCCTGCTCAAGACCGCCCGCGAGGAGTCCGACTTCGCCAGCGAGCAGTTCATGCAGTGGTTCATCAAGGAGCAGGTGGAGGAGGTCGCCACCATGAGCGACCTGCTCGCCGTGGTGTCCCGCAACGTCGAGGACATCGAGGACATCGAGGAGTACGTCGCGCGCGAGCAGGGCGCCGAGGGCGAGGACCCCACCGCCCCTCGCGTCGCCGGCGTCTGACCCCCGGGCGCCCGCTGAACGTGAGAGGGCCTTCATCCGGCCCTCATTGAGGGTTCACCGGCGGCGTCGAGCCTGTGCTCGTGCCCCGGTCCTCCTCCCTCCTCGTGGTGCTCGTGCTCGCAGCAGGTGCGCTCACCGTCCTCACCGTCCCCCACGCACCGGCCTCCTCGACGCCCGTCCCGGGGCGGGTGGTGGTGGCCTCGGCCAACCTGCACGAGGGGACCCTGCTGGCGCAGCGGCCCGATCTCGCCGACGACACCGACCTGCGGCGCTTCGCGCAGCGGCTGGCGGGCCTGGGCGCCGAGGCGCCGGACGTCGTGGCGCTGCAGGAGGTGCGGGGGTCGCTGGGACGCGTCGTCAGCCTGCTCAACCGGCACGCGCGTGACGGCGCGACGTACGCCGCGGTCTCCCGCCCGGGGCTGTCACGACAGCGCGGGGTCTGCGGCGACCGTGCCGGCCGCTTCACCGTGGTCCGGGACGGGGCGCTGGTGGTCAACACCGCCACGACCACCGTGCTCCAGCGCGGCAGCATCCGGACCTGGGGCCGCTGGTCGCCCGCGACGCGCGGCCTGATGCGCCGCGCCGACGCCGGCGGCTGCGCCGAGCACCCGTGGGCGCAGGTGCGGGTGGTGCACGAGGGGGCGTCCCGCGACGCCGTGGTGGTCGGGACCCACGTCGGACCCCGGGGGCACCACCTCAAGATCCGTGCCATGGGCCGGCTGGCCGACCGGGCGAGGGCGGTGGCGGGTGCCGACGACCTCCTGGTCCTGGCCGGTGACTTCAACCTGCCCTGGTGCCACCGCGGCCCGGGGAGCCCCTCCGGCACCTGTCGGACGGCGAAGGGCCACGACGCCCTGCTCGCCCGGGGCTTCGGCGACGCCCTGCACGCGACCGACGCGGACCGGGGGCCGAGCCTGCGCGTCGACTTCGTGCACACCAGCGGCAAGGTGGTCGTGGCGGCCTGGGACCGCTGCTACCGGCCGGGGCTGGCGCCGGGCTGCCCTCGACGTGACCGGGTCTTCCGCAGCCAGCGCGAGTACGCCGCGTGCCACCGCCGTGCCGTGGCCCACGGTCGGCCGGGTCCGGGGTGCGGCCCCGGTGCCTACGCGCGCTACTACTCCGACCATCCCGTGGTGACCGCGACGGTGCGCTGAGGCGCCGACCGGGTGGCCACGCCACAGAGGTCGGTCCCGACGGCCGGCGAGGGGGCGCCTCTAGAAGAGGCGGTGCTCGGAGTCGTCCATGCCGCGCAGGGCGTCGTAGTCCACGACGGCACACGCGATGCCGCGGTCGGTCGCGAGCACCCGCGCCTGCGGCCTGATCTCCTGGGCGGCGAAGATGCCGCGCACCGGGCGCAGCAGCGGGTCGCGGTTGAGCAGCTCGAGGTAGCGCGTGAGCTGCTCGACGCCGTCGATGTCGCCGCGCCGCTTGATCTCCACGGCCACCGACGCCCCGTGGTCGTCGCGGCACATCAGGTCGACCGGGCCGATGGCGGTGGGGTACTCGCGGCGTACCAGCGTCAGTCCCTGCGACAGCGTGGCGGGGTGCTCGGCGAGCAGCTCCTGGAGGTGCTTCTCGACGCCGTCCTTGCGGAGCCCCGGGTCGACGCCCAGCTCGTGCGAGGAGTCGTGGAGGACCTCCTCGACCAGGATCCGCAGGGTGTCTGCGGGACCCTTCGCGGTGCTCCTCGAGGTGACCGTCCACTCGACCCGCCCGTCGTCGGTGGTGCCCTCCGTGACGGTGCACGGCGGGCTCATCCAGTTCAGCGGCTTGTAGGAGCCGCCGTCGGAGTGGATGAGCACCGAGCCGTCGGCCTTGAGCATCAGCACGCGGGTGGCCATCGGCAGGTGCGCCGAGAGCCGTCCGGCGTAGTCCACCTGGCAACGCGCCACGACCAGTCTCACGGCGAGGAATCTACAGTCACCGGCATGTACGACGTCCGCCCGGCCCGCGAGGCCGACCTGCCTCGCCTCGCTGCGATCGAGGACGGCGGCGTGGCCCTCTTCGAGGAGGCCCTCGGCGACCTGAGCGGTGACGTGCTCGCCTCGTCGGCACCGAGCGGGCAGGAGCGCGCGGCACGGCCGGGGTTCCTCCTCGTCGCGGGCGACCCGCCCGTCGGCTTCGTGCACGTGCTGGACCTCGACGGGCACGCCCACCTCGAGCAGGTCTCGGTGCTGCCCGCGGCCGGGCGGCGAGGGGTCGGCGCCGCGCTGGTGCGTGCCGCCATGGCGCAGGCAGCCGCCCAGGGGCACGACGCCCTCACCCTGTGCACCTACGCCGACCTGCCGTGGAACGGCCCGTTCTACGCGCGCCTGGGCTTCCGCGAGGTGGAGCCCACCGGTCACCTGACCGGGCTCCGGCAGCACGAGCAGCACCTCGGCCTGGACCGCCACGGGCGGCGTACGGCGATGCGGGCCGGCCTCCTCTCGACGTCCTGAGAGCCGGCGCCCCGGCGCGCGGCCGGCGGCCCGGGGCTGGACAAGCAGGCGTCGGTTGCGCTTGCGTTGCCTGATGGATGCCATCACGGTCATGTCGACCTCCGAGTCCGCCGACTCCTGGCCGTGGCTCTCCGACGTCGAGGACGCCATCAACGGGGGCTTCGAGCCCGTCTCCACCGCGGTGCAGGAGGTGATCTTCTACGCGCCCAGCATCGGCGGCGTCGAGGTGCCCCTCATCGTGTTCTGGCTGGTGCTCGCGGCGGCCGTGTTCACCGTCTACTTCAAGGGCATCCAGTTCACCGGGGTCAAGACCTCGCTCGACCTGGTCCGGGGCAAGTACTCCCGGTCCAGCGACCCGGGGGAGGTGACCCACTTCCAGGCGCTGTCCTCGGCCGTGTCGGGCACCGTGGGCCTGGGCAACATCGCCGGTGTCGGCGTGGCGGTGACCATCGGCGGTCCCGGGGCGACGTTCTGGATGATCGTCGCGGGCCTGCTCGGCATGTGCACCAAGTTCGTCGAGTGCACGCTCGGGGTGAAGTACCGCGAGGTGCACGAGGACGGCACCGTCACCGGCGGTGCCTTCCGCTACCTGCCGGTCGCCTTCGAGCGCTTCGGACCTGCGGTGTCCAAGGGGCTCACGCTCGTGTTCGCCGTCGCGCTGTTCCTCTTCGGCGTGGTCGGCGGCAACATGTTCCAGGCCAACCAGACCTTCGCCCAGGCGCGCGAGGTCACCGGGGGCGAGGACGGCTTCCTCGGCTCGTCCGGATCGGCGCTGGTCTTCGGCGTCGTGCTGGCGTTCCTCGTCGGCGCCGTGATCCTCGGCGGCATCAACTCGATCGCCCAGGTGACGTCGCGGCTCGTGCCGACGATGGCGATCCTCTACCTGGGCGCCTGCCTCCTGGTCATCCTGGGCAACGCCACGAACATCCCGGCGGCGATCGGCGCGATCGTCTCGGGTGCCTTCGCGCCGGAGGGCGTCGCCGGTGGCGTCGTCGGGGTGCTGATCATCGGCTTCCAGCGCGCCGCCTTCTCCAACGAGGCGGGCGTCGGCTCGGCACCCACGGCGCACGCGGCGGTGAAGACCAGGCATCCCGTGAGCGAGGGGTTCGTCGCGCTGCTCGAGCCCTTCATCGACACCGTCATCGTGTGCACGGCCACCGCACTGACGATCGTCATCGCCGACACCGCCTACTGGAACGACGCCATGACGACGGTCCAGGACGGCGGAGCGCCCCCCGACGGCGTGGTGGTCACCTCGCGGGCCTTCGAGACGTTCCTCCCGCAGTTCCCGGTCATCCTCGCCATCGCGGTGGCGCTCTTCGCCTTCTCGACGCTCATCACGTGGGCCTACTACTCGATGAAGGCATGGACGACGCTCTTCGGCCGCACGCGTCGCAGCGAGCTGGTCTTCAAGGTCGTCTTCTGCCTGTTCACCGTCGTCGGCTGCGTGCTCACCTTCGACTCCGTCCTGGGGTTCGCCGACGCGATGCTGTTCGTGTGCGCGATCGTCAACCTGCTGGGCTGCTACCTCCTGCTGCCCAAGGTGCGCGAGGAGCTGCGCAGCTTCCGGGCGGGCCTCAAGGACGGCTCGATCAAGGAGGTGCCGGTCGAGGAGCGGGCGACCACCTGAGGCAACGATCCGGGTGGCCCATCACCCACCGGGCCGCCGACGGCCCCGTGGGAGGATGCCCGCCATGACGAGCACCCCCGCAGAGCAGCGTGAGATCGGCATCATCGGCGTGATCGGGCTCGGCACCATGGGTGCCGGCATCGCCGAGGTCTTCGCCCGCAGCGGCTTCACCGTCATCGGCCTCGAGGTCGGCGAGGAGGCCATCGCACGCGGCCGTCAGCACCTCGAGCACTCCACCGGTCGTGCGGTGAGGCGGGGGAAGATCACCGAGGCCGAGCAGGCCGAGATCCTGGGTCGGATCACGCTCACCGGCTCGATGGGCGACCTCGCCGACGCCGACTTCGTCATCGAGGCCGTGATCGAGTCGCTCGCCATCAAGAAGGACATCTTCCGCCGCCTCGACGAGGTGGTCCGCCCCGACGCGATCCTGGCGACCAACACCTCCTCGCTCTCGGTCACCGAGATCTGCACGGCCAACCACAGCCCCGGCCGGGTGGTCGGCGTGCACTTCTTCAACCCCGCCCCGGTCCAGGACTTCGTCGAGGTCGTGCGCACCGTCGTCACCGAGCCGGACGTGCTCGCGGTGGTCACGGACCTCGTCGGCCGCCTCGGCAAGAACCCCGTGGTGTGCGGCGACAAGGCCGGCTTCATCGCCAACACGCTGCTGTTCGGCTACCTCAACCACGCCGTGTCGTTCCTCGAGAGCCACTACGCCTCCCGCGAGGACATCGACGCCGCCATGCGCCTGGGATGCGGCTACCCGATGGGTCCGCTCGCGCTCCTGGACCTGATCGGCCTCGACACGGCGTACGAGATCCTCGACACGATGTACAAGCAGGGCCGCGACCGGCTGCACGCGCCGGCGCCCCTGCTCAAGCAGATGGTGACCGCGGGCATGCTGGGCCGCAAGACCGGCCGCGGCTTCTACACCTACGACGGCCCCGACTCCTCGACCGTCGTGCCCGACGACCGCACCCCCTCGCCCGACAGCACGCCGCGGCCCAGGCGCTCGATCAGCCGCGTCGGCGTCGTCGGCACCGGCACCATGGCGGCCGGCATCGTGGAGGTCTTCGCGAGCGCCGGCTACGACGTGCTGTACGTCGGCCGGTCGGCCGAGAGGGTCGGTGGCGTCCGGGCAGGTGTGGAGCGCTCGCTCGACAGGGCGATCGGCCGCGGGAGGCTCGAGGAGGCGACGAAGCACGAGGTGCTCGGCCGGCTGAGCGGCACGACCTCGCTCGAGGACCTCGGGGACGTCGACCTCGTCGTGGAGGCGATCGCCGAGGACCTGTCGGTCAAGGCGACGCTGTTCGAGAACCTCGACGACGTCTGCAAGCCCGGCACGATCCTGGCCACCACCACGTCGTCGCTGCCCATCATCGCCCTGGCCAAGGTCACCACCCGGCCGCAGGACGTCGTGGGCCTGCACTTCTTCAACCCCGCGCCGGTGATGGGGCTGGTGGAGGTGGTGTCCACCGTGTCGACGTCGGAGGAGGTGGCCGAGACGGCCCGCGCCCTGTGCGCCGACATCGGCAAGGTCGCCGTCTCGTGCGGCGACCGCGCCGGCTTCATCGTCAACGCGCTGCTCTTCCCCTACCTCAACGACGCCGTGAAGATGCTGGAGGCGCACTACGCCACCGCCGACGACATCGACACCGCCATGAAGCAGGGCTGTGCGCTGCCGATGGGGCCGTTCGAGCTGCTCGACGTCGTCGGCAACGACGTGTCGCTGGCGATCCAGCGCGAGCTCTACCTGGAGTTCCGCGAGCCCGGCTTCGCTCCCGCCCCGCTGCTGGAGCACCTGGTGACCGCGGGCTACCTGGGCCGCAAGACCCAGCGCGGCTTCCGCGACTACTCCGCGCGCTGAGGCCGCTCAGCGGTCCTTGTGCACCACGAACGCGTCGCCGGGCGAGGCCACCACGCGGTCGACCTCGATCCGGTCGGGGGCCGGGGCGCTCACCGGCGCGGCCGCACCCTCAGCACCATGTCGCCCGAGCCGTTCGAGGTCGTGACGAGGAGGTCGCCGCGCGGGGTCTGCGTGACGGAGCGGAGCCGGCCGTACTTCCGCAGGACGGCCGGCACGCGGACACCTCGCAGCCTGCCCCGCTGCGAGAAGCGCAGGAAGAGCACCCGCTCGGCCTTCAGGGCGGCCACGGCCAGCGTGCCCGCGTACCCCCTCCACCGGCGGCCCGAGACCCAGGTGGCCCCGGACGTGGCGAGAGTGGGCTCGCCGGAGCGCCACCGGGCACGCACCTGGCGCCCGGGGAGGGACCGGTCGGTCATCGGCACCGACTCGTCGTAGCCGGGCACCGGGTTCCAGCCGTAGTCTCCGCCGTTGCGCAGGCGGTTGACCTCGTCGTCACGGTAGGAGCCGTGCTCGACCGACCACAGGGAGCCGTCCCGGCGCTCCGCGAGGCCCTGGACGTTGCGGTGGCCGTAGGTGAACACGTACCGGGTGCGGGGGTCGGCGGAGCGGGCGAAGCGGTTGGCCGGCCAGGGCGCGCCGGTGCGGGGGTCCAGACGCAGCACCTTGCCGCCGAGCGAGCCGAGGTCCTGGGGGTGGGTCCCCACGGTCGCGTCGCCCGTGCCGACGAGCAGCGCGCCGTCGCGGGTGACGAGCAGCCGGCAGCCGCCGTGGCGCCCGTCCTCGCTCGCGGGCAGGCCGGAGAGGAGCACCTCGGGGCCGGCGACCCGGGCGGCTGCGACGTCGAGCCGCCAGGCCAGCACCCGCACGTCGTGCCCGCCACTGTGGGCGTCGCTGCCCTGGCAGGTGTAGAACCGCTGGTTGGTGGCGAACCCGGGGTCGACGGCGAGCGACATCAGCCCCGTCTCGCCCTCGGCCCGGACGCTGCCGGCAGGCAGCGGCACGGTCCGCCGCGTGCCGCGCTCCCAGAGCGAGAGCCGGCCCTCGCGCTCGGTGATCAGGAGCCGGCCGCGCCCGAGGGGCTGCACGTCCCAGGGCAGGCTGAGCCCGGTGACCAGCCGCTTGACGCGCAACGCCGGCTCGCGCCGCTGCTGCTCGACCGCAGCGGTGCGGGGCTGTGCCGGCTCCGCTGCGCCGGGCGCGACCGAGGCGGGCAGTCCGAGGAGGCAGGTGGCGAGCGTGGCGACGACGGCGGTCCGCATGCGCCCACGCTAGTCGCGGCGCGGCGGTGGTGGACCGTCCGGAGCGGTGAGGGGCCTCAGCCGGCCCGGTCGTCGGCGACCATCGCGGCGAGCCGGGCACGGGTGTTGATGTCGAGCTTGCGGTAGATGTGGGAGAGGTGCGCGTCGACGGTGCGCGGGGAGATGAACAGCTCGTCGGCGATCTGCCTGCTCGTCAGGCCGTCGGCGATCTTGTCGGCCACCTGGCGCTCGGCCGGGGTGAGCAGCGCCAGCGGCCCGGTGCGTACGGCGGTGGCCTCGGGTCCGGCGAAGATGCCCAGCACGGCCCGCAGGCCGTGCTCGGTGAGCTCGCCGTCCGCGACCCAGCCGTCGGGCGCCGAGCGGGCGGGCTCGACGGCGTACTCCACGGCGTACCCCCACGGCGTCGCGTGGCGAGGCCCCCGCAGGGACGCGGCGGTCGCGGCGAGCTGCCGGCTCTCGGAGCGACCACGCTGGGCCGCGACGTAGGCGAGGGCGTCGAGCGCGTCGGCGACCCGCAGCGGCATGGGCGCGGCGGCGGCCTGGTCGAGGGCGTTGAGCAGCGTCGTCGCGGCCTGGTCGAGGTCGCCCATCGTCACGAAGCACCGGCTCAGCAGCAGGCGCGCATCGACGGCGTCGCGGCCGAGCCGGCTGCTGTCGGCGAGCACGACCACGTCGGCGGCGAGGCCCGCGGCACGGCGGACCTCGCCGGACGAGAGGAGGTCGCGGGCGTCCTGGGTGATCACCGGCAGGCGGACCGCCCACGGGAGCTGGTCGCGGTCGACGTCCATGGGGACGTAGTCGGGGTCGAGCCCGCGCAGCAGCGTCTCGGCGATGAGCGCGACGCGGTCCTCGGCGATCTCCCGCGCCTCCCGCACCACGGCGCGGGCGGCCGAGGTCGCCTCGACCGTCCGGCCCTGCTCGAGGGCCACCCGGCCGAGCAGCGTGCGCGCCGACAGCGTGATCCAGCGCTCGTCGTTGGTGTCGGTGCTCGCCATGATGGAGGCGGCGGCCCGGGTGGCGGCGGCGAAGTTGCCCCGGGACACCGCGATGTCGGTGAGGGTGCGCGTCGCCTGGCGGACGATGGAGCGGCTGACGGTGTCGAGGTCGATCGCGCGCTGGGCCTCGCGCTCGGCCTGCGGCAGGTCGCCGGCGTCGAGGTGCATCTCGGCCCGGATCGAGGCGTTGCGCGCCAGCTCGAGGTCGGTCTCCTCGGCGTTCAGCGCGTGCTCGTCGGCGCGGTCCAGCAGCCACAGCCCCTCGAAGGTGCCGCGCAGCTCGGACGCGGCGATCCCCGCGCGCCGGGCCACCTGCGCGCCGATCGCCGCCGGCCCGTCGCCGCTGACCAGAGCGGCCTCGAGGATCTCGACGGCCTCCCGCGTGCGCATCGAGGTGTAGAGGGAGGAGAAGATCCGGTTGGCGAGCCCGTAGCCGGTGTCGCGGGTGGTGGGATCGGCGCACGCGGCGAGCACGGCGTTGCGCATCACCGGCAGGTCGGCCAGCCACGGGGCGTCGGCGGCCCCGAAGTTCTCGTGGTCGGGGGCCACCCGGTCGGCCCAGCGCAGCAGGCCGGCACGGGCCCGCGCCGCGTCGTCGGTGGAGGCGGCGAGGAACGCGCCGTGCCGCCGGATGGGCGAGAGCATGTCGAAGCGGCCGTCGGGGAGCACCTCGAGCAGGCTGCGTCGCACCAGCCGCGCCGCGACCGGAGCAGCGACCTCCCGGCTGACATCGGAGATCTCGGCCAGCACCTCGATGCTCACCGGGGTGGTCATCTGGGCCATCCGGCGGAAGCACCGCTGCTGGTCGGCGTCGAGCAAGGCGTAGGAGGCGTGCACCGCCTGCGACAGCGAGCCCGCCGGGACGACGTTGGCGATGCCGACGAGGGCGACCTGGACCGCGAACTGCTCGATCAGCAGCGGCAGCCCGCCGGCCGCGGAGAGCAGGCGGCGCACGTCGCGCTCGTCGGCGACCAGGTCGACGGGGTAGCCCCCGGCGGCCTCGACGCGGTGGCACAGCAGCTCGACCGCGGGGCCGGCGAGCGGCTCGTGGGTGCCGGGCACCGGCAGCGGGCCGACGCGCACCACCCGCTCGCCCGGCTGCCCCGCCATGGTGAGCGAGGTGACGGCCAGCCGCGCCGTCCTGGTGGCCTCGATCACCTGCTGGAAGGTCGCGCCGAGCAGCTCGGGCCCGCCCGCGTCGATGTCGAGGCCGTCGAGCACCAGAAGGGTCTCGGAGCCGTCGAGCACCCGGCACAGGGCGCCCTCCGGGCTGTCGCCGGGCGCGGCCGACGCCTCCAGCACGTCGAGGCACGCGGAGAGCACCGAGTCGACGTCGTGGAGGTCCCGGGCGTTGACCCAGGCCGCCCCCGAGTGATGAGCCGTCGCGTGCCGTGCCAGCAGCGTCTTCCCGGCCCCCGGAGGGCCCACGATGCTGACCCACCGCGAGCTCAGGAGGGCGGTGTCCAGGACCTCTCGGACCCGTTCCCGGCCGATGCACGGAGTGAGCACGTGCTGAACCTATCGCCGATACGCCACGCTGTTTAGGTAGGACTACCGATGAGCCCTCCCGTGAACTTCGGCAGGCTCTCCATGAGCGCCGGCGGGGTGGCCGCACAGGGGAGGGCCTACGCCAGGGGACCGGCGCTCCGGCAGGCCGCGACCCGCATCCCGGGTCGTGGCCTGCCTCGTCGCACCACCGTGGCCGGTTGCCGCTGCGACGTACCCTGAGCGCATGGAGTACCTCGTCCTGCTGCTGATCCTCGTGGCTGCCGTGGGCGGTGTGGTCGCCATGTCGCGCGCCGGCAAGCGCCGCGAGCTGGAGCGGAGGACCAACGAGCTGGCCCCGGTCAAGAGGCTGGTCGACGAGGACGTCACGGCCCTGGGGGTGGAGCTCCAGCACTTCGACGTCGAGATGGCCGGGCGCGAGCTCACCGAGGGCGCCACCGCCGACTACCAGCGGGCCCTGGACGCCTACGAGGCCGCCAAGCACGCCGCCGACAACCTCAGCGAGCCCGAGCAGGTCCGCCACGTGACCGAGATCCTCGAGGACGGCCGCTACGCCATGGCCTGCGTCCGCGCCCGCGTCGAGGGACTGGCGCTGCCGACGCGCCGTCCGCCGTGCTTCTTCGACGCCCGGCACGGCCTCTCGGTCACCGACGTGGCCTACACGCCGCCCGGTGGCGCCCAGCGCGACGTGCCTGCCTGTGCGCTGGACGCCGAGC
>NZ_CADCUP010000130.1 GCF_902805925.1 uncultured Nocardioides sp.
GGTTCCCTGCTGGCTGTCGGCGGCGTGCTGATGGTCTGCCGCTTCAACGCCGCCACGCTGCGAGCCGACCTGCGCGGGATCGACCTGCGTACCCCCGACGGCGAGGCGCTGCTGAGCACCGAGCTGCCCGAGCAGAGCGCCTGAGCGGGCCTGGTCCGCCGGGTCACGGAAGTGCTCCCCGCCCCGTCGCGCACACCGAATCCCGTCGATCGGGGGTTGCGCCCGGGCATGGCGTCATGCGAGCGTCCGGAAGGAACACGCTTAACTCGTCGCACGCCCGATATGCGACGTCCCATCGCGCCGTTCCGTTCCTGAGTCTCGGAGGTGACCGCATGTACGCCCTGTTCCGCATCCTCATCGGCTGAGCGTCGAGCCCGGGCCCGCCGCACACGAGCGCGGCGCGACACCGCACTCCTCGCCGCCCCGTGGGTGAGGAAAGCGGTTTCCTCCTCGGCCCCCGGACGTGCAAACGGCCCGGCCACCGCGAGGTGGCCGGGCCGTCGTACGTCGGGGTGAGGGTCAGCCCTGGTCGCCCTCGTCCTCGCCCGCGACGTTCTTGGTGCGGTTGGGGTCGACCTGCACGCCGGGGCCCATGGTCGTGGAGACGGTGACCTTCCTGATGTAGCGGCCCTTGGAGCTGGCGGGCTTGAGCCGCAGCACCTCCTCGAGCGCCGCGGCGTAGTTCTCCGCGAGCTTGACCTCGTCGAAGGAGGCCTTGCCGATGATGAAGTGCAGGTTGGCGTGCCGGTCGACACGGAACTCGATCTTGCCGCCCTTGATGTCGGTGACGGCCTTGGCGACGTCGGGCGTCACGGTGCCCGTCTTCGGGTTCGGCATCAGGCTGCGGGGACCGAGCACGCGACCGAGGCGGCCGACCTTGCCCATCATGTCGGGGGTCGCGACGACGGCGTCGAAGTCGAGCCAGCCGCCGTTGACCTTCTCGATCAGGTCGTCGCTGCCGACGAAGTCGGCGCCGGCCTCACGGGCGGCCTCGGCCTTGTCGCCGTTGGCGAACACCAGGACGCGGGCGGTCTTGCCGGTGCCGTGGGGCAGGTTGACCGTGCCGCGCACCATCTGGTCGGCCTTGCGCGGGTCGACGCCGAGGCGCATGACCACGTCGAGGGTCTCGTCGAACTTCTTCTTGCTGCCGTTGCGGGCGATCTTGATTGCGGACAGCGGGGAGTGGAGCTCGTCCTTGTCGAACTGCTCGGCCGCTGCGCGGTAGGTCTTGCTGCGCTGCATGTCGTTCTTCTCTCTACGAAGGTGTGGTCAGGTGAGCCAGCGCGGCTCTGCCACAGGTGTGCCGTGTCGGGTGGTCAGTCGGTGGTGACGCCCATGGAGCGGGCGGTCCCCTCGACGATCTTCATCGCGGCGTCGAGGTCGGTGGCGTTGAGGTCGGGCAGCTTGGTGGTGGCGATCTCGCGCACCTGGTCCTTGGTCAGCCGACCGACCTTCTCCTTGTGCGGGACGCCCGAGCCCTTCTTCAGTCCGGCGGCCTTCTTGATGAGCTCCGCGGCCGGCGGGGTCTTGGTGATGAACGTGAACGAGCGGTCCTCGTAGATGGTGATCTCGACGGGGACCACGTTGCCGCGCATCGACTCGGTCTGCGCGTTGTAGGCCTTGCAGAAGTCCATGATGTTCACACCGTGGGGACCCAGGGCGGTACCCACCGGCGGAGCCGGAGTTGCTGCGCCAGCCTGCAGCTGCACCTTGACGAGGGCAGCGATCTTCTTCTTCTTGGGGGGCATTGCTCTTCTCTCTCTCGTGGTCATGACGGGGCGGACCCCTGCCACTCGTGTGCGTCCGAGCACCGGCCCGAGCGGGCCGGGCGGCTCAGACCTTCTGGATCTGGTTGAAGCTGAGCTCGACCGGGGTCTCCCGGCCGAAGATCTCGACGAGGGCCTTGACGCGCTGCGACTCGGCGTTGATCTCGGTGATGGTGGCGTGCAGCGTGGCGAACGGACCGTCGACCACCATCACGGAGTCGGAGACGTCGAAGTCGGCCACCTCGACCGGCTTGCGGGTGGCGGTGGTGCCACCGGTCGGCGTGCCGGAGGCCGCCTCGGCCTCGGCCTCGGCGACCGCGACGGCGGCCGGGGCGAGCATGTCCTCGACCTCGCTCATCGACAGCGGCACCGGGTGGTGGCTGTGGCCCACGAAGCCGGTGACCGACGGGGTGTGGCGCACCGCCGACCAGGACTCGTCGGTGAGGTCCATGCGGACCAGCACGTAGCCGGGCAGGACGGTCCGGGTGACCATCTTGCGCTGACCGTTCTTGATCTCGGCGACCTCTTCGGTCGGGACGACGATCTCGTGGATGTAGTCCACCATGTCGAGGGCCTGGATGCGGTTCTCGAGGTTCTGCTTGACCCGCTTCTCCATGCCGGAGTAGGTGTGCACGACGAACCACTCGCCGGGCTTGGCCCACAGCTCGCGGCGGAAGGCCTCGAGGGGGTCGTCGGCGTCGGGCGCCGCGTCCTCGCCCGACTCCTCGGCCGACTCCTCGCCCGACTCCTCGACCGACGACTCGTCGAGGTCGTCGGCGGCGTGCGCGTCGTCGGTGGTGTCGCCCTCGGACGCCTCGGCGTCCGTCGGCTCGTCGCTCTGCTCGGTCGTCTGGGCAGGCTCGAGGGCCGCGTCGACGTCGTCGACCGGCTCGTTCTGCTCGGACACGTGCTGCTCCGTCATGGGTGGCTCTCGACCTGACTGTTGACTGGGTGACTCTTCTGGGGCCCGGTGGACCGGGCATGCCCGGACGGTGTCCGGAGGGGCCTCACTAGTTGCTGCCGCCGGTGAACAGCGCGAAGACCATCCTGCCGAAGGCGAGGTCGAGGGCCGAGACCAGCGCCATCATCGCGACCACGAAGACCATGACCACGATGAAGTACGTGATCAGCTGTTCCTGCGTGGGCCACACGACCTTGCGGAGCTCGGCCACCACCTGGCGGTAGAACGTGGCCGGGCTGGTGCGCTCGTTGTCCTTGTTGCCGCCACCACGTGGCTCGCGGACGGCGCTGCTCTCCGACACGTCTGACCTCTCCTGTTGGTGCGTTGACCGGTTGCGTTGACCGTGGGTCCCTGCAGGGCACGAGGGACTTGAACCCCCAACCTTCGGTTTTGGAGACCGATGCTCTGCCAGTTGAGCTAGTGCCCTCCGGTGTCTGGCTCAGGTGCCGGCCGCCCGAGCCGTGGTGCGTGGAGAGGGCAGCGCGAAACCGTGGGAGACACCAAGCCGGAACTCTACCGGGGGCCCGGAGGAGAGTCGAACCGGCGGGTGGTCGCCCCGGCCGCCCGAGGCCGCCGCCTCCTAGGATGGGCGCCATGAGCCAGACCCCCTCCAGCCCTGCCAGTCCCCGCGACCGCCGCGTCTCCCGGCGCATCGGCGCGATCGCCGAGTCCGCGACGCTCAAGGTCGACGCGAAGGCCAAGGCGCTCAAGGCGGAGGGCCGGCCGGTCATCGGCTTCGGCGCCGGGGAGCCCGACTTCCCGACCCCCGACTACGTCGTGGACGCTGCGGTCGAGGCCTGCCGCGACCCCAAGAACCACCGCTACACCCCCGCCGGCGGCCTGCCCGAGCTGAAGAAGGCCATCGCGGAGAAGACGCTGCGCGACAGCGGGTTGGCCGTCGAGCCGTCCCAGGTGCTCGTCACCAACGGCGGCAAGCAGGCCATCTACGCGGCGTTCGCCGCGATGGTCGACCCCGGTGACGAGGTCATCGTCCCGGCGCCGTACTGGACGACGTACCCCGAGGTGATCCAGCTCGCCGGCGGCGTGCCGGTCGAGGTGCTGGCCGACGAGACGCAGGACTACAAGGTGAGCGTCGAGCAGCTCGAGGCGGCTCGCACCGAGCGCACCAAGGTGCTGCTCTTCGTCTCCCCGTCGAACCCGACGGGCGCGGTCTACACCTCCGAGGAGATCCGGGCCATCGGCGCCTGGGTCGAGGAGCACGACCTGTGGGTCCTCACCGACGAGATCTACGAGCACCTCGTCTACGACGGCGCCGACACCGGCTCCATGCCCGTGGTGTGCCCCGAGCTCGCCGACCACTGCGTCGTGGTGAACGGCGTCGCCAAGACCTACGCCATGACCGGCTGGCGGGTGGGCTGGATGATCGGCCCCGCCGACCTCGTCAAGTCCGCCACCAACCTCCAGTCGCACGCGACCTCCAACGTCTCCAACGTCTCCCAGCGGGCGGCGCTCGCCGCGGTGTCCGGCGACCTCTCGGCGGTCGAGACGATGAAGGAGGCGTTCGACCGGCGCCGGCACGCCATCGTCTCCATGCTCAACGAGATCGACGGCGTCACCTGCCCGATGCCCGGAGGAGCGTTCTACGCCTACCCCCAGGTGAAGGGGCTGCTCGGCCGCGAGCACGGCGGCCGGCGCATCGAGACCTCCGCCGACCTGGCCGACTACATGCTCGACGAGGCCGAGGTGGCCGTGGTGCCCGGCGAGGCGTTCGGCTCACCGGGCTACCTGCGGCTCTCCTACGCCCTCGGCGACGACGACCTGGTCGAGGGCGTGAGCCGACTCCAGAAGCTCTTCGCCTGACGTGGGGGGCGGGGCGCGGTCGCTCCGGGCGCTCCCGAAGGCCCACCTGCACCTCCACTTCACCGGCTCCATGCGGCACGACACGCTGCTCGAGCTCGCCGAGCGCGACGGGATCTCGCTGCCGGACTCGCTGGTCGAGGACTGGCCGCCGCGGCTCTCCGCCGCCGACGAGAAGGGCTGGTTCCGCTTCCAGCGCCTCTACGACGTCGCCCGGTCCGTGCTGCGCACCGAGGGCGACGTACGCCGCCTGGTGCTCGAGGCGGCCGAGGACGACGTGGCGGACGGGGGCCGGTGGCTGGAGATCCAGGTAGACCCGAGCGGGTACGCCGCCCGCTTCGGCGGCATCACCGCCTTCACCGACCTGGTGCTGGACGCCGTCGACGCCGCCTCGCGCGCGACCGGCCTGGGCATGGCGGTCGTCGTCGCCGCCAACCGCACCCGGCACCCGCTCGACGCCCGTGCCCTCGCCCGGCTGGCGGCGCAGTACGCCGGCCGTGGCGTCGTGGGCTTCGGGCTGTCCAACGACGAGCGACGCGGCCGCACCTCCGAGTTCGCCGGCGCCTTCCGGATCGCCGAGCGCGCCGGCCTGCTGCTCACGCCGCACGGCGGCGAGCTGCTCGGCCCCGACCACGTCCGGGAGTGCCTGGACCTCCTCCAGGCCCGCCGCCTCGGCCACGGGGTGCGGTCGGTCGAGGACCCCGCCGTGCTCGCGCGGGTCGTGGACAGTGGTGTGGCGCTGGAGGTGTGCCCGGTGTCCAACGTCGCGCTCGGCGTCTACTCCGACCTGAGCTCGGTGCCGCTGCCGCAGCTGCTCGCGGCGGGCGCGACGGTGGCGCTCGGCGCCGACGACCCCCTCCTGTTCGGCTCCCGGCTGGCTGGGCAGTACGCCACCATGCGGGCCGCCCACGACCTCACCGACGACCAGCTGGCCGAGCTGGCGCGCATGTCGTTCCGCGCCTCCTGCGCGCCGGCCGAGCTCGTCCGGACCGGTCTGGCGGACATCGACACGTGGCTGTCGCGACCTGAGAGGATGCAGGCGTGACGCCTCCCGACGACGAGCCCCAAAACCTGCCCGAGGACTACCTGCGGCAACCGGACCCCAACCAGCCGGCGCAGCCCCGGCAGAACCCCTACGAGCCGACCTCGCCGTACCCCCAGCCGGGTCAGCCCTGGGACCAGCAGCAGCCCTACGGCCAGCCGCCGCAGGGCCACCCCGGCGGCTACGGCCAGCAGCCGTACGCACAGCCGGGCTACGGCTACGGCTACGGTCACGCCGGGCCGCTGACGCCGCAGCACCCGTCAGCGACCACCGCCCTGGTGCTGGGCATCGTCGGGCTCGCCGGCATCGTCTTCTGCGCCGGGATCACGCTTGTCCTCTCCCCCTTCGCCTGGGCCATCGGCCGCAAGGCGGTGCGTGAGATCGACGCCGAGCCGGGGCGGTACGCCGGCCGCGACCAGGCCAAGGGTGGGCAGATCATGGGCATCATCGGCACCGTGCTGCTGGCGCTGGGCGTGATCGGGATCGTCGCCATCATGGGCCTGGCCGTGTCGGCGACCGAGACGAGCTTCGAGCAGAGCCCCTCCAACACCGCGCCGAGCCTGAGCCAGGACTAGAGGCTGGCGGGAGATCGGCCCAGCGGGGACCTTTGGCCGCGGCTCGATCGGTTCGCGGCACCGCCGGCGATGTCGCCAGCGCGGCGGCGAGAGGTCGCGGGGTCACGTATTCGAGCCAGAGCCCCTCCAACACCGCGCCGAGCCTGAGCCAGGACTAGAGGCTGGCGGGAGATCGGCCCAGCGGGGACCTTCGGCCGCGGCTCGATCGGTTCGCAGCACCGCCGGCGATGTCGCCAGCGCGGCGGCGACAGAGGTCGCGGGGTCACGTATGGGCTCTGCGATCAGTTGTGCACAGGGCCTCCTCGGGTGCCCCGAATTGTCGGTGGTCCCTGGTTGAGTTCTCCTATGGCCACCACGACGAGCGAGCTCCCCGACACCGCGGCAGCGGTGCTCGGCTACGCCCGTTCGCGTCGCGCTCTGGCCGACCGTGCGGAAGCCGAGCTGCTGGTCGCGGCGTGCCAGTGGGCCGACCTCCACCCCGCCACCGAGGACT
>NZ_CADCUP010000131.1 GCF_902805925.1 uncultured Nocardioides sp.
TTCCACCCGACGTTCCTGGCCAACAGCAAGGTGGTCGGCGTCGTGGTGGGCCACGTGCTCGGCGTCGTCGCGGCCCACGACCGCGCCATCAGGCTGCTCCCGCCGCGGCACCACCTCACGGGCCAGCTGCCGCTGCTGTTCACGATGGTCGGCTTCACCGTCGGCGGGCTCTACCTGCTCTTCGCCTCCTGAGGCCGGTACGCCGGTCGGCCGCGGCCGCCATCGTGGCCGGGAACATCGCGTCGACCAGGCCCGCCATCCCGCGGGTCAACGCCGTCTCGCCGACCTCGAGGAGGCTCCTGCCCCCCACGAGCGCCCGGTCGACCGCGGCCCGGTCATCGGGCAGGAAGTGCAGCCCGGAGATGCGGGCGAACCCCTCCACCATGCCCGCGATGTCCTTCTCCGACCAGCCCAGGGTCGGGCGCATCCGATTGACCGCGACACGCACGGGCAGCCCGCCGGTGAGCTCGCGCAGCTCGACCAGGCCGCGGGCCAGCCGGGACAGGCCCACGGGGTCGGCCGAGCCCACGACGAGCACCTCGTCGGCGACGTCCAGCGACTCCAGCGTCATGGTGTTGCGGGCCGGCGCGGCACCGAAGTCGGAGCCGCGGTCCTGCTCGAGGCCGAACCCCGTGTCGACGACGACGTGCGCCTGCTCGCGGGCGAGCTCGAGGATGTCGGTGACCGCACCCGCGCGGACCTCGACCCAGCGGTCGGCCCGCGGCAGGCCGGTGAGCACGCTGAGGTGCTCGTCGACCGCCCGCCGCACGCTGGTGAACCGCTCGCGCAGCTGGCCGCTGCCGGCCAGCCGAGCCGCCGACAAGACCCCGGACACCTCCTCGAGGATGCCGAGGTGCTGCGACACGCTGCCGGCCCACGGGTCCGCGTCGACGAGCAGGGTGCTCGCGCGGCGCCGGGCCAGCTCGGCCGCGACCGCGGTGGCGACGGTGGTGCGACCGGGGGCGCCCGCCGGGCCCCACACGGCGACCACGCGGTGCGTGCCGGACGCGGACGGCTCCGGCGGCTGGACGTCGAGCTCGTCGCGGATGCGGGTGTCGCCGAGGTCCTCCACCGAGGTCACCGCCTCGGCGAGGGACGCGAGCCCCGCGACCGGCACGAGGGTCGCGATGTCGAGCCTGCCCGCCCGGGCGACCGTCTCGCCGTGGGCGGGGTCGGGGACCACGGCCACCGGTCGCACCGCGTGGCGGCGCAGGTGGGCGACCGCCGACGCGTCGAGGCCCGGTGCGTCGAGCGAGAGCACCACGACGTGGGCCTGGCCCGTGCCGGCCGAGGCGAGGAGGTCGTCGACGTCGACGCAGCGCTTGAGCACGACGACGTCGGGGGCGCCCGAGAGCGACTCCAGGGCCTGTGACTCCCAGGCCGCGCCCGAGGCGAGCAGCAGCACGCAGATCATCCTCAGCCCCGGCCGACCAGCATCACGCGCCCGGCGCCGCTGGCCAGCACCAGGTCGGAGAGGTCGGTGTCGACGGGGATGCCGAGCACGAGCTGGCGCTCGCTCGAGGACGACCCGAAGTCGGAGGAGCCGGCGGGGCTGTCGATGACCGCGACGTCCTCGACGGCGAGCTCGGCGGCGGCCCCGTCGTCGCCCGAGTCGGGCACGATCCACACGTCGACCCGCGAGCCGGTGCCGACCGACGTCGGCACCTGCGCGCCCGGCACCGAGACCGACAGCGACACCGTGCCGGCGTCGTCGGCGGTGCCGAGGGCGGCGCGTGGGAGCAGCTCGCCGTCGCCGACCCCGCGCGTCAGCACCAGGTCGTCCGGCAGCTCGTCCTCGACGCTGAGGTAGTGGCCGGCGTCGGCCGGCTCGGCGAACCGCACGCGGGCCTGCTCCAGGTCGCCCGGCTCGACCCGGTCGCCCGGGGCGAGGTCGCCGGCGACCTCCCAGACCCCGACCGTGTCGTCGGCGGCACCGACGATGCGCGCCCCCGCGACGACCGAGACCGCCACGATGGCGACGCCGATCCAGAGGCGGGGATCTCGCCAGCCCGGTGGTTGGGCGCGGACGGCCGGCGGTGCGTCGTTCCCGAGAGTCGTGTGCACCCGGCCCATCATGCCGGGCCGGGCGCGCGCGTGGGGGGCGGTCCTCCACAGGCTGCCGCAGGGCGTCGTCCTGCACAGGCGGGCGGACGCCGGAGGACGTCGCAGCCCCCGGGATGGCACGATGGGGGCATGGCCGGCACCCCGCGCTTCCTGACGCTCGCCGACGTCGCGGAGGTGCTCAACACCTCCAGCGCGCAGGTCTACGCGCTGGTCCGGCGGGGCGAGCTGTCGGCCATCAAGATCGGCGGCCGCGGCCAGTGGCGCGTCGAGTCGACCCAGCTCGAGCAGTTCATCGAGCAGATGTACGCCCAGACCCGCGACTTCGTCGACCAGCACCCGTTCGTCGAGGCCGACGCGAGCCGCGCCGGCGAGGAGTAGGCCGCTCAGCCCACCTCGGAGTCGAGGGTGACCCTCACGGCCCGCTCCTCACCGTCGCGCACGACGGTGAACTCCAGGGTCTCCCCCGGCTGGTGGGTGCGGATCGAGACGATGAGCGCGATGCCGTCGGTGACGCGCTCGCCGTCGACCGCCACGATGAGGTCGTCCTTGCGGAGCCCGGCGGCCTCGGCGGGGGTGCCGTCGTTGACGGCGTCGATGCGGGCGCCCTCGTTGGTCTTCCCGCCGGTCTGCACCTGGGCCCCGATGACGGGGTAGCGCGCCTCGCCGGTCTCGAGGATCTGGTCGGCGGTCACCCGCACCTGCTCGATCGGGATCGCGAACCCGACGCCGATGCTGCCCGACTCCCCGCCCAGCCCGCCCCCGGTGGTGGCGATGGCGGAGTTGACCCCCACCACCTGGCCGCCGAGGTTGACCAGGGGGCCGCCGGAGTTGCCGGGGTTGATCGCGGCGTCGGTCTGCACCGCGTTGATGTACGACGAGCCGTCGCTGGAGTCCCCGGTCGTGACCGGGCGGTCGAGCGCCGACACGATGCCGGCCGTGACCGTCTGGCTCAGGCCCAGGGGCGAGCCGAAGGCGACCACCGGGTCGCCCACGCGCAGGCTCGCCGAGGCGCCCAGGGCGGCCGGTCGCAGCCCGGTGGACTCCTCGACCAGCAGCACCGCGAGGTCGTAGACCGCGCTGCGGCCCACGACGGTGGCGGTGTAGGAGGTGCCGTCGGCGTCGACGACCTCGATCGGGCCCTCCTCCTCGGCGGCACTGGCGACGACGTGGTTGTTGGTCACCACGTGGCCCTGGCGGTCGAGCACGAACCCGGAGCCGGTGGCACCGCGGTCCTCGCCCCCGAAGGCGGCGATGATCTGCACGGTGCTGGGCAGCAGCTCCTGCGCCACGGCGGCCACCGAGCCGTTGGTCGGCTGGAGGGGCGCCTCGGTGCGGGTCTCGACGGAGTCGAGGCCCCCGCTGAACGTGGTGTCCTCGTCGCCGAGCTGGTCGATCGCCACAGCCCCGAGGGCGCCGCCGGCAAGGCCCAGGACGAGGGCCAGCGCGGCGACGGCAGGCCACAGCCAGCCGGGCACCCGGCCGCCCTGGACGTGGTCGGCCCGGCCGGTGAGGGGCATCGGGGTGGTGGTCCACGGGCCGGGCGCGCCGGCGTACTGCGGGGGCGCAGACCCCCAGGGCGACTGCTGGGGCGGGATCGGCGAAGGGCGCGGAGGGGGCGCGGAGGTGCCGTGCACGGGTGCGACCACGCCGGTGTCGACGTGCGGCTGCGACGGCGTCACCCAGCCGTCGGGACGCGGTTCGACGCGGTCGTGGTGGAGCGGCTGCGTCGGCTCCGTGTCGGCCGGGGCCGGGGCGTGCTGTTCGTCGTGCTCGCCCCGGGCACGGTCCGGCTCGTTGTCGGTCACCGACCCATCGTCTCGCGGATCGGTCCCGGCCGCACCGGTCGGGCCCGACGTTCACCGCTACCGGTGGTGGCACCGTCCGTGGGGGTGACCTCCGGGCTGGGCCGGGTCAGGCTCGTGACCGGCGCACGCTGGTCCAGCTGCGGCGCGTTGGCCGGACCGGTGCCCAGGGCCAGCACCCCGACCACCGCGACGCCCACGGCGCCGCTGCCGATCACCCCACCGACGACGCTGCCGACCCCGAGGCCGACCCCGAAGCCGGAGGCACGCCGCGCCTCCACGGGCGCCGGGGGGTCGTGGCGCGGGACGCCCCCCACGCCGCCGCCCAGCGGCGGCGCGGCCAGCAGCGAGTCCTTGAGGCGGTCGGGCGCGGCGGCGTCGCCGAGGGAGAGGCCCGCGAGCCGGGTCTTGACCCACCCCTCGCGCTCCACCAGGTCCCGGCACGGGTGGCACTGGTGCACGTGCTCCCACCAGCGGTCCTCCTCGGCGGGCGCCATCCGGCCGTCGAGCAGGGCACTGACCCGCGTCCCGAGGTGGCCGATGACGGGACCCATCACGGGTGGCCCAGGACCGTGAGCGGTCTGGTGGCGGGGCCGGCGTACCGCTGTCGTCCCTCCACCGGCGCGCGGTGCGACAGCGCGCTGCGGAGCATGGCGCGGCCCCGGTGGATGCGGGAGCGGACGGTGCCGAGCTTGGCGTCCATGATCTGGGCGATCTCCTCGTAGCTGAGCCCCTCGACGTCGCACAGCACCACGGCGGCGCGGAAGTCGGGCGGCAGCGTCGAGAGGGCACTCTCGATGTCGTCGTCGAAGGTCTGGTCGGCGTAGGCGACGTCGGGCGTGGGCGCACCGCTGGTGAGGCGGCTGGCGCGCTCGTCGGACAGGGCGTCGAACCGGATCCGCTGCTTGCGGCGCGCCTGGTCGAGGAAGAGGTTGGTGGTGATGCGGTGCAGCCAGCCCTCGAAGGTGCCGGGCGTGTAGGTGTCGAGGGAGCGGAACACCCTGACGAAGACCTCCTGGGTGAGGTCCTCGGCGTCGTGCCGGTTGCCGGCCAGCCGGTAGGCCAGGCGGAAGACCCGGTCGGAGTGCCGCTCGACGATCTCATCCCAGGTGGGGACCTCCGCGGGGGCGGAGCCGCCCTCGGGAGCGGGTGCGTCGGCAGGCATGGCAGCCTCCAGGGTACGGCGGGACGGACCGAACAACGTGACCTGCCTGAGGTTAGGGAACCGGCCTGAGAGGAACCTGTGAGAAGCCCGTCGATCGACGCAGACTCGCCCTCCGTCATGCCCAACGACCCGCACCCCCCGGCTGTTCCCCACCGGGCGCGCAGGCGCTGCGGACGCGGGGTCGCGATAGGGTCGGCCCAGCCCACGACCGGGTGACCCGCCGACCCTGGAGGCCATCATTCCCACGCCGATCAAGCCCGCGAGCTGGTCCCACGCCGAGGCGTACGTCGCCGAGGACGACGCCCTCGCCGCCGCCCGTGGCCGCGCCGAGGAGGTCGGCGTGCAGCCGGTCAGCTCCGGCGCCGGTGCCACGCTGCGGTTCCTGGCCGCGGTGCTGGAGGCGCGCGCGGTCGTGGAGATCGGCACCGGCACCGGGGTCTCGGGCCTGTGGCTGCTGCGCGGGATGCGCCCCGACGGCGTGCTGACCACCGTCGACGTGGAGGCCGAGCACCAGCGGCTCGCCAAGCAGACCTTCGCCGAGGCCGGCATCCCGGCCCAGCGGGCCCGCACCATCTCCGGGGCCGCGCTGGACGTGCTGCCCCGGCTCACCGACGGCCACTACGACCTGGTCTTCTGCGACGGCGACAAGCGCGAGTACGCCGCCTACCTCGAGGAGGCGCTGCGACTGCTGCGCCCCGGTGGCGTGGTGGCCTTCGACAACGCCCTGTGGCACGACCGCGTCGCCGACCCCGCGCAGCGCGACGAGGAGACCGTCACCATCCGCGACCTCGGCCGTCGGGTCGCCGAGCACGAGTCGCTCGTGCCCGTGCTGCTGCCCGTGGGCGACGGCCTCCTGCTGGCGAAGAAGGAGTGGGCGGGCGAGGACGCCTGAGCTCAGGAGCCCGACGACCGGGCCCGGAAGCCGTCCCAGCCCTCGGCGACCGCGACGATCTCGCACGCCTCGACGAGCACCGGCGGCGCGCCCACGATCTGCGAGCCCGGGGCGTCGGCCGCCCCTGCCGTGAAGGTCTCCTGGAACTCCGCGCGTGCCTGGTCGGAGGCGAAGGCATAGCAGCCCTCGAACCACTCCCCCGGCCGCACGCGCCACGTCTTGAAGCGCAGCCCGGCCATCCCGGTGAACCGCGCGTGGGAGGTCTCCGCGACGTACGACGCGAGCCGCTCCTCGACCCCGGCGGGCGCCCCGGCCAGCGACCAGCGGACGGTCAGGCCGTTCATCCGACGCCGGCCAGGGGG
The DNA here is from genome assembly GCF_902805925.1 of uncultured Nocardioides sp. Lineage (GTDB taxonomy): Bacteria > Actinomycetota > Actinomycetes > Propionibacteriales > Nocardioidaceae > Nocardioides. The sequence goes on from NZ_CADCUP010000131.1 coordinate 6,286, forward strand.
TCCTCGCTGCCGAGCCAGGTGAGCAGCACCCGGGCGCCGAAGCCGGTGGGCCCGACGGTCCACTCGTGCTTCTCGGCGGGTGCGTCGCCCACCGAGGCCACGTCGAGGTGCGCCCAGGGCAGGCCGCCGGTGAAGTGCTGGAGGAACAGCGCTGCCGTGATCGCACCAGGCCCGCCCGGCGCGTTGTCGGCGTCGGCCACCTTGGAGGCCAGCAGCTCCTCGTAGTCGGCCGCCAGCGGGAGGCGCCAGAGCCGCTCACCGGACGCGCGACCCGCGGCGTCGATCGAGGCAGCCAGGGCGTCGTCGCTGGCGAAGAAGCCGCCGGTGCCCTGGCCGAGCGCGACCTTCATGGCACCGGTGAGGGTGGCCACGTCGACCAGCACGTCGGGGCCGAGCTCGGCGACGGCGTAGGCGAGCGCGTCGGCCATCACCAGCCGGCCCTCCGCGTCGGTGTTGGTGACCTCGCTGGTGCGGCCGCCGAAGTGCCGCACGACGTCGCCGGGGCGCAGGGCGTTGCCGGAGACGGCGTTCTCCGCCGCGGCGATGAGCCCGGTCACGCGCACCGGGCAGTCGACCGCGGCGAGCGCCGCCATCGTGGCGAGCACGACCCCGCCGCCGGTCATGTCGCGCTTCATGGCGACCATGCCCTCGGCCGGCTTGATGGCGAGCCCGCCGGAGTCAAAGGTGATGCCCTTGCCGACCAGCACCACGTGCCGCGCCTTGCGACCGCCGCGCGCGGGCCGGTAGTCGAGCCGGATCATCCTGGGCGGGGTGTCGGAGGCCTGGCCGACGCCGACGATGCCGCCGAAGCCCTCCGCGGTGAGCCGCTGCTCGTCCCACACCTCGACGCCGAGCCCGGCCTCCCGGGCGATCTCGACGGCCTGCTCCGCGAGCCAGGCCGGGTTCTTCAGGTTGGAGGGCACGGTGGCGAGCATCCGGGAGCGCCAGCCGGCGCCGCCGATGGCGATCGCCTTCGCGAGCTCGGAGTCGAGGCCCTCGACGTCGTGGTGGCCGGCCAGCGCGATCCGCTCGACCGGGAGCTCCTTCGGGCCGGCGGAGCGCCAGTGGAAGCCGAACGAGCCGAGCATCGCCCCGACCACGAACGCGTGCAGGCCGCCCTCGGGCGCGATGGTGGTGATGGTGGTGGCGACGCTGGCGCGGTCCTTGGTGCCGCGCGCCAGCGTGGCCCCGGCCCGTCGGAAGTCGTCGACCGTCTGGTCGCCGACACCGACCAGGAGCACCAGGCGGAGGTCCTCGGCGACCACGGGCACCGCGGTCACCTCACCGGTCCGGCCGGTGGCCCTCGCTCCCTCCAGGGCTGCGAGCAGGTCGATGCCGAGCCGCTCGGCCGCCTCGTCGGCGCCCGGCCCGAGGAGGACGGCCTCGTCGCTCCCGCCCGGGAGCACGGGGAACGCCCACACCTCCACGCCCCCGATCTCGTGGGGCAGGCGGGGACTGGTGGCGAACCGGGGCGGTGAGACCTGAGGGGGCAGGATCGGGGTCGTCGACGTCACGATCAGCCGACGACGGCCTTGAGGGCGTCCCCGAGGGAGCCGGCCTCCTCGGCGTTCAGCTCGACCACGAGACGGCCGCCGCCCTCGAGCGGGACGCGCATCACGATGCCGCGCCCCTCCTTGGTGACCTCCAGCGGTCCGTCGCCCGTCCTCGGCTTCATGGCCGCCATCCGCGCACCTCTTTCTGTGTCGCAGCGCTGGCTGCGTCCCGTGCTGCTCGTCTCGTGGCGCGTCGGAGCGGAAGGTCTCCACCCCGACGACGTGTCCCCGCCATTATCCCTCATCCCTGAAGTGACCGGCACCACAGGTGCCTCGCGGGCTGGCAGACTCCCTGCCATGCATGCCCGGTCCGCCCTCTTCGACGTCTATGGCGACCTCCTGCCGCAGCGCGACAACCGGTCGTCGGTGGCCGGGCTCGTCCGCCTCCTCGCGCCCACCGGCATCGCCGCCCCCGCGGTGCGCACGGCGATCTCGCGCATGGTGAGCCAGGGCTGGCTGGAGCCCGTCACGGTGTCCGGCGCGCGCGGCTACGCCGCCACCGGACAGGCCATCCGGCGCCTCGACGCGGCCCACCAGCGCATCTACCGGCGCACCGCCCGCGACTGGGACCACGCCTGGCGACTGGTGTTCGTGGCCGGGCCGATCGACCGGGCCGCCCGCGCCCGCGTGCACCGCGAGCTGTCGTTCCTGGGGTACGCCGAGCTGACCGAGTGCGTGTGGGTCAGCCCGTTCGAGCGACCCGAGCTCGACGCCGCCCTCCAGCGCGCCGGCGCCCGCGCCACGACCGCGGTGGCGCACGACTTCTCCCCCGCCGACGCGCCCATCCGGGCCTGGGACCTCGAGCGGCTCGCCGCGACGTACGCCCAGTGGCACGCGAGCGCGGCGGCCGAGATCGAGCGGCACCTGCGCGGCCACCAGGACCCCGACGAGGCCGCCTTCGCGGCGCGCTTCCACCTCGTGCACGAGTGGCGCAAGTTCCTCTTCGTCGACCCCGGTCTCCCCGACGAGCTGCTGCCACCCGACTGGCCGGGCCGCGCGGCCTCCTCCTTCTTCACCGACTGCGCCGACGGCCTCAAGGAGGGCGCCGACCGGTTCGTGGCCCGCACGCTGTCGGAGCACTGACCGCGGCGCGTGGCGGCTGGCAGACTGCGTGCCCATGAAGGCTGAGACCCCCGATCCCGTGCTCGTGGACGTCACCAAGGGCGTCGGCACCATCACCGTGAACCGGCCCGCGGCGATGAACAGCCTCGACATCGCGACCAAGGTGGCGCTGCGCGAGGCGGTGCAGGCCCTGGCCGAGGACGACCGGGTCCGGTGCGTGGTGCTGACCGGCGCGGGGCGCGCGTTCTGCGTCGGCCAGGACCTCAAGGAGCACCTCGGGATCCTCCGCAGCGGCACGACCGACGCGCTGTTCTCGACGGTCGAGGAGCACTACAACCCCATCGTCACCGCCCTGGCGACCATGCCGAAGCCGGTCGTCGCCGCGGTCAACGGCGTGGCGGCCGGAGCCGGCGCCAGCCTCGCGCTCGCCTGCGACGTGCGGATCCTCGCCGACACCGCCGCGTTCAACTTCGCCTTCGCCGGCGTGGCCCTCTCCTGCGACACCGGGTCCAGCTGGACGCTGCCCCGCCTGGTCGGGCGGGCGAAGGCCCTCGAGCTGCTCTACTTCCCGTCCACGCTCGACGCCGAGGAGTCGCAGCGGCTGGGGCTCGCGACCCGCGTCGTGCCCGCGGACGGCCTGGCCGACGCCACCGCCGAGGTGGCGGGCCGGCTCGCCGCAGGCCCCACCGTGGCCTACGCCTCGATGCGCGCGGCGGTGGCGTACTCCGAGGAGCACACGTTCGCCGAGTCGCTGGCCCACGAGGGCCGGATGATGACGCGCACCGGTGCCACGCGCGACCACGCGGCGGCCGTCGAGGCCTTCGTCGCCAAGCAGAAGCCGGTGTTCGAGGGCCGCTGAGCGCTACAGCCCCGGCGCGGGGCGCCTGCTGCGCCGGGCGCCGAGGGCGTCGAGCAGCTGGCGCGGCGCGTCGACCCGGAGCCGGTGGCGGCCCGGGCGGGCGCCGTACTCGATGGTGAGGGCGGACCCGGGGAAGGTGGCGTTGAACCACATCGTCATCGTGCCGTGGCACAGCCCGCCGCAGTCGAGCCGCGTGGTGGGCAGCCGCAGCCTGCGCGCGAGGCGTCGGGCGAAGCCGCGATCCTTGGTGTCGGTGTCCACGCCGTCGAGCGGCTGGTGGAAGCTGAGGACGCGCCGGGGCGCGATCTCGGTCAGGAAGTCCATCATCGCCCGGGTCTCGGGCTCCGACGCCGGGCGCGGGCCCGACTCGTGGGCGCCGTCGAGGTCGGCCCAGCGGTGCGGGTAGTTGCGGTTGAGGTCGACGCCGCGGGCGTTGCGACGGGTGCCGCGCGCGATGCCGTCGGGGTTGTACGACGGCACGACCCACAGGTCGATCCCGCGCACGTGCCGGCGCCCGTCGCGCAGGGCGTCGAGGATCTGCGACGTGGCGTCCTCGTCGCCGTGCATGCTCGAGACCAGGACGATGCGCCGCCTGCCGGGCTCGCCGAGCCGCCAGGCGGTGATCGGGCGCCCCGTGACCGAGTGGCCGATCACGCGCTTCTCGACCACGGCAGGGCGCCGGTCGGCGATGACGGCGTCGGCCCGGCCGGTGGGGGACGCCGCGAGGGTGAGCGCGAGGAGGGGGCCGCCGAGGGCGGTGAGCGGTCGTCGCACGTCAGACCGCCGAGGTGAGGTAGACCCAGGTGAACACCAGGACCGCGACGACCATGCCGAGGTGGGCCAGCACCGAGAGCCCCGGACCGTTGCTCCAGGTGGCCGCGGACGCCTCGACCGCGTGCCTGCCGCGCGTGGGCAGCCAGCGCAGCAGCACGAGCAGCCCGTCGAGGGCGACCACCCACCACAGCGCCAGCGCCACGATGCCCACCACCGGGTGGCCCGGGGCGGAGTCCTCGGGGAAGGCCAGGAAGACGACCCAGACGACGACGGCGAGCCCGCCCGCCACGGTGTGCACGGCGAGGACCGGGCTGCTGACGCGGTGCTGCCCGGCGCCGCCGTCGGCCCGCACACGGAGCCGGGTGAGGACGACGACGACACCGGCCAGCGCGGTCAGGACGTAGACGACGACGTCGGTGGACACGGGGGGCAGTGTGCCTCAGTCGCTCGCGGCGCCGCCACGACCATGCTCGCGGGGGTGCTCGTCGCGGTCGCCGACGCCCTCCTCGAGGGCGCGGGACTCCAGCTGGGCGGCCAGGCGCTCGAGCAGCGCGTCGACCTCCGACATCCGGTAGCCGCGCAGGCCGAGCGAGAACCGCACCTGCCGCAGGTCGGCCCCGGTGAGGTCACCCGCGGGGACCCGTGCGTCGGGACGGTCGTCGTAGGCCTCGGGGAGGGTGCCGATGCGGCCGGAGGCGGCGACGGCGACCCCGCCCATGGCCAGCACGATGAGGATCGCGAAGAGCCAGGTCACGACTACTCCGCCCGCTCCGGGGGCGGCGTGGGGTGAGCGCCGTCGCGGGCCCGCACCATCAGGTCGACGGCCAGCTGCGGGTCGTCGGTCAGCGTGAGCATCTCGAGGTCGACCTCGCTGATCTTGCCGCCGGCCAGCACGGTGTCGCGCAGCCAGGCGAGCAGCCCGGACCAGTAGTCGACGCCCATCAGCACCACCGGGAACGAGGTGACCTTCTGGGTCTGCACCAGCGTGAGCGCCTCGAAGAGCTCGTCGAAGGTGCCCAGCCCGCCCGGGAGCACGATGAACCCCTGGGAGTACTTGACGAACATCGTCTTGCGGGCGAAGAAGTAGCGGAAGTTGATGCCCTTGTCGACCCACTCGTTGAGCCCGGACTCGAAGGGCAGCTCGATGCCGAGGCCGACGCTGGTGCCGCCACACTCGCTGGCCCCCTTGTTGGCCGCCTCCATCGCGCCCGGCCCGCCGCCGGTGATCACCGCGAACCCGGCCTCGCAGAGCAGCCGGCCCACCTTCTCGCCGGTCGCGTAGTCCGGGTGGTCCGACGGCGTGCGCGCGGAGCCGAAGACGCCGATGGCCGGGCCGAGCTCGGCGAGGGAGCCGAAGCCCTCGACGAACTCGGCCTGGATGCGCATCACGCGCCAGAGGTCGGTGTGGGTGTCGAGCTGGCCCCGGTCGAGCAGTCGCCGGTCGGCGGTGCCGGTGTCCCGCTGGCCGCGGCGCTTGACGACGGGTCCCTCGTGATCGGTCATCGACCCTCCCCCGAACCCCGGCCCACCTGGCCCGACGCCTGGCCCGCACCCTGCTCCGCACCGGCGCCCAGCCACGCCCGGAGCTGCTCCTCGCAGCGCAGGATCTGCGCGGTCGGCACGTGCTCGTCCTGCTTGTGGGCGAACATCGGGTCGCCGGGGCCGAAGTTGACCGCGGGGACCCCCAGCGCGGTGAAGCGCGCCACGTCGGTCCAGCCGAACTTGGGGCCCACCTCGCCGCCGACCGCCTCGACGAACGCCTTGGCGGCCGGGACGTCGAGCCCGGGCAGTGCGCCCGGCGCGGTGTCGGTGACCTCGACCTCGTAGCCGTCGAAGAACTCCCGCACGAACGCCTCCGCGCCGGCCTCCGAGCGGTCGGGGGCGAAGCGGAAGTTGACCTCGACGACGCACTCGTCGGGGATGACGTTGCCGGCCACCCCACCGCGGATGAACACCGCGTTGAGGCCCTCGTGGAACTCCAGGCCGTCGATGACGGGCTTGCGCGCCTGGTAGGCGTCCAGGCGGTCCAGCACCCCGCCGGCGGCGTGGATGGCGTTGACGCCGCGCCAGCTGCGAGCCGAGTGCGAGCGCTCCCCCCGGGTGCGTACGTCGACCCGCAGGGTGCCCTGGCACCCGGCCTCGACCACGGCGTTGCTGGGCTCCATCAGGATCGCGAAGTCGGCCCTCATCAGCTCGGGGTGGGCCCGGCCCAGGATGTGGAGGCCGTTGTGCTCGGACTCGATCTCCTCGGCCTCGTAGAAGATGAAGGTGACGTCGCGGTCGGGCTCGGGCACGGTCGCGGCGATGCGCAGCATCACGGCGTCCCCGCCCTTCATGTCGCAGGTGCCGAGGCCGTGCAGGACCTCCCCCTCCGGGGTGTCCTCGCGCCGCGAGGGGAGGTTGTCGTTGAGCGGCACGGTGTCGAGGTGGCCGGCGATGACGACCCGCTCGCCGCGGGCCAGCTCGGTCCGGGCGACCACCGTGTTGCCGTGGCGCGACACCGTGAGGTGCCCGAGCGGGCGCAGCGCCTGCTCCACGGCGTCGGCGATGGCCTGCTCGTTGCGGCTGACCGACTCGATGTCCACGAGCTGCTGGGTCAGCGTCACCGCGTCGGCGGCGAGGTCGAGGGTCGGGGGGTGGGGCGGGGTCATGGCGCCCATCCAACCAGTCGTCCTCCAGCGCGTCCTCAGTGGCGGCCGACGCGGGCCAGGACGCCGTCGACGATGCGGGCCAGCCCGTACTCCAGCTCCCGGGCGGGGTCGCTGGCCGCCTGGTAGGCCTCGCCGGCGGCCGTGCCGACCCGTCCGGCGAGCGGGTAGTCCCGCTCGGCCATCAGCCGGCCCAGCGTCTCGGAGTTCGCCCGCCACCACACCAGCTCGGTGACGCCCGACTCGCGCTCGGCGCGGCGCACCCGGTCCTCGGAGCGCACGATGTCCGCGGCGAAGCCGGTCAGCAGGGCCACCGTCTGGTCCATCTCGACGTCGTCGAGGCCGATGCCCTCGACCGCGGTGAGCTGCCACTCGTAGCGGTCGGCGGAGTGCGGGCCGAGCCACGGGCGCAGCCCGGTGACGTCGAGCAGCCACGGGTGGGCGCGCCAGTCGGCGTGGGTGACCCGGGCGACGAGCTCCAGCCGCCCGCGCAGGTCGGCGGGCATCGCCGGGAGGGTCGTGCGGCCGAGCACCTGGTCGGCCATCAGCGCCACGAGCTCGGAGCGGCCGGGGACGTAGCCGTAGAGCGACATCGCCCCCAGCCCGAGCCGTTGGGCGAGCGAGCGCATGGACACCGCCGCCAGGTCCTGCTCGTCGGCCAGCCCGATCGCCGCGTCGACCACGTCGTCGACCGTGAGCCGCTGCCGCGGCCCCCGGCGCGCGGGGACGGGCCGCAGCTCCGCCGGGGCTGCGTGGCGCCACAGCAGCGCCAGGACGGGGTCGGGGTCGGTCGTCACGGCACCACCCTACTTATCTCGTACGGCGTACGGAATCAGTGGTACGCTCCGGCCACCACTCCGTACGCCGTACCAAGACAGGAGTCCAGATGCCCCACCTCGCTCCCCCCTCCTCCGCCCCGCCCGCGGTCCGGGCGCGGGGCCTCACCAAGCGGTACGGCGACACGCTGGCCCTCGACGGCCTGGACCTCGTGGTCGCGGCCGGCACCGTGCACGCCGTCCTCGGCCCCAACGGCGCCGGCAAGAGCACGGCCGTCAACGTCCTGGCGACCCTGACCCGCTGCGACGGGGGTGAGGCCCTCGTCGCCGGGCACGACGTCCGGCGCGCCCCGCACGACGTCCGGCGGGCCATCGGGCTGGTCGGTCAGGCGGCTGCTCTCGACGAGGTGCTCCACGGCCGGGAGAACCTGGTCATGTTCGGCCGCCTGCACGACCTTCCCCGCCGGCTGGCCGAGGCGCGCGCCGAGGAGCTCCTCGCGGCGTTCGGCCTCCTGGACGCCGCCGACCGCAAGGTCTCGACGTACTCCGGCGGCATGCGCCGGCGCCTCGACATCGCCGCGGGCCTCATCCGGCGGCCGGAGCTGCTCTTCCTCGACGAGCCGACCACCGGGCTGGACCCCCGCGGCCGCAACGAGGTGTGGCGCGCCGTCCGCCAGGTGGTCGCGCGGGGCACGACGGTGCTGCTCACCACGCAGTACCTCGACGAGGCCGACCAGCTCGCCGACCGGATCACCGTGATGGGGGCCGGCCGGGTCGTGGCCGAGGGCACGTCGGGGGAGCTCAAGAGCCGGCTGGGCGCCGACCGCGTCATCGTGACCCCCGCGGCGGACGCCGACCTGGCGCCGGTGGCCGCCGCGGTCGGCGGGCTCGTGAACCCAGACCAGCACCGCGTCACCGTCGAGGCCGGCCCCGCCGGGGGCACCGCCGCCCTGGTCTCGGTCGTCCGGGCCCTGGACGGCGCGGGCCTCGCGGTCGCCGACCTCCAGCTGCGCCGTCCCACCCTCGACGAGGTCTTCCTGCACCTCACCGCCCCCGAAGGAGCCGCCCGATGACCGCCACGACCATGCACCCCGGCCCCCGACGCTCCTCGGCCCTGCGGCACGGCTGGGTCGTGATGCTGCGCGACCTCAGGCACTGGGTCCGCGAGCCGTGGGCGCCGATCTTCGGCATCGCCTTCTCGATCATGCTGCTGCTGGTCTTCGGCTACCTGTTCGGAGGCGCCATCGAGCTGCCGGGCGGCGGCGACTACCTGCCGTACCTGCTGCCCGGCATGTTCGCGCTGTCCATGATGTTCGGCGTCGAGAGCACGATGTCGGCGGTGGCCGCCGACACCCGGCGGGGCATCACCGACCGCTTCCGGTCGCTGCCGATGAGCAGTGTCGCCGTGCCGGCCGGCCGTGCCGGCGCCGACATGGTGAACTCCACGGTGCAGCTCGCCGTGCTGGTGCTCGGGGGGCTGCTCGTCGGCTGGCGGGTCGACGGCTCGCCCGGGGCCGCCCTGCTGGCGATCGGCCTGCTCCTCTGGCTGCGGTTCGCGATGCTCTGGATCGGCATCTTCCTGGGCCTGACCTTCCGCGGCGAGGGCTCCTTCGCCGCCGTGCAGGTGCTGGTGTGGCCGCTGGGCTTCCTCTCCAACCTGTTCGTCGCGCCGGAGACGATGCCGGGGTGGCTCGCGTTCCTGGCGCAGTGGAACCCCGTCTCGGCCACGGCCGCTGCCTGCCGGGAGCTGTTCGGCAACCCGACCGGCATCACCGACGGTGTGCTGGCCGACCACGCCCTGCTGCTGGCGCTCGCGTGGCCGGCCGTGCTGGTGGGCGTGTTCGTCCCGCTCGCGGCGCGCGCCTACCGGAGGCTGGCCCGGTGAGGAGGAGCCTCAGGCCCGAGCCACCTCCACCGTGAGGTCGTCCTGCGCCGCGCCGTACGCCACGCTCGTCGCCAGGGTCTCCCCGCCGACGAGGGCCTCGTGGGCGCGGACGGCGGCCAGGGTCTCCCCGGGCCCGGCCAGCGTGAGCGCGATGCGGTCGGAGACGTCGAGGCCGGCGTCCCTGCGGGCCTGCTGCACGGCGCGGACGACGTCGCGCGCGAGCCCCTCGGCGGCCAGCTCGGGCGTCACCTCGGTGTCGAGCACCACGAACCCGCCGCCGGGCAGCAGTCCGGTCACGGAGCCGGCGTCGGCGCCCGCGACGGTCTCCAGGGCGTACTCGCCCTCGACCAGGTCCAAGCCGCCCGCGGTCACGGTGCCGTCCTCGGCCACCGACCAGTCCCCGGACTTCGAGCCCTTGATGGCCCGCTGCACGTCCCTGCCCAGCCGCGGGCCGGCGGCCCGGGCGTTGACGACGAGCCGCTGCTCCACGGCGTACGACGCCGCCTCCTGGGAGGCGGGGTCGACCAGCCGGACGCCCTTGAGGTTCAGCTCGTCGGCGACCAGCCCCTCGAAGCCGGCGAGCGAGGCGCCCGGCGCGACGACGGTGAGCGAGGCCAGCGGCAGCCGGTTGCGCAGGCCGGCGGCCTTGCGCAGCGCCGACCCGGCCGAGCACACGTCGCGGACGAGGTCCATCGAGGCCACCAGGTCGGGGTCGTCGGGCAGGTCGTCGGCCGACGGCCAGTCGGTGAGGTGCACCGAGCGCTCGCCGGTGAGGCCGCGCCAGATCTCCTCGGTGGTCAGCGGCAGCAGCGGCGCCGCCACCCGGCACACCGTCTCGAGCACGGTGTAGAGGGTGTCGAACGCACCCTCGTCGACTCCGCCGTCGGCGGCCCAGAAGCGGCTGCGCGAGCGGCGGATGTACCAGTTGCTCAGCACGTCGAGGAACCCGCGCATGCCGTCGCACACGCCGGCGATGTCGAGGGCGTCGTGCTGGGCGGTCGTCTCCTCCACGAACTGCCGGGTCTTGGCCAGCAGGTAGCGGTCGAGCGGGTCGGCGGAGGCGGTGGAGCGCTTCGCGTCGTACGCCGCGGCGTTGGCGTAGAGGCTGAAGAAGTACCAGCTGTTCCAGAGCGGGATCATCACCTGGCGCACCGAGTCGCGGATGCCCTGCTCGGTGACCACGAGGTTGCCGCCGCGCAGGATCGGCGAGGACATCAGGAACCAGCGCATCGCGTCGGCGCCGTCGCGGTCGAAGACCTCGTTGACGTCGGGGTAGTTGCGCAGCGACTTGCTCATCTTGTTGCCGTCGGAGCCCAGCACGATGCCGTGGCAGATGCAGGAGCGGAACGCCGGCCGGTCGAAGAGCGCGGTCGCCAGCACGTGGAGCGTGTAGAACCAGCCACGCGTCTGGCCGACGTACTCGACGATGAAGTCGCCCGGGAAGTGGTGCTCGAACCAGTCCTGGCTCTCGAAGGGGTAGTGCACCTGGGCGAAGCTCATCGACCCGGAGTCGAACCACACGTCCAGGACGTCGCTGACCCGGCGCATCGTCGAGCGCCCCGTCGGGTCGTCGGGGTTGGGCCGCGTCAGGTCGTCGACGTAGGGGCGGTGCAGGTCGGGCTCGCCGTCGGCGCCGCGCGGCAGCCGGCCGAAGTCGCGCTCGATCTCCGCGAACGACCCGTAGACGTCGATGCGCGGGTGCGCCTCGTCGTCGGACTTCCACACCGGCACCGGGGATCCCCAGAACCGGTTGCGGGTGATCGACCAGTCGCGGGCGTTGGCCAGCCACTTGCCGAACTGCCCCTCCTGGACGTGGCCCGGCACCCACTCGATCTCGCCGTTGAGCTCGAGCATCCGCTCCTTGACCTTGGTCACCTCCACGAACCACGACGAGACGCCCTTGTAGATCAGCGGCTCGCGGCAGCGCCAGCAGTGCGGGTAGGAGTGGTCGTAGGTCTCGCGGCGCAGCAGCACCGTGCCCGGGGTGACGCTGGCGCGGACCGCCTTGAGGTCGTCGATGATGTGCGGGTTGGCGTCGAAGACCTGCATGCCCTCGTACTCCACGACGGGGAACGTGAAGCGACCGTCCTTGCCGACCGGCATGACCGGCTCGATGCCCTCGCGGTCGGTGACCACCTTGTCGTCCTCACCGAAGGCGCCGGCGGTGTGCACCAGCCCGGTGCCGTCGGTGGTGGTGACGAACTCGGCGGTGACCACGCGGAAGGCGTTCTCGTGGCCGAGGTAGTAGCGGAACGGCGGGGTGTAGCCGCGCCCCGCCAGGTCGGAGCCCGTGAGCCGCTCGACGACGACGGGGTCACCCTGCCCGTCGGGCGCCAGCTCTCGCGCGTACGACGCCAGCCGGGCCTCCGCCAGCACGTACCGCTCGGGCGTGCCGGTGACGTCGGACTCGACCACCACGTAGTCGATGTCCTCGCCCACCATGATCGCCAGGTTCGAGGGCAGGGTCCACGGCGTGGTCGTCCAGACGAGCGCCAGCTCGCCGGTCTCGAGGCGGCAGCCCACGGTGACGGCCGGGTCCTGCCGGTTCTGGTAGACGTCGTCGTCCATGCGCAGCTCGTGGTTGGACAGCGGCGTCTCGTCGTTCCAGCAGTACGGCAGCACCCGGAACCCCTCGTAGACGAGGCCCCTCTCGTGCAGCTGCTTGAACGCCCACATCACCGACTCCATGTAGTCGGGGCTGAGCGTCTTGTAGTCGTTCTCGAAGTCGACCCACCGGGCCTGGCGGGTGACGTAGTCGACCCAGTCGGAGGTGTACTTGAACACCGACTCCCGGCAGGCGGCGTTGAACTTCTCGACGCCGAGCTCGTGGATCTCGTCGGTGGTCTTCAGGCCGAGCTGGCGCATCGCCTCGAGCTCGGCGGGCAGGCCGTGGGTGTCCCAGCCGAAGCGTCGCTCGACGCGGCGCCCGCGCATCGTCTGGTAGCGCGGGACGACGTCCTTGACGTAGCCGGTGAGCAGGTGTCCGTAGTGCGGCAGGCCGTTGGCGAAGGGCGGACCGTCGTAGAAGACGAACTCGTTCCCCCCGTCGGTGCCCGCGTCGCGCTGGTCGATCGAGGCCTGGAAGGTCCGGTCGTCCTTCCAGTACGCCAGCACCGCCTCCTCGACCTGCGGGAAGGACGGGGCGCTGGGCACGGTGGTCGCGTCGGTGTGGGAGACCTGGGGGTAGGTCATGCGGGGCTCCTGCGGTCGTCGTACGTCGTGGGCGCTGCTCCACGAGGACGACGGGCTGCCGCGGTACCACCTCGCTTGCCACCCGGGGGTGACCTCTTCTTCGACGGCTGTGTCGGGCCTACCCGTCCGGTTCTACTGGGGCCTGCTGGGCCTGTTCTTCCGGAAGGCTCGCCGCTGATGACGGCTCGGACGCCTGTGGGCCCAGGGTACGGCGGCGGCCCGGCGAGGCGCCAGTCGGACGCCACGCACCGGCCGGCGCGTGCGCTTGCCCCGACACCCCCCGGGCGGGGAGGTTGGCCGCATGAGCGAACGCGCCAACCCCGACATGTGGGTCGAGCCCGAGGACGACCCCCGCGAGGACCTGCCGCCCGCCAGCGGCGAGAAGGGGGTGCTCCTGGAGTACCTCGACCGCTACCGGATGACCTTCGAGATGAAGTGCGAGGGCCTGGACGCCGAGCAGCTCGCGCGGCGCTCGGTGCCGCCCTCGTCGATGTCGCTGCTGGGCCTGGCGCGCCACCTGGCGCGGGTCGAGCACTCGTGGTCCCGCCGGGTGTTCGGGGCGCAGCCCGAGCTGCCCCGGCTCTACCGCACCGACGAGGACCCCGACCTCGACTTCAACGGGGCGGTGGCCGACGACGCGGTCGTCGCCGACGCCTGGGAGTCGTGGCGGCGCGAGGTCGCCCACGCGCGGGAGGTGGAGGCGACCCTCGACCCCGACGCGACGACGTACGTCCACGGCAGGCCGACCGAGGTGCGCGACATCCTGGTGCACCTGGTCGAGGAGTACGCCCGGCACGTCGGTCACGCCGACCTGCTGCGCGAGTGCGTCGACGGGCGCACGGGGCAGTAGCCGACGTCCCCCACCGCCCCGGCGGCGCCCGGCGCCGCGGAGGGCCGGGGGCTGCTCCGTACGCTGTGCCCCGTGACGACTGACTCGCAGACCTCCGCCTGGGGCTTCGGCCTCGCCACGGTGGTGACCTCCGGCGCCTCCGAGGGCACCGTGCTCGACACGTGGTACCCCACCCCGGCCCTCGGCGCTCCCGACGGCGACGCGGCGGCTCCCGACGCGCTGGCCGGCCTGGCGGGCGAGCACCCCGAGCGCCGGGTGCGCACGGAGGTCGTCAAGGTCGAGATCGACCTCGGCGAGGCACCGGCCGGGGCCAGCGACGCCTACCTGCGCCTGCACCTGCTCTCCCACCGGCTCGTGCGGCCGCACGGGCTCAACCTCGACGGCATCTTCGGCGCGCTCGCCAACGTCGTGTGGACCAGCCGGGGCCCGGCGCCCGTGGACGGCTTCGAGGAGGTCCGGCTGGCGCTGCGTGCCGACGGGCCCGTCCAGGTCTTCGGCGTCGACAAGTTCCCGCGGATGACCGACTACGTCGTGCCCACGGGCGTGCGCATCGCCGACGCCGACCGGGTGCGGCTCGGCGCCCACCTGGCCGAGGGCACCACGGTCATGCACGAGGGCTTCGTCAACTTCAACGCCGGCACGCTGGGCACCTCCATGGTGGAGGGCCGGATCGTGGCCGGCGTGGTGGTCGGCGACGGCTCCGACATCGGCGGCGGCTCCTCGATCATGGGCACCCTGTCCGGCGGCGGGAAGCAGGTCGTCTCCATCGGCGAGCGGTGCCTCCTCGGGGCCAACGCCGGCATCGGCATCGCCCTCGGTGACGACTGCGTCGTGGAGGCGGGGCTCTACGTCACCGCCGGCACCAAGGTGACGATCCGCGACCTCGACGACAAGCCCAAGGTCGTCAAGGCGCTGGAGCTCTCCGGCGTCGACAACGTCCTGTTCCGCCGCAACTCGGTGACCGGCACCATCGAGGCCGTGCCGCGCGAGGGAGAGGGCATCGCCCTCAACGCCGCGCTTCACGCCAACGCCTGACATGGGCCGCGGGGCCCGTTGGGCAGCCACCGGGCTCGCCGTCGTGCTCGTCCTGGTCGGCGTCGGCCTGCTCGTCGACCGCGGCGTGGAGCTCATCCCCGGCACGGAGGGCTGCACCGCGACCGTCGACGGCCGCACCGTGGAGCTCAGCATCGAGCAGGCCGAGAACGCCGCGCTCATCACCGCCGTCTCGGTCCGTCGCGGCATGCCGGCCCGGGCGGCCACCATCGCCCTCGCGACGGCCTACCAGGAGTCCAAGCTGCTCAACATCGAGCACGGCGACCGCGACTCGGTGGGGCTGTTCCAGCAGCGACCGTCACAGGGCTGGGGCTCCGTCGAGCAGATCCTCGACCCCTACTACTCCATCAACGCCTTCTACGACGGCCTGGTGGGCATCGAGGGCTACGACTCGATGCGCGTCACCGAGGCGGCCCAGGCGGTGCAGCGCTCCGGATTCCCCGAGGCCTACGCCGACCACGAGGCCGACGCCCGGGTGCTCGCCTCGGCGCTCACCGGCAACTCACCGCGGGCGTTCGGCTGCGAGGTCGACGAGCCCGAGGCGGCGTCCTCGGACCGCATCGACGACGAGGGGCTCACCCGCCGGGCGGCGCGGGTGCGCCAGGACCTGGTGTCGGCCTTCGGCGACCAGTCGCTGGGCGGCTTCCAGCCGGGCGGTGTCAGCTCGGGCCACATGGCGGGCTCCGCGCACTACGAGGGCCGGGCGATCGACGTGTTCTTCCGCCCCGTCAGCGCGGAGAACCGCAAGCGCGGCTGGGCCATGGCGGCGTACCTCGTGGCACAGGCCTCGCGACTGGGCATCGACACCCTGATCTTCGACGACCGCATCTGGCACGCGGGCTCGCGCTCCGACGACGGCTGGACCGACTACGACGTGCCCTCCTCCTCGCGGGGCGACCGGGCGATCCTCGAGCACCGCGACCACGTCCACGTCGACGTGCGCGGGACCTGACGACAGGTTCGCTCGCATGCCGGACATGACATCCTCGAGGGACACGCCCACACCCGGAGGGGACCGACCATGAACCGGACTGCCTGTGCCGCGCTCGTGCTGGTGATGGCGGGGGCGCTCGCCTCCTGCGGCGAGCAGGGGGCCGACGAGGCCGCCGAGCCGACCCCGAGCGCCTCCGCGGCGAGCCCGTCCGCCACCCCGACGGTGGACGCGGCCTCGGCCGCCACGTCGGCGGAGGCCTGCGCCAGCCCCACGATCAGCGGGACCGACAGCGACGACTTCGACCTGATCGGCACCGCCGGGGACGACGTCATCGACGGCGGCGGCGGCAGCGACGTCATCGACGGGGGCGGGGGCGACGACGTCATCTGCGGCGGCGAGGGCGAGGACCTGATCCGTGGCGGCGAGGGCGACGACACGCTCTTCGGCGGCAACGACAGCGACACCATCTCCGGTGACGCCGGCGACGACCGGGTCGTCGGCGGCGCCAACCTGGTGCGCAGCGGCTTCGAGGTGCCCGACGTCCTGCTCGGCGGTGCCGGCGACGACACCATCGAGGGCGCCGGCGACGGCGCCGAGGCGACCGACGCCCCCGACGTGGTGAGCTTCGTGACGGCCGAGCAGGGCGTCAGCATCGACCTGGGCGCCCTGACCGCCACCGGCGACGGCGAGGACACCCTGGTCGAGGGCCGCTGGATCGTGCGCGGCACCAAGCACGACGACACGATCATCGGCAGCGCCGGCGACGACGTGATCTTCGGCTTCGGCGGCGACGACACCATCACCACGCTGGCCGGCGACGACATCGTCAACGACGACGCCGACCCGGAGGCCGCCCCCAGCGACGCGACGCCCGGCGACGACACCATCGAGACCGGCGAGGGCGACGACCGCGTCACCTCCGTCGGCGGCAGGGACACCCTCGAGGGCGGCCCGGGCGCCGACGAGCTCGAGGCCGGCCCCGAGCCCGGCGCCTGCGGCGGCTTCGAGGCGGGTCCCGCGGCCTGCCGCTGACGTCCTACGGCGGGGTGTGCGCGCCGTACGGCGGGGTAGTCAGCCGCGGAATGGCTGCCGATCGCCCCGTGCGGCAGCCATTTCGCGCCTAACTACCCCGGCCCGGCGCTACCCCGCGGTGAGGCGGGAGACCGCCGCCGCGACGCGCTCGTCGGTGGCGGTCAGCGCCACCCGCACGTGCCGGCGTCCGGCGGCGCCGTAGAAGGACCCGGGGGCCACCAGGATCCCGAGGCCGGCCAGCTCGTCGACGCTCCGCCAGCAGTCGTCGCCGCGGGTGGCCCACAGGTAGAGCGAGGCCTCGGAGTGGTCGATGCGGAAGCCGGCCGCCTCCAGGGCCGGGCGCAGCAGCGACCGGCGGGCGGCGTACGTCGCGTGCTGGGCCGCGACGTGCTCGTCGTCGGCGAGCGCAGCCGCCATCGCCGCCTGCTGCGGGGCGGGGACCATCAGGCCGAGGTTCTTGCGCACGGCCAGCAGCTCGGCGATCACCGAGGGGTCGCCCGCGACGAAGGCGCAGCGGTAGCCCGCGAGGTTGGAGCGCTTGGACAGCGAGTGCACGGCCAGGACGCCGTCGGGCGAGCCCCCCGAGATGTCGGGGTGCAGCACGCTGACGGCCTCGCCCTCCCACACCGACTCCAGGTAGCACTCGTCGGAGACCAGCAGCGTGCCCCGGTCGCGGCACCACTCGACCACCTTGCGCAGGTGGTCGGGGGGCAGCACCCGGCCGGTGGGGTTGGACGGCGAGTTGAGCCAGAGCAGCCGCGGCACCTCGGGCCCGACGGCGGTGAGCGAGTCGGTCGCAAGCACCCGGGCGCCGGCCAGCGCCGCCCCCACCTCGTACGTCGGGTAGGCGACCTCCGGCTGCACGACGAGGTCGCCCGGGCCGATGCCGAGGTGCACCGCCATCGAGGCGATGAGCTCCTTGGACCCGATCACCGGGAGCACGGCGTCGAGCCCGAGCCCGGTGACGCCGCGCCGCGCCAGCCAGTCGATCGCGGCCTGCCGCACCGCCGGCGTGCCGATGGTCGTCGGATAGCCCGGGGCGTCGGCCGCGGCCGCGAGCGCGTCCCGCACGAGAACCGGTGTCGGGTCGACCGGCGTGCCGACCGAGAGGTCGACGATGCCGTCGACGTGCGACCGGGCGCGGTCGGCGTACTGCGTCAGGTGGTCCCAGGGGAAGTCAGGGAGCCGACCCGAGACGGTCACTCGTCGTGCGGCTGCGGCGGCAGGGCCGCGACGATCGGGTGGTCCTTGTCGATCTCGCCCATCTTCGCGGCGCCGCCCGGCGAGCCGAGGTCCTCGAAGAAGGCGACGTTGGCGGTGTAGTAGTCCTTCCACTCCTCCGGGGTGTCGTCCTCGTAGAAGATGGCCTCCACCGGGCACACCGGCTCGCAGGCACCGCAGTCGACGCACTCGTCGGGGTGGATGTAGAGCATCCGCTTGCCCTCGTAGATGCAGTCGACAGGACACTCGTCGACGCACGCGCGGTCCTTGAGGTCGACGCACGGCTGGGCGATGACGTAGGTCACCAGGTCCTCCTGTGGGGCGGGGCGTTGTGCTGCGGCCAGCCTAGTATCCCGCCATGGCCGACGCTCCCCCGCACCGCCCGCGTGGACTGGGCCCGCACGTCGTGGGCCGGCGCGTCGTCGTGCGCCGGGTCCTGCCCGGCCGGCGCGGGCCCTCGGGCGGTCCCGCGATGACCGACCTGCTGGGCGTGTGCACCGCCTGGGGCGAGGCGACCTGCGTCGTCCAGCCCGAGACCGGGCCGCCGGTGACCATCGCCCTGGCCGACATCGTCAGCGGCAAGCCGGTGCCGCCCCGCCCCTCGGTGCGGCTGCGGGTCAGCGCCCGCGACGCCGAGCTGCACGTCGCCTCGCTCTTCGGCGAGATGGAGGCCGAGCCGCTGGGCGCGTGGGCGCTGCGCTGCGCCCCGCCGTACGGCGGCCGGCTGCGGCGCCGGGCCAACTCGGTGCTGGCGATGGGCGACCCCGGCCTCCCGCTCGATGCGGCGCTCGCGGCGGTCCGGGACTTCTACGCCGCCAGGAACCGCCCTCCCCTCGCCCAGGTGGAGGTCGGCTCGGACGTCGACCGCGCGCTGGTGGCAGCCGGGTGGGAGCCGCTGGAGACGGGCGCCGCGGCGTACCTCGTGGCGTCGGTGGCCCGGGCGGTCCGCTCGTGCGACGCCGAGCTGTCCGGGCCGGGATCCTCCCGGGAGCGGCCCCCGCCGCCGACGGCTCCGCGGCACCTGGACGACGGCCCCCGGACGACGGTGGAGCTCACCACGCCGGACGGCGAGGTGGTGGCCAGCGGCGTCGCCGCGCTCGACGGCGACTGGGTGGGCCTGCACGCGCTGCACGTGGCCGAGGAGCACCGCGGCGCCGGCCTGGGCACGGCGCTGCTCGCCGAGCTGCTCGACGGCGCCGCGTCCCGGGGCGCGACGACGGCCTGGCTGCACGTCGAGCTCGAGAACGTGCGGGCGCAAGCGCTGTACGAGCGGCTCGGCTTCGCCGAGCACCACACCAGCCGCTACCTCCGCGATATCCGCGAGCGCGCGGCGACGGACCCGGCCTAGACTCTCCCCCGGCCGGCGTGAGGCGTGACGACCCTCGGCTGGAGGCAGCGAGCGCCGGCCCGCGCGTCCGGCGTACCGACGAGAGGCCGGACCCCTCCGGCGAAGGTGTGGTGGCACCGCGACCTTGCCCCCGCCCACACCTCCAGGGCCAGGCTCCGCGCGAGACCGGAGCGGCCCTCGTCCTGCATGCGGGCCGTGACTCCCCGGTCGGGCTGCGAGGAGCCGATCCGAGCAGCACGCCATGGAGGAACGATGAGACCACCCCGCACCCTGACCACCGCCCTGCCCGCCGCCGAGCCCGGCACGACCGTGCTGCTGCAGGGCTGGGTCCACCGCCGCCGCGAGCTCGCGCGGGTCACCTTCCTGGTCGTCCGCGACCGGGCCGGGCTCGCCCAGGTCGTGCTGCCGGCCGGCACCGAGGTGCCGCCCGAGGAGACACCGGTCGAGGTGGTCGGCACGGCCACCGCCAACACCCAGGCGCCCGGGGGCGTCGAGGTGACCCAGGCCCGGGTGACCGCCCTCGGCGAGCCCGCCGACACCCCGGCCGTGGAGCTGTGGCGCCCCACCCTCGACACCGGGCTGCCCACCCTGCTGGACCACGCGGCCACCACGTGGCGCCACCCGGCGCAACGGGCCAGGTGGGAGCTGGCGGCTGCCTCGCTGCACGGGTTCCGCACCGCCCTCGACGCGGGCGGCTTCACCGAGGTGCACTCCCCCAAGCTGGTCGAGTCGGCCACCGAGAGCGGGGCGAACGTCTTCGAGGTCGACTACTTCGGCCGGCCGGCGTACCTCGCGCAGAGCCCGCAGTTCTTCAAGCAGCAGCTGGTGGGCGTCTTCGAGCGGGTCTACGAGGTCGGGCCGGTGTTCCGGGCCGAGCCGCACGACACGGTGCGCCACCTCGCGGAGTACGTCTCGCTCGACGTCGAGCTCGGCTTCGTCCGCGACCACCGCGACGTCATCGCCTGCCTGCGCGACACGGTCGCCGGCATGGTGGCGGGCATCCACGAGCGCGCGGGGGCCGCGGTCGAGCGGCTCGGCATCACCGTGCCGGAGGTGCCGGCCGAGCTGCCCGTGCTGCACTTCCGCGAGGCGCTGGAGATCGCCGGCGCACCGGCCGACGAGCCCGACCTCGACCCGGCGCACGAGCGCGCGCTGGGCGAGTGGGGTCTGCGCGAGCACGGCAGCGACTTCGTGGTCGTCGAGGGCTACCCGACCGCGAGCCGGGCGTTCTACAGCCACCCCGACCCCGACGACCCGCACTGGTCGCGCAGCTTCGACCTGCTCTTCCGCGGGCTGGAGCTGGTGAGCGGGGCGCAGCGGCTGCACCGGTACTCCGACTACGTCACGACCCTGGAGCAGCGCGGCTATCCCTACGAGCCGTTCGCGTCGTACGTCGAGGCGTTCCGGCGCGGGATCCCGCCGCACGGCGGCTTCGCGATCGGCCTGGAGCGCTGGGTCGCGCGGCTGGTCGAGGCCGCCAACATCCGCGAGGTCACGCTCTTCCCGCGCGACCTGCACCGGCTGGCGCCCTAGCCGCGGCCACCGGTGGTCACGCGGCCGGGGGCGGTGCTCAGCCGCCCCCGGCCGGCGTCAGGGCTGGCAGATGACGGTGTCGGAGGGCGTGTAGACGGTGTGGAACGTCTCGGCGCGGTGGAGCTCGCTCTGCCCCGGCTTGCGGAAGTAGCGGGTGACGTCGACCTCGAAGCCGGAGTAGCCGGTGTTCGGGTAGCAGTCGGCGGTGCTGAGCGTGCGCGTCGCCGGCGACGTCGGGTTGTAGCGCCCGGAGGTCGTGGTGGTGATGTCCCACGTCTTGGTGGACCACATGCTGACCGTCACCACGCCCTGGCCGCCCGGCCCCGCCGGCGTGACGTTCGCGCTGATCAGGACGCCGTACGGCGTGTCGTTCTGGAAGCGCAGGTCGACCGCGCCCCACGCGACCGTGGCCTCGCGGCCCACGGGGTAGCGGTCGATGTAGAAGCTGTGCGGCTTGTGCTCGATGTCCTTGAGCCCGGCGAAGAACATGGCGTTGAACGTGGTCGTCGCCATCTGCGAGACGCCGCCGCCCAGGTCCTCCTTGAAGATGCCGTTGCTGATGACGAAGCCCTCGGTGAAGCCGTTCTCGGCGGTCCGCTCGCCCACGGTGTCGTTGAGGGAGAACGTCTCGCCCGGCCTCAGCACGGTGCCGTCGACGAGCTCGGCGGCGCGGCCGATGTTGATGTTGCGGTACTCCGCGTAGGGGTAGTAGGTCGTGAAGGAGGAGACGCGCTCCTCGATGCCCAGCGCGCGGGCGTCCTTGGTCGTGAACTCCGGCTGCGCCACCGTCGCGGTCACCGGCAGCCTGCGCTCGCCCGGCGGGGCGGCCACCAGGGCCAGGAAGGCGGCGTCGATCTGGGCCTGGTCGAAGCCGACCCCGGGCTTGGCCGGGACCACCTTCGGGCGCCCGTCGACCAGCGCCACCGTGGCGTCGACCGGTGCCCCCGCCTCGCCGACGCGGCCGCTGACGACCTCGGCCAGCCGCGCGGCGTCGAGCTGTGGCACCAGCGCGCCGCCCTGCGGCGCGAGTGAGAGCGCGCGGGTGTAGTCGGCCGGCGCGAGCCTCACGGTGGAGGTGTCGAAGGCGAGCTCCACCGGCTCGGCGACGGCGGGGTTCGCGAACGACGTCAGGGCCTGCTGCACGTCCGCGCCGTCGATCTCGGGCTCCACCTCGACCAGGTCGAGCTCGGCCGTGGCGTCGCTCAGGTAGACCTCGACCAGCTCGTCGCGCAGCTGGGCTGTGTCGATGCCGGCGCCGGGGCGGGCCTCGCGCGTCCTCACCTGCGCACCCCGGAACCGCACCGCGCCCTCGCGGGGGGCGGAGCCGGCAGCCGCGGTCAGCCGGGTCGCGAGGGTGGCCATCGCCGCGTCGTCGACCACGACCTCCGCATCCAGGTCGTCGCCGCCGGTGTAGTAGTCCCACAGCCGCGCGGGAGACCAGCTGTCGCCGCCGCCGGCCTGCGCCACCGAGGCGTCGAGGTCGACGCCGAGGCCGGCCTCGGCGGGGGTGACGCTCTGCTCGTTGTCGCCGATGGTCAGGGCCATCGGCGCGGCGGCCCGCTCGGTGAGACCCTCCTCGAGGACGGCGGCCGCGCGCTCGCGGGGCAGGCCGCCGATGTCGACGCCGGACACGGTGGTGCCGCGCGGGACCTTGTCGCCCGCCATCTCGTGCGCCAGCGCGTACGCGCCCCCCGCCAGCACGGCCAGCCCCAGGAGCAGCAGCACCACCACCCGGGCCCCGGCCTTCTCCCTGACGGTGGACGTCGTGGTCTCGAACACGCGCGAGAGTCTAGGTCGGCTGCGGCCGATCCTCCTGATCGAGGAGGGAGCCGGTGCGGCGACCCCCGAGGGTCACCAGGGAGCCCAGGACGACCACCAGCGTGGCGACGAGCAGCGAGTAGCCGGCCGTGTCGGCGGCCACCAGGTAGTCACCCTCGGCGCGGGGCAGCGCGGCCAGGGCGACCACCGCGACCCAGCCGGCCGCGAAGGCGAGCCGGCCCCACCAGCGGCCCGGCAGCGCCACGAGCGTGCAGGCACAGGCGGCCAGCCCGAGGAGCAGGCCCCACCAGCGGGTGTGCACGAGCACCGCGGCGTACGCCGTGGCGGATCCGAGGAGGAGCGAGGGGACCGCCAGCAGGCGGACCATCAGAGCCCTGCGAACAGGTCCGTCTCGAGGCCGTCGTGGCCGAGGGGGCCGGGCGTGCCCTTGGCGAGCCGGAAGAACTCCTCCCCCCAGAACGCGTGACCGCTCTCGGCTCCGGCGAAGAAGAAGCCGTCGGGCTCCACCTGGGAGCGGTGGGCGGCCAGCGCCGACATCTTGCGGTCGACGAACGCGGAGCCGTCGACGCGCGCGCTGAGCAGCGCGTCGGGCGTCACGAAGGGGCCGAGTTCGCCGTCGGGATCCATGCCCTTGAACGTCTCGGTGTCGCCGTCCTCGCGCAGCCTGCGCAGGCTTTCACGCATGCGGCTCTCGCTGATGGCGGTCCAGTAGACCTTGGCGATGTCGTGCGGCTCGCCGAGCTCGCGGCGGTAGGAGGGCACCGCGGCCAGGCCGGCGGCGTACGTCGCGACGCGGTGGGCCTGGATGTGGTCGGGGTGGCCGTAGCCGCCGAACTGGTCGTAGGTCACCAGCACCTGCGGGCGGACCTCGCGGATGACCTCGACCAGGAGGTCGGCCGCCTCGGTCAGGTCGGCCCTCGCGAAGGCGTTCTCGTGGGTCTCGTCCGCGGCGACGGCATGGCCGGCCTCGTGCCACTTCATGCCGGAGTCGCGGAAGCGCCCCGGGCCCCCG
Organism: uncultured Nocardioides sp.; assembly: GCF_902805925.1. Classification (GTDB taxonomy): domain Bacteria; phylum Actinomycetota; class Actinomycetes; order Propionibacteriales; family Nocardioidaceae; genus Nocardioides. Next base: position 29,797 of record NZ_CADCUP010000131.1, read on the forward strand.
AGGAACCGGTGGTCGGTCACGCCGAGCTCCTTCATCGCCGCGTCGAGCTCGCCGCGGCGGTGCTCGCCGAGGGTGTCGTCCTGGTCGGCGGCCATGTGGGTCCACTCCGGGACGAGGATCTCGCCCAGCTCACCGGAGGTGCAGGTCACCAGGGTCACGCCGTCGCCGCGGTCGACGCAGGCCGCCATCGTGGCGCCGGTGCCGATCGACTCGTCGTCGGGGTGGGCGTGGACCAGCAGGAGCCGCTGCGCGGGGGTGTCGCTCATGGGGCGAGCGTACTGAGCGGCACCGACCGGGGCCGCCCGGTCGCCGCTCAGGCGTCCTTGACCCGGCGAGGAGCGGCCGGCAGGTCGAGGGGCACCACGGGCGACGGGGCCTCGTCGTCGGCGTCCAGCCAGCCGTCGTACTCGTCGACGAGCAGCTCGAGCACGAACCCGGGCGCGTCGGTGAGCACCGCCCAGGGGTGGTCCTCGTCGTCGTCCTCACCGGCGAGGCGCTCGCGGACCGAGGTGGCCCGGAAGCCGTCGCCGGCGAGCCGGGCGACGACCGCCCGGGCGTCGTCCTCGTCGAAGAAGATCCCTCTCACGGGACCAGTATCTCCGCGATCGCCGCCTCGAGGGCCGGCATCCGGGTGCGGAGGCCGGCGAGGGCGCGCAGGGTCCTCTCGGGCTCCCCGACGGCGGCGAGGCCGGCACCGCCCGGGTCCCCCGACCCGATCATGGCGCGGACTGCCTCGACACTGGCCGACACGCGGCGGACGACGTCGTCGAGCACGTCGTGCGCGGTGAGGCTGCCGTATCCCTCGGCGAGCGCGACGAGCCGGGCGGCCGCAAGGTCGGCGGGGACCTCCCGGAAGAGCGGGACCGCGTTCCACGCCTGGTGGGCCAGCTCCATGGTCCGGGTCGTGGGGCCGGCCATGTCCCAGTCGAAGACGCCGGCGACCCGGTCGCCGTCGAAGGCGACGTTGTACGGCGCCAGGTCGTTGTGGCCGACGTGGTCGCTGTCGTCGACCGGCACCATCCGCCACGGGCCGGGGTGGTGGAAGCCCACCGCGGCCTCGTGCAGCTCGCGCGTCCAGGCGGCCAGGTCGCGCAGCCGGGCGGGCGAGAGCAGCTCGCTGTCGACGTCGACGACCTCGCCCGGCAGGAAGTCGAGCACCTCGCGACCGCGCTCGTCGACGCCGTGCACCCG
>NZ_CADCUP010000132.1 GCF_902805925.1 uncultured Nocardioides sp.
CGGCACACCAACCGGGGGAGGCCGCGGAACGACGCCGCGGTGAACGCCGGTCGGGGACTCGCCCGTGCCGGAAACCTCACACCCGGTGGTCGCCGACGAGGGGCGCTGCCTATTGTTCGCAGCATGAGTGGTCTCGAGGAGCCCGAGGAGCTCGCGCCCGAGCAGGGCTCGCTCCGCCTGGCCTCGCCGGACGACACGGCGACGGTGGCCGACTGGGAGAGGGCGAGCGCAGCGGTGCTGCGCAGGGCCCGCCGGCTGCGCGAGGACGAGCCGGACAGCCTGGTGTGGGAACGGCTCGCGCGCACCACCCTCGACGGCATCGTGGTGCCGCCGATCGGTCAGCCCGCCGACCTGGAGGGCCGGACCACGTCGGGCCGCCCGACCCGCGCCGGTGCCTGGGACGTGCGCACGCAGCTCGAGGTGACCGACGCCAGGGCGGCCAACGAGGCCGCCCTGGTCGACCTCGAGAACGGCGCCACCTCGCTCATGCTCCACCTCGACGGCCACGAGCCGCCCCACTGGGTCACGCTGCTCGACGGCGTGCTCCTCGACCTGGCCCCGGTGACCCTGGACCGTCCCACGACCGAGCAGTCCGAGTCCTTCCTGGGCTTCCTGGAGCAGCACGACGGCTCCGTCCACCCCGCCACCAGCCCGGGCTTCGACCCGGCGACGCTGGAGATGCTGCCCAGCCCTGTGCGTGACGACGGTCGCGGCTCGCAGGACGTCCTCCTGCCGCTCGTGCGCCGAGCGGTGCGACTCGGCGTCCGCGCCCTCGTCGTCGACGGCACCGCCCTGCACGACCAAGGCGCGAGCGACGGGCAGGAGCTCGGGTGGACGATGGCCGTGGGCATCTCCTACCTCCGGGTCCTGGTCGAGGCGGGCCTCTCCGTCGGCGAGGCCGCCCGGCTGCTCGAGTTCCGCTACGCCGTCACCGACGAGCAGCTCCCGGCCATCGCCAAGCTCCGCGCGGCCCGGCGCCTTTGGGCCCGCGTGCTCGAGGCGTCCGGCGGCGACGACGTGCCGCAGGCCCAGCACGCCGTCACCAGCCGGCCGATGACGTCCAGGCACGACCCGTGGGTCAACATGCTCCGCACCACCGTCGCCGCCTTCGCCGCCGGCGTGGGCGGCGCGGACGCGGTCACCGTCGTCCCGTTCGACGAGCGGTTGGGCGTCCCGGACGCCTTCGGCCGCCGGATCGCCCGCAACACCTCCTCGCTGCTGATCGAGGAGTCGCACCTGGCCGTGGTCGCGGACCCGGCCGGCGGCTCCTACGCCGTGGAGCGGCTCACCGACGACCTCGCGGTCGCCGGCTGGGCCGAGCTCGGCCGGATCGAGGCCGACGGCGGTGCGGAGTCGGACGAGGCCCGCCAGATGATGAAGCAGCGGGTCCGGGCGGTCGCCGCCACCCGGGACGTGCAGGTCGCCCACCGCACGCGGCCGATCACCGGGCTCTCGGAGTTCCCCCACCTCGGCGAGACCCTGCCCGAGCGGTCCGGCACGGTGTCCCGGTACGCCCGCGCCTACGGCTGGGCCTACGAGGACCTGCGCGCGCGGCCCGCGAGCGCGCCGGTCCTCCTGGCCACGATGGGCACGGTGGCCCAGCACACCGCGCGCGCCACCTTCGCCAGCAACCTGCTCGCAGCGGGCGGCGTGGCCGTCGAGCCGGCCGGCCCGACCGGCGGGGTGGAGGACGTGGTGGCGGCGTACGACGGGCAGGCGGTGGTCTGCCTGGCCGGCAACGACAGGGCGTACGCCGAGTGGGGCGCCGACCTGGTCGCCGCGCTGCGAGAGGCCGGCGCGTCGTACGTCGTCCTGGCGGGCAGGCCGGGGGAGAGCGGGCTCACCGACGACACGGTCGACGACTGGGCCGCGGTCGGCGTGGACGCCCTCGCCTTCCTCACCCGGGTCCGGGAGGCACTCGGATGACGATCCCGGCCAGCTTCGCCGATGTCGCGCTCGGGTCGGAGCGGCGCGAGCACACCCCCGCGCCCGAGGGAGAGGGCTGGCTGAGCCCCGAGGGCATCGACATCCTCCCGGTCTACGGCCCCGAGCACCTCGAGGGCCTCGACGCGCTCGACACCTGGCCCGGGCTCAGCCCGTTCCTGCGCGGGCCCTACCCGACGATGTACACCACCCAGCCGTGGACGGTGCGCCAGTACGCCGGCTTCTCGACCGCGGAGGAGTCCAACGCGTTCTACCGGCGCAACCTCGCGGCCGGCCAGAAGGGCCTCAGCGTCGCCTTCGACCTCGCGACGCACCGCGGCTACGACTCCGACCACCCGCGCGTGCGGGGCGACGTCGGGATGGCCGGCGTGGCGATCGACTCGATCTACGACACCCGGATGCTCTTCGACGGCATCCCGCTCGACGAGATGTCGGTGTCGATGACGATGAACGGCGCGGTGCTGCCGGTGATGGCGCTCTACATCGCCGCGGCCGAGGAGCAGGGGGTGAGGCCGGAGCAGCTCATGGGGACCATCCAGAACGACATCCTCAAGGAGTTCATGGTCCGCAACACCTACATCTACCCGCCGCTGCCCAGCATGCGGATCATCAGCGACATCTTCTCCTACACCGCCGGGAGGATGCCGCGCTTCAACTCCATCTCGATCTCCGGCTACCACATCCAGGAGGCCGGGGCGACGGCCGACCTCGAGCTCGCCTACACGCTCGCGGACGGGGTGGAGTACCTCCGCGCCGGCCTCGACGCGGGCCTGGACGTCGACCACTTCGCGCCGCGGCTGAGCTTCTTCTGGGCCATCGGCATGAACTTCTTCATGGAGGTCGCCAAGATGCGCGCGGCCCGGGCGCTGTGGGCCCGGCTGGTGCGCCAGTTCGACCCGCGGAACCCGAAGTCGCTGAGCCTGCGCACGCACTCGCAGACCAGCGGCTGGTCGCTCACCGCCCAGGACGTCTTCAACAACGTCCAGCGCACCTGCATCGAGGCGATGGCCGCGACCCAGGGCCACACCCAGAGCCTGCACACCAACGCCCTCGACGAGGCGATCGCGCTGCCGACCGACTTCAGCGCCCGCATCGCCCGCAACACCCAGCTGCTGCTCCAGCAGGAGAGCGGCACCACCGAGGTGATCGACCCGTGGGCGGGCAGCTACTACGTCGAGCGGCTCACCCACGACCTTGCCGAGCGGGCGTGGGCGCACATCGTGGAGGCCGAGGCGGCCGGCGGCATGGCGAAGGCCATCGAGCAGGGCATCCCCAAGATGCGCATCGAGGAGGCCGCGGCCCGCACCCAGGCCCGCATCGACGCCGGCAGCCAGGCCGTCATCGGCGTCAACACCTACCGGCTCGCGGCCGAGGACAGGCTCGACGTGCTGCGCGTCGACAACGACGACGTCTACCGCCAGCAGGTCGCCAAGCTCGAGCGCCTGCGTGCCGAGCGCGACGACGACGCCGTACGCCACGCCCTCGAGGCGCTGACCGGCTCGGCCGAGCGCGGGGCGAGCGGCGGGCTGGAGGGCAATCTGCTGGCGCTCGCGGTCGACGCCGCCCGGGCCAAGGCCACGGTCGGGGAGATCTCCGACGCCCTCGAGAAGGTCTACGGCCGGCACCGGGCGACCATCCGTACGATCAGCGGCGTGTACCGCGAGGAGTCCCGCTCGGGCCAGGGCAGCGCGCGGGTGCAGCAGGTCCTCGACGCCACCGCCCGCTTCGAGGAGGAGGAGGGCCGGCGCCCCCGCATCCTGGTCGCCAAGATGGGCCAGGACGGCCACGACCGCGGCCAGAAGGTCGTCGTCACCGCGTTCGCCGACCTCGGCTTCGACGTCGACGTGGGGCCGCTGTTCTCCACCCCCGAGGAGGTCGCCCAGCAGGCGATCGACGCGGACGTGCACATCGTCGGCGTCTCGAGCCTCGCCGCGGGCCACCTGGCGCTGCTGCCGGCGCTCAAGCAGGCGCTCGCCGACCAGGGCCGCGACGACATCATGGTCGTCATCGGCGGCGTCATCCCGCCCGACGACGTGCCGGTGCTCGAGGAGATGGGAGCGGCGGCGGTGTTCCTGCCCGGCACCGTCATCGCCGACTCGGCGCTCGACCTGCTCGCGAAGCTGTCTGCCCACGAGTGATGGCGCGCGCCCAGGTCGATCCCGCCGAGCTCGCGGCCGGTGTGCTGGCGCGCGACCGGGCGGCGATCTCCCGGGCCATCACGCTGGTCGAGTCGTCGAGGGCCGAGCACCGTGCCCGGGCCCGTGAGCTGCTGGCCGGGCTGACGCCGGCGGCCCCGGAGCAGCCGGCCGTCCGGGTGGGCGTCTCGGGGGTGCCCGGGGTCGGCAAGTCGACGTTCATCGAGTGCCTCGGCACGCACCTGACGGAGCAGGGCCACCGCGTCGGCGTGCTGGCCGTCGACCCGTCCAGCGTCCGCACCGGGGGGTCGGTGCTGGGTGACAAGACCCGGATGGCCCGGCTCGCGGTCGACGCCCGGGCCTTCATCCGGGCCTCGCCGAGCGCCGGCACGCTCGGCGGAGTCGCCCGGGCGACCGCGCAGGCCATGGCGGTGCTCGAGGCGGCGGCGTACGACGTGGTGCTGGTGGAGACCGTCGGCGTCGGCCAGTCCGAGGTGACCGTGGCCGGCATGGTCGACACCTTCCTCTTCCTCACCCTGGCGCGCACCGGCGACCAGCTGCAGGGCATCAAGAAGGGCATCCTCGAGATCGCCGACGTGATCGCCGTCAACAAGGCCGACGACGACGGTGGGTCGGACCGGGCGGGGGAGGCCCGCTCCGCCGCGCGCGAGCTGGCCGGGGCGCTGCGGCTGGTGCACGGCAGGGGGGAGTGGGCGCCGCCGGTGGCGACCTGCTCCGGGCTGACCGGGACCGGTGTCGACGACGTGTGGTCGCGGGTCCTGGCCCACCGCGACCACCTCGGTGCCGAGGGGCTGGCGGGCAAGCGGGCGCGGCAGCAGCTCGACTTCACTTGGGCGCTGGTGCGCGACGAGCTCGACCAGCGGCTGCGCCGCTCCCCGGGGGTCGCCCGGGTGCGCGAGGAGGTGCGCGCCGCGGTCCTCTCGGGCGAGCTGGCCGCCCCCGCCGCCGCCGACCGCATCCTCGCGGCGTACGACGAGGGGTAGGGGCCTCCCCGGCGCGTCGCCCGGAGCGGGATGAGCGGTCCCCGGGGGCCCGGAGTTCGTGCGTCGTCTGTGGCGGATAGGGAGGAGGGCATAGCCTAGGAGGCAATGTCCGTCCCATCCCACCATCCCCGCGACGCCGCCGGCGTCATCGCCGAGCTCGTCGACAAGCACTGCGACCAGCTGGTCGAGCTGCGCCGCGACCTGCACGCGCACCCCGAGCTCTCCTGGTCCGAGGACCGCACCACCGCCCAGGTGGTCGCCCACCTCGAGGGCACGGGCTGGGAGGTCCGCACGCTCGACGGGGGCGGGGTGATCGCCGACCTGGGCACCGACGGCGACGTCGTGGCGCTGCGCGCCGACCTCGACGCGCTGCCCGTCGACGACCTGACCACCGACCCCTGGTGCAGCACGGTGCCCGGTGTCGCCCACGCCTGCGGGCACGACGTGCACACCGCCGCGCTGGTGGGGGCCGGCCTGGCTCTCTCCGAGGTCGCCGCGCGGGGGCTGCTCCCCGGGCGCGTGCGCCTGCTGTTCCAGCCCGCCGAGGAGGTCATGCCCGGTGGCGCGCTGCGCGTGATGGAGGCCGGTGGCCTGGCCGAGGTGGAGCAGATCTTCGGGCTGCACTGCGACCCCACCCTCGACGTCGGGCAGGTCGGCCTGCGCGTGGGTCCGCTCACCGGCGCCGCCGACGCGCTCGCCGTGCGCCTGTCCGGCAAGGGCGGCCACACCTCGCGCCCGCACCTGACCGAGGACCTCACCTTCGCCCTGGGCAAGGTGATCACCGAGCTGCCCGCCATCCTCTCGCGCCGCCTCGACCCGCGCGCCGGGGTCAGCGTCGTGTGGGGCCGGGTCCGCGCCGGCTCGGCGCACAACGTCATCCCCGGCACCGGCGAGGTCGCGGGCACGGTCCGGATGCTCGACGCGGTCGCCTGGGCCGATGCGGAGCACATCATCCGCACCCTCGTCGGCAACATCATCGCGCCGTACGGCGTGACCGCCGACATCACCTACCAGCGCGGCGTGCCCCCGGTGGTGAACGGTCCGCACTCCACGCAGGTGCTCGCCGCCGCCGTCGAGAGCGTCCTGGGCCAGCACGGGCACGTCTCGACCACCCAGAGCCTGGGCGGGGAGGACTTCGGCTGGTACCTCGACCGGGTGCCCGGCGCGATGGGGCGCCTCGGCACGCGCACCCCCGGGGGGCCGACGTTCGACCTCCATCAGGGCAACCTGAGGATCGATGAGGGCGCCACCGTGATCGGCGCGCAGGTGCTCGCCGAGGCGGCCGTGACCGCCCTGAGCGCCTGAGGTCCGGGGGATCGGCCGGGCGCCGCGCCATACTGGGCCGACTCGCCCCATGTCGGGCCGGGGCCGCGCACAGAGGGGGAGGCACCATGACGAGAGCGACCTGGAGCAGCACCGTCGTCGCCGCCGTCGCGACGCTCACCCTCGCCGCCTGCGGTGCGGACCCCGCACCCGAGGCCACGGACGACCAGAGCCCGACCTCCCCCGCCAGCAGCAGCGCCGTCCCGGCCCAGAGCATCGAGTTCAAGGCGTGCCTGGCGGGGGACGCCGGGGGCGAGGACGGGCCGCTCAACCGGGCCGCCCTGGCCGGGCTGCTCGCGGCCCAGACCAACCTCGGCGTCGAGGTCGGGCAGCTGGTGTCCACCTCCGACGCCGTCCACCTCGACAACCTCAACGCCCTGGTCAGCCAGGGCTGCAACTCGGTGACCGCGGTGGGCTCCACCATGGTGGGGGCCACCGAGAAGGCAGCCAGGACCAACCCGGAGGTCGACTTCTCCGTCGTCGACGCCGACGTCGGCGCAGCCAGGGACAACCTCAAGGGGCTGACGTTCGCCGCAGCCGAGCCCGCCTTCCTCGCGGGCTACCTCGCAGCCGCGGAGTCCGAGTCGGGCGTCGTGGGCACGATGGGCGGGGCCGAGGTCGCGTCGGTCATGGCCGTCATGGAGGGGTTCCGCCAGGGGGTGGAGCGGTTCAACGAGGACAACGGCGCCGCGGTGGAGCTCCTCGGCTGGGACGGCGCGAACGGCTCCTTCCTCGTCGACGTCGACGACGCGGCCGTGGGCGCTGCGATCGCCGAGGACCTGCTCGAGCGGGACGCCGACGTGGTCATGCCCGTGGCGGGCCCGACCCGGGAGGCCGGGCTCGGGGCGCTGCAGGCCGTCGAGGACGCCGGCGCCCGGGCGATCTGGGTCGACACCGACGGCTGTGAGTCGGTGGCCGACCACTGCGACATCCTGCTGACGTCGGTCCTCAAGAACATGGACGTCGCCGTCGAGGAGGCCGTGGGCTCCTCGGTCGACGAGTCGTTCTCCTCCGAGCCGTACGTCGGCACCCTCGCCAACGACGGGGTGGGCCTCGCGCCCTTCCACGAGGCCGACGCCGACGTCTCCGAGGCGGTGAAGGAGCGGCTCGAGGAGCTGCGGGAGCAGATCGTCGACGGCTCCCTCACGGTCGGCTGAGGCGCTACTCCTTCTGGTACGGCACGCCGTCCGCCGCGGGGGGACGGGACCGTCCGACCAGTCCGGCGACCGCGAAGATCGTGATGACGTAGGGCAGCATCAGCATGAACTGGCTGGGCACCGGCGAGCCGAGCACCGCGAGCACCCCCTGCAGGTTGGAGGCGAAGCCGAAGAGCAGCGCGGCCATCGTCGCCCGGATGGGGTCCCACTTGCCGAAGATCACGGCGGCCAGCGCGATGTAGCCCGCGCCGCCGGTCATCTCACGGTTGAACTGCGGCACCGACACCAAGGTGTAGAAGGCGCCGCCCATGCCGGCGATGGCGCCGGCCAGCAGGATGGTGCGGTAGCGGGTCCGGTTGACCTTGATGCCCACGGTGTCTGCGGCCTTGGGGTGCTCGCCGACGGCGCGGACGCGCAGGCCCCACCGGGTGCGGTAGAGCGCGTAGCTCACCAGCGCGACCGCGATGTAGAGCAGGTAGACGACCGCGGTCTGCCGGAAGAAGACGGGGCCGACCAGCGGGATGTCGCCGAGCACCGGGATCGGGATGCGGGGGAAGCGCGGCGGGGTGTTGAGGCTCGCGGCGTTGGGCGCCAGCACCTGGCTGAACAGGAAGCTGGTGAGTCCGATGACGAGCACGTTCAGGACCACACCCACGATCACCTGGTCGACGAAGTAGGTGATCGCGAACAGGCCGAGCACCACCGCCACCAGGGCGCCCGCCACCATCGCGGCGACCAGCCCGGCCCAGGGCGACCCGGTCAGCGATCCGACCAGGGCGGCGGCGAAGGCGCCGAGGAGGAGCTGGCCGTCGATGGCGATGTTGACGACACCGGCGCGCTCGCCCAGGACGCCCCCGAGGGCGCCGAAGACCAGGGGCACGGCCAGCGCGATGGAGCCGGCCAGCAGGCCGACCACCGGCACGGTCTCGCCGGCGGCCGCCCAGGTCAGGAAGCCGGCCATCCAGGCGACGGCGAAGGCGACCAGGACCCAGGCGGCGGTGCGGCGGCGACCGGCGTAGCGGCGTACGGACTCCGCGGTCAGCAGCGCGCAGGCCACGGCGAGGGCCCAGGCGCCGCCCATGGACGGCACGGTGAGCTCGGGCAGGGTGGCGAAGTCGGTCCTGGCGGCGAGGCGGAAGGTGGTCTCGCCGGACTGGCCCTCGAGCAGGAGGATCAGGACCAGGGCCAGGGTCAGGACGCCGAAGATGATCGGGGTCTTGCGGCTGACGACCGGCACGGTGTCGATGGTCGGGCCGGCGGTCGGCACGGGAGCGGGGGACAGGCCGGTGGTGCTCACTTCGCCTCCTTGGCGGGGAGCCGGAAGATCGCGCGGACCAGGGGCGGTGCCGCGATGAAGAGGACGATGAGCGACTGGACGACCAGGACGATGTCGACCGGGATGCCCTCCGAGGCCTGCATGGCGAAGCCTCCGGCCTTGAAGGCGCCGAAGAGCAGGCCGGCCCCCAGGATGCCCAGTGGACGGGACCGGCCGAGCAGGGCGACGGTGATCGCGTCGAAGCCGATGCCGGCGTCGAGGTCGACGGTGACGCCGCTGGTCACCGTGCCGAGCACCTGGTTGGCGCCGGCCAGGCCCACGAGGGCGCCGGCGATCAGCATCACCACGACGTAGGTGCGGCCCACGTCGATGCCGGACGCGCGGGCGGCGCTGGGGTTCTCGCCGACGGCACGGATCCGGTAGCCGAGCGTGGAGCGGCTGAGCAGCCACCACACGACCGCGACGGCGACCAGCGCGAGCACGAAGCCCAGGTGGAGGTTGAACCGCTCGCCCAGGATCCGCGGCAGGATCGCCGTCTCCTGGGCGGGCGCCGACTTCGGGTTGCCCGAGCCCGGAGCCTGCAGCAGTCCTTGGCGCGACAGCATGAAGAAGACCAGGTAGAAGCCGACGTAGTTGAGCATGATCGTGACGATCACCTCGTGCGCGCCGGTGCGCGCCTTGAGCACTCCGGCGATGCCCGCCCAGAGCGCGCCGGCGAGCATGCCGGCCAGGACCGCCAGCGGCAGGTGCAGCGCCGTGGGCAGGCCGAGGTTGGCGGCCACCCAGCCGGCGGCGGCGCCGGCCAGCAGCATCTGGCCGCGACCACCGATGTTGAAGAGGCCGGCGCGGAATGCCAGGCCGACACCGAGGCCGGCCGCGATCAGCGGTCCGGCGAACTTCAGCGTCTCGGTCAGGGGACGGATGCGGGTGGCGAAGTCGTCGACCCGGTCGTTGTAGACCGAGCCGCGGAGCAGGGCCGTGTAGGCCCCCCAGATGGCGTCCCAGGTCGCGCCGAGGAAGTCGCTCGGGCGAGCGAAGACGTACGACGCGGTCTCGCGCACCCGCTCGTCGGTCACCGCGATCATCAGCGAGCCGACCGCGACGGCCAGCACCACGGCCAGCACGCCGGCCAGGGCGTTGCCGGAGGCGATCTCGCGCAGCACGGAGTGAGACCTGCTGGGCCCCTCGGGCTCGGGCGGACGCGGCCTCTCGGCCACCGTCCCGGGAGTCTCGCCGGTGCCACTCACGCGACCACGTCCTTCGGTCGCTCGCCGGTCATCATCAGTCCGAGGGTCTCACGCGGGGTGGCGCCCGGCACGATGCCGACCACCTGCCCGCGGTAGAGCACCATGATGCGGTCGGCCAGGGCGACGACCTCGTCCAGCTCGGTGGAGACGACCAGCACGGGGATGCCGCTGTCGCGGGTGGCGATCACCTGCTTGTGGATGAACTCGATGGATCCCACGTCGACCCCGCGCGTCGGCTGGGCCGCGACCAGCAGGCGCAGATCGCGTGAGAGCTCACGCGCGACGACGACCTTCTGCTGGTTGCCGCCCGACAGCTTGCTGGCGCGGGTGTGGATGTCGGGGGCGCGGACGTCGTACTCCTCCAGCTTCCTCTCCGCGAACTCCTCCAGCGCGTCCACCCGCAGCGAGCCGCCGCGCACGAAGGGCGAGCGGAAGCTGCGGTTGAGCATGAGGTTCTCGGCGATGGAGAAGCCGCCGACGAGCCCGTCGGCCTGGCGGTCCTCGGGGATGAAGCCGACGCCTGCGTCGAGGACCTGCCGCACGGACCGGCCGACGAGCTGCCTGCCGTCGAGCGTCACCGAGCCCTCGACGTGCTCCTGCAGCCCGAGGATGGCCTCGGTGAGCTCGGTCTGGCCGTTGCCCTGGACGCCGGCGACGCACAGCACCTCGCCGGCGCGGATGGTGAAGCTGATGCCGTCGAGGTGGACGTGACCGAGGGCGTCGCGGACGTGGAGGTCCTTCACGACCAGCGCGTCGTCGCCCAGCCGGGGCTCGTCCTTGTGGACGACCAGCTCGACCGGCCGTCCGACCATGAGCGAGGCGAGCTCGGCGTTGCTGGCGGTCGGCTCGGCCTCGCCGACCACCTTGCCGAGGCGGATCACCGTGATCCTGTCGGCCACCTCGCGGACCTCGCGGAGCTTGTGGGTGATGAAGACGATCGCCTTTCCGGCCTCCTTGAGCTGGCGCATGATCTCCATCAGCTCGTCGGTCTCCTGCGGGGTCAGGACCGCGGTCGGCTCGTCGAAGACCAGCACCTGTGCGTCGCGTGAGAGGGCCTTGATGATCTCGACCCGCTGCTGGACGCCGACGGGGAGCTCCTCCACGAGGGCGTCGGGGTCGACGTGGAAGCCGAACCGCTCGGAGATCTCACGCACGCGCCCCCGGGCCGCGTCGAGGTCCAGGGTGCCCGCGAAGCCGGTGGACTCGTTGCCGAGCATGACGTTCTCGGCGACGGTGAAGACCGGGATGAGCATGAAGTGCTGGTGGACCATGCCGATGCCGGCGGCCATGGCGTCGCCGGGCCCGAGGAAGTGCTGCACCTCGCCGTCCAGCACGATCTCACCCTCGTCGGCCTGGTAGAGGCCGTACAGGACGTTCATCAGTGTGGACTTGCCGGCGCCGTTCTCGCCCAGCAGGCAGTGCACCTCACCGGGCGACACCTCGAGCGAGATCGAGTCGTTGGCGACCAACGAGCCGAAGCGCTTGGTGATGTTGCGGAGGACGAGCTTCATGGGACCGCATCCTATTCACGCGGAAGTCAGGCGGACGTGCCACGGGGAGGTCGACCTTGCGGTCGACCTCCCCGTGATGGAGCTGAGCCGTGCTACCTCACTGGTCGAGGTAGGACGTCACCTCGATCGAGCCGTCGATGATGCCGGCTCTGACCTCGTCGAGCTCGGCGACCAGCGACTCGGAGACCTTGCTCTCGAAGTTGTGGAACGGCGCGATGCCGACCCCGTCGTTCTCGAGCGTGCCGACGTAGGTCTCGGTGTCGAACTCGTCGTTGCCCGCAGCCATGACCGCCTCGTACGTCGAGACCTTCATGCCCTTGAGGATCGAGGTCATGACCACGTCCTGGGTGTTGGGGTCGGTCTCGAAGAAGTCGGCGTCCACGCCGATCAGTGCGACGTCCTCACCGGAGTCGGCGATGGCCGTCAGTGCGCCCTGGTAGATCGGGCCGCCCACGGGCAGGACCACGTCGGCGCCCTGGTCGATGATGCGACGCGCGGTGCTGGTGGCCGCCTCGTTGGCCTCGAAGCCTCCGGTGAAGGAGCCCTTCTCGCCGCCCTCGAAGCCGATGACCTCGACGTCCTTGCCCTTCGTCTCGGCGTAGTACTCAGCGCCCTGCCTGAAGCCGTCCATGAAGATCGTCACGGTCGGGAACGGCTGGCCGCCGTAGGTCCCGACGGTGCCGGTCTTGGTGTAGTCGGCGGCTGCGTAGCCGGCGAGGAACGCCGCCTGGGCGGTGTTGTAGAGCAGCGGCTTGATGTTGTCCGCGTCCTTCTCGCCGTCGAAGTCGTTGTCGGCCGCGTCGTCGATGAGGATGTACTCGATGTCGGGGTTGGCCGTGGCCGACTCGACCGTCGCCGCGGACAGCGCGAAGCCGACCGTCACGATCGCGTCGCAGCCCTCGGCCACCAGGCTCTCCAGGTTGGGGCCGTAGTCGTTCTCGCTGTTGGACTCGACGTCGATGAGCTCCACGCCCAGCTCGTCGGCCGCCTGCGTGGCGCCCTCGAAGCCCAGCTGGTTGAAGGACTTGTCGTCGAAACCACCGGCGTCGGAGACGATGCAGGGCTGGAAGTCGCTCGCCGCCTCGCTCGCGCCTCCGCCTCCACCTCCGCTGCTCTCCTCCTCGGGTGCGTCCCCGCACGCGGCCAGCGTCGTGGTCGCCAGCAGCGCCAGCAGGCCGCCTGCGACGACCCTCCTCGTGTTCCTCACAATGCCTCCAGAATCGAATGGCCCCGGGGTGGGGCGCACATCGGGAGAATGATGCCTTCCGCCGGCCGGACGTGGATAGTGCAGCGCCGATCCGTCATCCGTCTGTGACCTGCGTGAGGCGGTGGTCCATAGTGGGCCACGATGAACTGGACACAGCTGCGTGCCGAGGCCGTCTCCGCGATGCGCCACGCCTACGCGCCCTACTCCCGCTTCCCGGTCGGCGCCGCGGCGCTGGTCGACGACGGCCGGGTCGTCGTGGGCTGCAACGTCGAGAACGCGTCGTACGGCGTGACGCTGTGTGCCGAGTGCGGGCTGGTCTCCCAGCTGCACGCCAGCGGCGGCGGACGGCTGACCCACTTCGTGTGCGTGAACGGCGCGGAAGAGGTGATCATGCCGTGCGGCCGCTGCCGGCAGCTCCTCTGGGAGCACGGGGGCGCGGACCTGCTCCTCGAGACACCCCACGGGATCCGCACCATGGCCGAGGTGCTGCCCATGGCCTTCGGGCCCGACGACCTGAAGGACGTGACCTGAATGGCTGCCCACGACGCCGTCGAGGTGATCAGCGCCAAGCGCGACCGGGCCGAGCTCACCGACAGCCAGATCGACTGGGTGATCGACGCCTACACCCGCGGCGACGTCGCCGACGAGCAGATGTCGTCCCTGGCGATGGCCATCCTGCTCAACGGCATGAACCGCCGCGAGATCGCGCGCTGGACCGACGCGATGATCGCCTCGGGCGAGCGGATGGACTTCTCGGGGCTCTCGCGCCCGACCGCCGACAAGCACTCCACCGGGGGCGTCGGCGACAAGATCACCCTGCCGCTGGCGCCGCTGGTCGCCGCCTGCGGGGTGGCCGTGCCGCAGCTCTCGGGCCGCGGGCTCGGCCACACGGGCGGCACCCTGGACAAGCTGGAGTCGGTCCCGGGGTGGCGCGCGGTGCTCTCGAACGAGGAGATGGTCGCCCAGCTCGAGTCGGTGGGCGCGGTCATCTGCGCGGCGGGCGAGGGACTGGCCCCGGCCGACAAGAAGCTCTACGCGCTGCGCGACGTGACCGGCACGGTCGAGGCGATCCCGCTCATCGCCTCCTCGATCATGTCGAAGAAGATCGCCGAGGGCACCGGCGCGCTGGTGCTCGACGTCAAGGTGGGCACGGGCGCCTTCATGAAGGACCTCGACCGCGCCCGCGAGCTGGCCGAGACCATGGTCGAGCTCGGCAAGGGTGCCGGGGTGCGCACCGTCGCCCTGCTCACGGACATGTCGACCCCGCTCGGGCGCACCGCCGGCAACGCGATCGAGGTCGCCGAGTCGATGGAGGTGCTCGCCGGCGGCGGGCCGGCCGACGTCGTCGAGCTGACCGTGGCCCTGGCCGCCGAGATGCTGGCCGGAGCGGGCGTCACCGACGTCGACCCCGCCGAGGTGCTGGCGTCGGGGCGGGCGATGGACACGTGGAAGGCGATGATCCGCGCGCAGGACGGCGACCCCGACGCCGAGCTGCCCGGCGCGCGGGAGTCCCACACCGTCACGGCGACCTCGTCCGGCACCCTGACCCGGCTCGACGCGATGGCCGTCGGCCTCTCCGCCTGGCGCCTCGGCGCCGGGCGGGCACGCAAGGAGGACCCCGTGCAGGCGGGTGCCGGCGTCGTGTGGCACGCCCGCCCGGGCGACCCGGTGCGCGAGGGCGACACCCTCTTCACGCTGCTGACCGACGAGCCGGAGCGGTTCGACCGTGCCCTGGCCTCCCTGGAGGGCGGGTACGACATCGAGGCCGACGCGACGTTCGAGCCGACGCCGCTGATCCACGACCGGATCGGCTGAGGCCCCTCAGGTCCAGTACAGCACCCGACAGCGGGGGAGCCGCTGCGCCAGCTGGTCCTCGAACCACCCGCGGAGCTCGAGCATGACCTCGCGGGGGTAGACGTGCTTGCTCGTGCCGAACTTCCCGCGCTTGACCGCCCGACGCTCCTCGTCCATCTCCAGCGTCGTGCGGGGGTACCACCCGAGCAGCACCTCCTTGCTGCCGGCGGTGAACCGGTGGGTGATGAGCTCGGCGGTGAGGTCGAGGTCGGGCACGTCCTCGACCGCTCGGGCGACGAGGTCGAGCAGGTGGCCGTAGTGCTCCGGCCACCCCTCCAGCGGCATGATCGGGGCGATGGTGAGGCCCACGGGGTAGCCGGCCATCGCCACCTTCCGCACCGCGGCCACCCGGTCCTCCAGGGAGCTGGTGCCGCCCTCCCAGCGCCGGGTGACGGGGAGGCAGTTGACGCTGAAGCGCACGCGGGTACGACGCGCGTGCTGCAGAGGCAGGAATCTGTCGACGTCGTCGTACTTGGTGGTCCAGCGCAGCTGCACCGGGGCCTCCCACGCGCCGAAGTGCTCGACCGCGCGCTGCCAGCTCCCGGTGAGGTGGTCGAGTGCGAGCGGGTCGCTGTAGCAGGACGCCTCGAACGTCGTGCCCTCCTCGACCCGGGCCGCGGACCGGCTCGTCACCGTGCCCTCGCCGACGTAGCGAGCGAGGTTGGCCAGGATGTCGTCGAGGTCGGCGTAGACCCGGGTCACCGGCGGTCCCGACAGCGACCCGGCCAGGTAGCAGTACTGGCAGTGAGCGGGGCAGCCCTCGGCGAGGTCGACGCGCCAGTCGGCGCTGGGGGCGATGGGCTGGAGCTTCCGCCTGCTCGGCGGGCTCACGACCACGGCGAGGGTGGACTTGGCCCGGGCGTAGGTCTGCCGGTCCGTGTCGCCGCGGACCCCGGTCAGCCGGTTGCCCCGCAGCCGCTCCACCTCGATGCCGAGCGCCTCGACTCGCGCCACGATCCGGGCGCCGTGCGGCTCGTCGAGGGCGGCGGGGGTGATCACCACGCGCTGGGGGGTCCACCGGCGCGCGGACGTGGGGCGCGGCGCCACGGCGGAGAGGTCCTGCTCCTCGGTGGGCTCGCCGCTGGCGCTGTGGGGCAGGGAGTGGTCGTCAGGGCTCAGCGGCACCTGCAGGTCCACGTCCTGGTCGCCAGTCATGCGTCCTCGCTCCTCGTCGGCTCCTCCCCGGTGCCCCAGGACCTCCACGCCCAGACACCGACCTGCGCCCGGCCGCCCCTGGTGCGCCTCCGGGCGCCGCCGCTAGCCTCTCGGGGATGAGCAGGATCTTCACCACGAGCGTCTCCTCGGTCTACCCGCACTACGTGACGAAGGTGGAGAAGAAGGGCCGCACCCGTGCCGAGCTGCACCAGGTGATCGAGTGGCTGACCGGCTTCGACGAGCCGGCGCTGGCCCGTCACCTGGAGGCCGGGACGACGTTCGAGGAGTTCTTCGCCGAGGCACGCCTCAACCCGGCGGCAGGGCGCATCACGGGGGTCATCTGCGGCATCCGGGTCGAGGACGTCGAGGACCCGCTGATGCAGAGGATCCGCTACCTCGACAAGCTGGTCGACGAGGTGTCGCGGGGCAAGGCGATGGAGAAGGTGCTGCGGCAGTAGCCGACCGACCGAGGACCTGGGTGCATGAGCAGGCATTCGGTGGACACCGATGGGGACACATCGGCGACGAGCGACAGGTGGGACGACATGTCTGAGCCCGACGGACACGTGGGACGCGAGGCCACCGGTCGTGGGGACCGCACGGCGGCTGGGGGCGCGAGCGGCCTGGGCGCCGACGAGTCCAGGACGACGATCCCCAGGCCTGCCGACGAGGAGCTCGTCGCCCGGGTCGACGACGAGGACGTCGTGGGCGCGAGGCGCTCGCGGTTCGACGTCCTCGCCACGATCGCCGGTGCCCTGGCTGCCTTGGGCACCCTCCTGCTGCTCTCCAGCCTGTTGAGCGCCGCGGTGGGCACGATCGGCTACCAGACGGGGGTGGAGGATCGCGACCTCTCCGTCGGCGGCCTCATCGGTGGGTTGGTCGTCCTCCTCGTCGCGTGCCTCGTCGGCGGCTGGGTCGCCGGACGCGTGGCGCGACACCGGGGGGCGCTGCACGGCCTGGTCTCGCCGCTGTGGCTGGTGCTGCTGGCCGGCGTCCTGGCCCTGCTGGCGGCCGTTTTCGGGGACGACCTCGACGTCACCGAGCAGGTCGGCCTGCCCGGCTGGTTCTCGCGCGACGCCCTGACCGTCACCGCCATCGTCACCGGCGTCGTGGCCCTTGCCCTGATGCTTCTCGGCGGCTGGCTCGGTGGATGGCTGGCCGAGCGCCAGCGCGACAAGCAGTCGGTGGCCGTCGTCGAGACCCGGCGGGCAGTGCGCGAGCGGCCCGGCGGCATCGTGCGCGGACGGAGCGGTCGATGACCGGGGCGCACAGCGACGACCTGTCGGGCGACGCAGGCACCGACGCGACGACTGCAGAGCCGGGCGTCGAGACCGTCCGCCACGAGGAGCGCTTGAACGTCGGCACGGCGGTTGAGGAGAGCGGCCGCGTCCACGTCCGCAAGCACGTCGAGAGCCACCCGGTCGAGTACTCCGTGCCGCGCGACGTCGAGCACGTCGACACTGACGAGCGCATCCCGGCCGAGGAGGGCGACTCCGGCGAGGTGGAGGTACTCGACGACGGGTCGGTCTCCATCCCGGTGTTCGAGGAGGTGCTGATCGTCACCAAGCGGCTCGTCGTCCGTGAGCGCGTGATCGTGCGCAAGCGCACGGTCGTCGACGAGTACAAGCTGCGGACGGAGCTGCGACGTGAGGAGGTGACGGTGGACGTCGATGACTCGGTCCACCTCGCCGACGATGGCACCACCGACGACGGCGGCCACGGCAGCGCCCGTGACGTGACTGACGACGACGGCACCGACAGTCGCTGAGCAGGACCGGAGCTGCATGTGATGGTCTGCTCCGGTATCAGCTGAGAGTCGGCAGGAGCGACCTCAGGCCGTGCGCGCCAGGCCCGCCAGGTGCTCGTCGGTGCACGCGTTGCGCAGGCGCTTGAGGATGCTCGCGAGCGACCGGGAGACCTGCATCTGCGTGGTCCCGCACTCCTCGCTGATCCGCTGCTGGGTCCAGTCCTCGACGAACCGCAGGTGCAGGATGCGCCGCTCCTCGGGGGAGAGCCGGCGGAGCAGGGGCTCGAGGACCGCGCGCGTCTCGGCGGCCTCGAGGTCCTGCCGCGTCTCGACCACGGTGTCGCCCAGGCGGAGGTCGTCGGCGCTCTCGACCGGCTGGTCCAGGGACGGGGGCTGGAAGCACCCGAAGGCCGCGACCGCCTCGGCGTACTCGCCGTAGCCGATCTCCAGGTCCTCGAGGACCTCGCTCTGCGTGGGCTCCCTGCCCAGGTCGATCGCGAGCCGGCCCATCGTGGCATTGATGCGTGCCTGCAGCTCCTGGATGCGGCGGGGCGGCCGGACCGTCCAGCTCGCGTCCCGGAAGTGCCGCTGCACCTCCCCCCGGATGGTCGGCACGGCGTAGGTCAGGAAGTCCTTGCCGTGCTGCGGGTCGAACCCGCGCACGGCCTTCACCAGTCCCTGCGACGCCACCTGCTCAAGGTCGTCGTCGTCCACCCCACGGCCCCGGTAGCGCGCGGCGATCGCCCGGGCGACGCGGAGGTTCAGGTGGACGACCTCCTCGAACACCTCGTCCGCGACGACGGGATCGGTCTCGGTGCCGAGCCGCTGGAGCAGCTCGCGCGTGCGCTCGGACCGCTCATCGCGGCTCAGTCTCTCGTAGCCACGAGGGGTCAGCGACCTGGTCATCAACATCGACATCATCTCCACGACGTGAAGGGGACTCGTGCCGGCTGCCTGACCCGAGGACTCGAGGCTAGGACAAAAATCGGCAAAGGTAAACACGGTGCAGAGGTTTACTTCAACAACCTGTTGAAGTGTGGTGGTCCAGTGGTGTTTGCGTCGCCTCGCCGACTCCTCCACAGTGAGGCAGCATGACGAGCGTCCCCCTGACCCCCGGCCGGCCCGACCGCACCCGACTGCCGCTCGACGTCGACACCGCGGCGCGGCCCATCGGCCCCGTCACGGCGGTCCAGGGAGCGCCGAACGTGGTGGTCGTTCTCGTCGACGACATGGGCTTCGGCGCGTCCACGGCGTACGGCGGCCCGTGCGAGATGCCGACGGCGCAGCGGCTGGCGGGCGAGGGGCTGCGGTACAGCCGGTTCCACGTCACCGCCCTGTGCTCGCCGACCCGGCAGGCGCTGATGACCGGGCGCAACCACCACTCCGTCGCGATGGGGGTGACCTCGGAGATGTCCACCCCCGAGCCCGGCTACCACGGCTACCGCCCGGCCAGCGCCGCGACCATCGCCCAGGTCCTGGGCGGCAACGGCTACTGCACGGCGGCGTTCGGGAAGTGGCACCAGACCCCGCCGGTGGAGGTCAGCCCGGCCGGGCCGTTCACCCGCTGGCCGATGGGGGAGGGGTTCGACTTCTTCTACGGCTTCATGGGCGCGGAGATGAACCACTGGTACCCGCAGCTCTACCAGGGCCGGCATCCCGTGGAGCCCGACCGGCTGCCGGAGGACGGCTACCACCTGTCCGAGGACCTCCTCGACCATGCCATCGACTGGGTGGAGAGTCAGCGGGCGATCACCCCCGACCGCCCGTTCTTCACCTACCTCGCGCTCGGCGCCACGCACGCGCCGTTCCACGTCGCGCCCGAGTGGCGCGAGAAGTACGCCGGCCGCTTCGACGACGGCTGGGACGCCCAGCGGGAGCGGACCCTGGCGCGGCAGAAGGAGCTGGGGATCGTGCCCGAGTCGGCCGAGCTGGCCCCGTGGGCGGAGGGCGTGCCGCGCTGGGAGGACCTCGACGAGACCGAGCGGCGGGTGGCGGCACGGTTCATGGAGACCTACGCCGGGTTCGCGGAGCACGCCGACGTGCAGGTGGGCCGGTTCGTCGACGCGCTGGAGGAGCTCGGTGTCCTGGACGACACGCTGTTCCTCTACCTCCTCGGCGACAACGGGGCCTCCGGCGAGGGCGGGCCGCGCGGGACCTTCCGCGAGCACCTCGTCGGCCACGGCTTCCAGGACGACACCGCCGACATGGCGGCCCGCCTGGACGAGCTCGGCTCCGCCACGACCTACCCGATCTACCCCGTGGGGTGGGCGCTGGCGATGAACACGCCGTACCCCTGGACCAAGCAGGTGGCCTCGCACCTCGGCGGCGTCCGCGACGGGATGATCGTGCGCTGGGGGAACGGCATCGCCGGACGGGGCGAGGTCCGGCACCAGTGGCACCACGTCATCGACGTGCTCCCCACCATCCTGGAGGCCACCGGGCTGCCCGAGCCGGTCACCGTCGGCGGCGTGGCGCAGCAGCCCATCGAGGGCACCAGCATGCTCTACACCTTCGCGGACGCCGCGGCGCCGGACCGCCGGACGACGCAGTACTTCGAGATGGTGGGCAACCGCGGGATCTACCAGGACGGCTGGGCGGCGGTCACCCGCCACGGCACGCCCTGGGAGATGGTCGATGCCGGCGACCGGCCGTTCGAGCGGGACGTCTGGGAGCTCTACGACCTGGAGTCCGACTGGAGCCAGGCGCGCGACGTGGCCGCGCAGCACCCCGAGCGGCTGCGCGCCCTCCAGGAGGTCTTCCTCCGGGAGGCGGAGAGGCACCAGGTGCTGCCGCTCGACGACCGCGTCACCGAGCGCGAGAACCCGGAGGTCGCGGGCCGGCTCGACCTCCACCACGGCCGGTCCACCCTCACCTTCGGCCCGCGGGTCGGCCGGCTCTCGGAGGAGGCGGCCCCCAACGTCAAGAACCGCTCGCACCTCGTCACCGCCGACCTCGAGGTGCAGACCGGCACGAGCGGCGTGGTCGCCGCCCAGGGCGGCCGGTTCGGGGGGTGGTCGCTGTACGTCGTGGGCGGCGTGCCGCACTACGCCTACAACTTCGCCGGCCGCGACCTGACCACGGTCCGGGCGACCGAGCCGATGGAGCCGGGGCGTCACGACCTCGTGGTGCGCTTCGCCTACGACGGCGGGCCGCCGGGCGGCGGCGCCGAGGTCACCCTGGAGGTGGACGGCACCGCGGTGGCGTCGGGCCACGTCCCGGTCACCACGGCCTACTACTTCTCCTTCGACGAGACGTTCAACGTCGGCGTGGACCGCGGCACGCCCGTCACCGACGACTACCGCCCGGTGCGCAACCGGTTCGAGGGGTTGATCCACCGGGTGCGGTTCGACCTGGCCGACGTCGTCGAGTCTCGCGGGGTCGAGGGACGCGACCGGGCCGTCATGGTCCACCAGTGACCGGCCGGCGCCCGCGCCGCCCCGTCACCCCTCGCGACGCACCGGCCGCGACGTCCTGCCCCGGGACGTGTCCGCGAGGGCGATGCGGGTGCCGCCGGCGTCACGCACGCCGTTGCGGACGGTGACCTCGACGAGCCCGTCGTCGAACTCCGCACTGATCTGGTCGGCGTCCGTGCCCTCGGGGAGGGTGATCGCCCGGCGGAAGGCGCCGTAGAAGCGCTCGCGCACGAGGAACTCGGCGGAGTCGTCGGAGGGGCCCGGCCGACGGGTCCCGGAGACGGTCAGCATGCCGTGGCCGAAGCCGAGGTCCACGTCCTCGGGCTCGACGCCGGCCAGCTCGATCCGGATCACCAGGTCGTCGCCGCGCGCCAGGATGTCGATGGTCGGCACCCAGGCGGAGGCGTGCGTGCGCGCCGAGGGCTCGGCGCCGCGCTCGGCGCCCCCGTGCACGCCGACGGAGCGGATGCGCGCCAGCTCGCTGAAGAAGTCGGTGACGCCCTCGAAGGGGTTGCGGTGGTCGGTCACGAGTGTCTCCCGGTCAGGTGTCGGTCAGGGGTCTGTCAGCTCTCGCCGCGCAGCGGCTCGTCGAGGCCGGCGCCGCGGAGGAACTCGCGCGCGACGACCTCGTCGGTCCGGCCGCCGGTCACCTCGGCGTTCATCTGGACCATCGCGTCCTCGGTGAGCTCTGCGTTGACGGCGTCGACGACGCCCATGAAGGCGTCGGCGTCGATCGAGTCCAGCTTGTCGCGGCTCACCACCATGGCCACGTTCTGGGAGCCGAACAGCAGCTCGGGGTCCTCCAGCAGCGCGTAGTCGCCGGAGCCGAGCTGCGGATCGGTCGTGAAGGCGTCGACGGCGTCGGCCTCGCCGCGGTCGAGCGCGGCGTACTGCTCACCCAGCTCGACCGGGGAGAACGTCACGTTGTCGAGGCCGTAGACCTCCTGCAGTCCCGCGAGCCCGAGCTCCAGGTCCTCGAACTCCGGACGTGCCCCGAGCACGACCTCCTCGAGAGGGGCCAGGTCGGCGATCGTGGCGAGGCCGTTCTCCTCGGCGAACGCCGTCGTGGTGGCGATCGCGTCCTTGTTCTGGAACGGCGTCATCCCGCTCATGACCATGTCCTGGCCGGCGTAGAACTCCTGCGCCCGGTCGTAGGTCTGGTCCGGGTCGAGGCCGGACACCTCCTCGCCGGCCACGATCGAGAGCACGGTCCCGGTGTAGGCGACGTACCCGTCGACGTCCCCGTCCTTGAGCGCCTGGTCGAGGTCCTCGGCCGGGCCGACCCCCTTGCGCAGGTCGACGGTGTAGCCGTTGACGGCCAGTGCCTGCCGCCACAGCTCACCCAGGACGCGTGCCTCGGGGAACTCCTGCGTCCCGATGGTCACGCGCAGGGAGGCCCCCTGCGGCTGCGAGGAGGCGTTGCGCTCGTCGTTCACCTCGCCGCACGCCACCGTGAGCGCAGCCAGCGCGGCGCCGGCCACCACCAGCCGCCACGGCCGCGACCTCACGTGTCCGCTCCGGCGGAGGACGTGGCCGTCGTCGGTCGCGGATCACGGCCGCTCCGGTCGTCGGCGGACCGCGTCTCCTCGCGCAGCGCCTTGACCCAGCAGTACGCCACGCCCACGAGCACGACCGTGAACGGCACCGAGCCCAGCACGGCGGCCTGCTGCAGGGCGGTCAGGCCCCCGACGAGCAGCATCGCGCAGGCGATCCCGCCCATCAGCACGCCGAGCACCACCACGACCAGCTTCGAGGGCCTCAACGAGCCACGAGAGGCCATGGTCGCCATCACCACCGAGGCCGCGTCCGCGCCGCTGATGAAGAAGAGCGCGATGAGCACCACGCACAGCCCCGAGCTGATGAGCGGCAGGGGAAGGACGTCGAGCGCGGTGAAGAGGGACAGCTCGGGGGTCCCCAGCGAGCCGACGATGTCGGCCTCGCCGCTGCGCTGGAGCTCGATGCCGACGCTGCCCACGACCGCGAACCAGAAGAAGCCGAAGCCGGTGGGGGCGGCCACCACGCCGATGATGAACTCACGGATGGTCCGGCCGCGCGAGATGCGGGCGACGAACATGCCGACGAAGGGTGCCCACGAGACCCACCACGCCCAGTAGAAGATCGTCCAGCCGGCCATCCACTGCTCGTCGCCCACGCCGGTCTGCAGCGACATGGGGAGCACCTGGATGACGTAGTTCCCGATCGACTCGATGCCGTTGGAGATGACCAGGACGGTCGACCCGCCGAGGATCAGGAAGAACAGGAACATCGCGATCGTGGCGATGGACCCCAGGTTCGCCAGGTAGTTGATGCCCTTCTCGACACCCGAGGTGGCGGAGAGGAGGAACAGCGTGGTGACCACCACGATGATCAGCACCGCCACCGAGTCGGACTTCGGCACGCCGAAGAGGTAGGCGAGCCCGCTGTTGAGCTGCAGGCCGTTGAGGCCGAGGGCGGTGGCGGTGCCGAACAGCGTGGCGACGATCGCCAGGGCGTCGATGAGCCGGCCGACGGGCCGGGTGGAGGCGTTCGGTCCCAGCACCGGCAGGAACGTCGCACTGACCAGGATGGGCTGGTTCTTGCGGAAGCCGAAGTACGCCATGGCGCCGCCCATGACGGCGTACATCGCCCAGCCGTTGAACCCCCAGTGGAAGTAGGTGTAGCGCAGCGCGGTGAGCGCGGCCTCGTCACTGCGCGGCTCGGCCAGGCCGTGAGGTGGCGCCGTCCAGTGCGAGACCGGCTCGGCGATGCCGTAGAACAGCAGCCCCGCGCCGAGCCCGGCGGCGAACATCATGGAGACCCACGAGAACGTGCCGAACTCCGGGCGCGAGTCGTCCGGTCCCAGGCGGATGCGGCCCCAGCGCGAGACGGCCAGGACGATGCACAGGACGAGCACGCCGGTGGCGATGAGGATGAAGGCCCACCCGAAGTTGCCGATCACCCAGGTCAAGGCGGTGGACATCACCGAGCCCAGGCGCTCGGGCGCCACGAGGCCCCAGCCCACGAAGCCGGCGATCAGGACCGCCGAGCCCCAGAACACCGCCGGGTCCACACCCTTCAGGTACCGCTTCACTCCGCGCTCCTCCAGGGTGGCCGGCCGGCGTCCGGACGACCGGACCCCAGTGTCGCCCACCATGGGGGGCTGCGCCGCACGTGTCAATGACCCGAGGGGCAGGCCGGACCGTCAGTGCAGGAAGTCCTCGAGCACGCCCAGCATCGCCCGGGCGCCGACCAGGTGGTCCTGGCCCGCCACCTGCACGTGCTTGGCCCCGGGCACGGCGGCAGCGAGCCCGTCGGCGACGGCGTGCAGACCTCGAGGGCTGTCCTCCCCGACCGCCACGAGCACCGGGACGGTCACGCCGGCGGCGCGCTCGAGGGGTGGCAGGTCGCTCGTCAGCGCGATGTCGTAGGCCAGCGTCGGTGCCAGGGCGCGCATGGAACAGCTGATCACCGCCGAGGAGCTCGACCACCTCGCCGACGAGGGCGTCCGCGTCTTCCTCGCGGCCTACGGCGCCGTCAGCGACTGACGGGGGCGTCCAGGAGGGCCAGGAGGTCGCCGGCCCGCCGGGCGCCGGGCCGGGCCCCGGCGCGCACCTGCTCCGCCATCACGACGCGCACCACGTCGTTGGCCGGGGTGGGCACGCCGTGCAGCCGGCCCAGCAGCGACACCTCACCGTTGAGGTAGTCGGTCTCGACCGAGCCCTGTCCGCGGGCCAGGCTCTGCCACGTCGACCCACCGCTGCGGGGGCCGACCCCGCTGTCGGTCAGCAGGTCGCCGCGACGGGCGGCGTCGTCCGCGGCGGAGGTCACCGCGATCCCGGCCGTGGCGAGCACCCGCTCGCCCTCCTCCCGCACCCGCGCGACCAGCGTCGCGCGGTCGTCGTCGTCGGCGAAGCACGCCTGCGCGGCGTTGCCGAGGTTCATCAGCAGCTTGCGGTGCTTCCACGCCATCGCGTCGTCGCGCACCACCGACTCGAACCCGGCCGCCCGGAACGCCGCGGCCACCGGCTCGCACCGCTCGTCGCGTCCGCCAGGGAACCGGCCGAGGTCGAGCAGGCCGGGCACGGGATGGCTGTTCTGCACCACGACCCCGGGCTCGAGGTGGGTCGTCGGCATCATCACCGTCACGGCCAGCACGTGCGGGAACAGGCGCAGGCACGCGGCCTCGTTGGCCACGCCGTTCTGCACGCACACGATCGTGGCGTCCTGCGGCACGTGCTCCACCAGGTCGTCGAGCGCGGCGGCGGTCTGGTGGCTCTTCACCGCCAGCAGCACGACGCTGTCGGCGCCGGGGGAGAGGTCGGCGACGGTGTCGGAGGCCGGCAGCCGCACCACCTGGTCGCCGTCGGCGGAGCGCAGGGTCAGGCCGTCGGCGCGGACGGCGTCGAGGTGGGCGCCGCGCGCCACCAGCGCGACGTCGTAGGACGCCAGTGCGAGCCGAGCGCCGAGGACCCCGCCGATCGCCCCGGCTCCGTAGACGATGATGCGCATGTCAGGCGAGGAGCAGGACGACGGTCTCGGCCACGCACGCGGGCTTGTCGACGTCCTCGATCTCGACGGTCCACCGCAGCGTCAGCTGCCTGCCGGCCGGCACGTCGACCACGCCGGCGACCTCGGCGTGCGCCCGCACCCGGGAGCCGACGAGCACGGGATGGGGGAAGCGCACCTTGTTGAGGCCGTAGTTGATCCTGGCACCCGGGGTGTCGAGGGAGAAGACCTGCGTGCCGAGCACCGGGAGCAGCGAGAGGGTGAGGTAGCCGTGCGCGATCGTCCCACCGAACGGGCCCTCCGTCGCTCGCGCGACGTCGACGTGGATCCACTGGTCGTCACCGGTGGCCGCCGCGAAGGTGTCGACGCGCTCCTGGTCGATCGTGAGCCAGTCGCTGGTGCCGAGCGCCTCGCCGGTGGCCGCCTCGACCTCGTCGAGGCTGGTGAACACGCGCATGGGGGCTCCCGGTGTCAGGCTGCGAGGATGACGACATGACGTCCGCGCCCGAACCTACCGAACCGCGGCTGCACACCCTGTCGCTGGGCTCTGCCGGCCCGCGCATCGCGTTCCTCCACGGGCTGTTCGGCCAGGGACGCAACTGGACCCAGATCGCCAAGGCCGTCATCGGCGCCGACGGCACCGGCGCCCGCGCACTGCTCGTCGACCTCCCCGACCACGGCCGCTCGCCGTGGAGCCACGAGTTCTCCTTCGAGTCCTACGCCGACCAGGTCGCCGCCACGCTGCGGGCAGCGGGTGGTGAGGACCGCTGGACCGTCGTGGGGCACTCCATCGGCGGCAAGGTCGCCATGGTGCTCGCGCTGGCGCACCCCGACCTCGTGGAGCGGCTGGCCGTCGTCGACGTCGCCCCGAAGTCGTACGGCGACCTCTCGCGCTTCGCCGGCTACATCAGCGCGATGCGGGCGCTCCCGCTGCTGGAGATCGGCGACCGGGCCGACGCCGAGGAGCGGTTCGCCGACGTCGACCCCGACCCGGGCGTGCGGGCCTTCCTGCTCCAGAACCTGCGACGCGAGGGTGGGTCGTGGCGCTGGCAGTCGAACGTGGCGCTGTTCGCCGCCGACGCCGCTCGCGGCGGTGACTCCGCCATCGCCGACTTCCCGGCGGCGGTGCTCGACCACCCGCCGTACGACGGCCCGGTGCTGTGGCTGGCGGGCGCCGACTCGGGCTACGTCAGGCCGGGGGACGCCGAGCAGATGCGCGCGCTCTTCCCGTCGGCGCGGCTGGTGAGCGTCAAGGGCGTGGGGCACTGGGTGCACAGCCAGGCCCCGGAGGTGACCGTCGAGGCGCTGCGAGCGCTGCTGGCCAAGCCCGCCGGCTGACTGGCCGGATGGTTGGATGCTCGCATGACCAGCCCCACCCGTGACCAGGTGCGCGCGGCACCCAAGGTCCTCCTGCACGACCACCTCGACGGCGGGCTGCGGCCGCAGACGATCCTCGACCTCGCGGTCGACGCCGGGCACGCGCTGCCCGCCGACAACGCCGGGGACCTGCGTCGCTGGTTCGCCGAGGCCGCCGACAGCGGCAGCCTGGTGCGCTACCTGGAGACCTTCGACCACACCGTCGCGGTGATGCAGAACGGCCCCGCGATCACCCGCGTCGCCCGGGAGTGCGTCGAGGACCTCGCGGCCGACGGGGTCGTCTACGCCGAGGTCCGCTACGCCCCCGAGCAGCACGTCGGAGGCGGCCTGACCCTCGACGAGGTGGTCGCCGCGGTGCAGGAGGGCTTCGAGCAGGGGGTGGCCGCGGCGCAGGGTCGGATCGTCGTGCGGCAGCTGCTCACCGCCATGCGCCACCAGGCGCGGTCGATGGAGATCGCCGAGCTCGCCGTCGCCTGGCGGGACCGTGGGGTCGCCGGCTTCGACATCGCGGGTGCGGAGGCCGGGTTCCCTCCCACCCGCCACCTCGACGCCTTCGAGTACCTCCAGCGCGAGAGCTCGCACTTCACCATCCACGCGGGCGAGGCCTTCGGCCTGCCGTCGATCTGGGAGGCGCTCCAGTGGTGCGGCGCCGACCGGCTGGGCCACGGGGTGCGGATCATCGACGACATCACGGTGCACGACGACGGCTCGGTCGAGCTCGGCCGGCTGGCGTCGTACGTCCGGGACAAGCGGATCCCGCTCGAGATGTGCCCGGCCTCCAACGTGCAGACCGGCGCGGCCACCTCGATCGCCGAGCACCCCATCGGGCTGCTCACCGCCCTGCGCTTCCGCGTCACCGTCAACACCGACAACCGGCTGATGAGCGGCACCTCCATGACCGAGGAGATGTGGTCGCTGGTGGAGGCGTTCGGCTACACCCTCGACGACCTGCGCTGGTTCACGATCAACGCGATGAAGTCGGCGTTCCTGCCCTTCGGCGAGCGGCTCGAGATCATCGACCGGGTCATCAAGCCGGAGTACGCCGCCCTCTCGGCGTAGTCCGCCGGACGGTGCCGGGGAGGTCGGTCCCGGTGGTTCGTCCCTCGCGCCACCGGGGATGAACGGGTCACCACCGACGAGGAGACCCGATGCCAGACCCGCTGGAGGACCTGCACGTCCTCCGGGAACAGACCGACGTCGCCCTGCAGCGCACCGAGGAGGTGCAGTCGCGGCTCGGACCGGTCGACGCCACCGGGGGTCGTCGTCAAGGTCGCGGCCAGCGGTCTGCTCGAGTCGGTCCAGGTCGGCTTCACCTGGAACCGGTCGCTGACCACCGACGAGCTCGGCCCCGCCGTGCTCGCCGCGGTCGACTCGTCCCGGGACGACCGCACGATGTTCTGGGCGCTCGCGGGAGGCGCAACCGGCGCCCTAGCGGCGGGCCGGACCGACCCACGCCCACGGCACCGGCCAGCCGAGGCCCGCGACGCGCCCGGCCACCAGCTCGTCTGCGTCGAGGGTGGCGATGCGTCCGGTGGCGGGGTCGTACGTCATCAGGTCGGCGTCGAGCACGAGCACGACGTGGCGGGGCAGCAGGCGGCTGCCCACGAACAGCGGCACGGGGTCGGTCGCGGCCGCGGCCCTGATCGTGTCCACCGCCCGCGTGCGCGCCCGCGCCCACGGCGGCACGAGGCGGGTGCGGTGCGGCCGACCGCGACGCGCGGTGAGCTGCCGGGCGACCGCCCACGGGGGCGTGCCCAGCATCCTGGTCCACGGCGCCTGGAGGCGACCGGCCACGTCGACGGGTCCGGTGGCACGGCGGTGCATGGCCAGCACCTCCGCGGAGAAGCGGTCCGCGCCACCGTCGGCCAGCCGCGCGGCGTACGCCTCGTTGGCGAGTGCCTCGGCCACCACGAGGCAGGCGGCCCCGCAGGAGAGGCCGTCGGGCTGGCGCGGGCCCCGCCCGAGGAGGCGTGCGGCGGCGGGACCCGGGGTGCTCATCGGTGCAGCGCTGCTCCGCGGAGGGCGCCGATCTCGGCGTAGGCCTGGTGGGGCGTGACCGGGCGTGCCCCGAGGGAGACGGCGTGTTCCACGACGCGCCGCTGGTCGCGCAGCAGCGCGAGGCCGCGGCGCACGAGCACCAGGGGCGGCTTGCGGTGCTCGCGCAGGTCGCGGGTCAACCGCCGCCAGAACGTGACGAGGGGGTGCTGGCGCACGCAGTACGCCGCGGCCAGCAGGCCGCGCTCGGCGCACGCGGGCACGATCTCGGCCGCGAAGATGCCCTCGGCGACGACGAACCGGGCGTCGCCGAGCTCGAGGCGGTGCTCGCCGTGGCGGCCGTTGCCGGCGATGTCGTAGATCGGCACGGAGGCCACGCCGTCACGGCACAGCGCCTCCAGTGCCGCCACCGCGTCGTCGGGCAGCCAGGAGCCCGGGTGGTCCCAGTCGACCATGCCGGCGATGGCGCCGCCCTCGATGTGGGGGAGCGTCGGGTCGTCGCCGTCCTTGTAGTAGTCGTCCAGCCTCAGCACGGGCAGACCGGTGCGCTCGGCGAGCCGGGACTTGCCGGCGCCGGACGGGCCGGCCAGGACGATCACGCGGCGCACGGGGTGGCCGAGCGGCTCCCCGGGGACCTCTCGCTCGCGCACCGGCACATTGTGCCCGACCACCTAGGCGATGTCGGCGGCGCCCGCGCCGTCGATCGCCGGCTCGGAGCGCAGCAGGGCGTCGCGCAGCGACACCAGCTCGCCGACGGCGTCGGTGAAGCGCATGGTGCTCTCACCGATCTGGAGGTCGTCGAAGTAGTAGTGGCGCATCGCCACCCGCGCGAGGTGGTGGGTGTCGTGCTCGAGCCGGTCGGCGACCAGAGCGGTGAGCCCGGCCACGTCGGCGTCGGCCACGACGTCGGCGCAGCGGCTCACCGGCACCTCGTGGCGCAGCCGCTCGGCGTCGGAATGGCGGTCGGTGACGAGGATCGGCTTCTCCGTGCGCAGGTAGAGCCAGTCGAGCCCCACCGAGGACACGTCGGTGATCATCAGGTCGCAGTCGGGCATCACGGCCAGGATGTCGCCCGCCGTGATCGCGACGTGCTGCGCACCGGGCTCCCGGGTGGCGGCCTCGTCGACCAGGGCCAGCACCTCGTGGTGGGCGTCGCGCACCGGCGGCGTCAGGCTGGTGACCACCTTGGGGTGCGGCTTGTAGACGAGCCGCACCTCGGGCACGGCGAGCACGGCACGGACGATCGCGACGCCCATCGTGTCCAGCGACGTGTAGTCGTTGTAGTCGGCGTCGCCCTCCCACGTCGGCGCGTACAGCACCGTGCGGCGCGTGCTCGGGGCCAGCAGCGGTGCCGGGCGCAGGTCGAGCTGGGGACGCCCGATGCGGACCAGGCGGGAGGTGTCGAACTCGAGGAGCCCCGCGACGTGCCGCTGCACCGCGGCCTCGCCGGCGACGAACACCCGGTCGTAGGCCTTGGCGTTGTTGCTGGCCATGCTCTGCTTGTCGCTCTCGCCGTGGTTGATGTGGGCGTGCAGCGAGCGGCCGTGCAGCAGGGACTGGAAGTTCAGCATCGAGTTGTTGCAGTAGAGGACGACCTTGGCGTCCAGCTCGGCGTACAGCGCGGTCAGCTCGGGGAACGGCGTGGCGACGTGGATGGGCAGGTCCGTGCGGTCGCCGAGCACGACCGCGGAATGCGGGTCGCGGACCACCAGCGCCACCGGGTGCCGGGCGTGCAGCAGCTCGAGCACGGGCAGCCACTGCACCAGCTGGTAGGTGCGCGTGGGGTCGTCCGCGAAGTAGGCGATGACCTCGACGTCGTACACCCGCCGATTCTACGAGCCGCGCCCGGGGCGTGCGGCAGGATGCCCGTCATGACCGCCTACTGGATCGCCATCTACCGCGAGATCACCGACGACGCCAAGGTCGCGGCGTACGCCGAGCTGGCCGGGCCCGCGCTGCGGGAGGCCGGCGGCACGTTCCTCGCGCGGGGTCTGCCGGAGCAGACCTACGAGGCGGGGGAGGCCACCCGCACCGTGGTCATCGAGTTCGACTCCGTCGAGGCGGCCCGCGCCGCCCACGACAGCCCGGCCT
>NZ_CADCUP010000133.1 GCF_902805925.1 uncultured Nocardioides sp.
ATCTACGCCGTCGTCGGCCTCGCCATCGCCTACGGCGTCTACCGCAAGGGCCGGGCGCAGCTGATCAGCGCCGCGTTCGAGCCGCTGCTCGGCCGTCACGCCCACGGACCGGCCGGCAAGGTCATCGATATCCTCGCGATCTTCGCCACGCTCTTCGGCTCCGCGGCCTCCCTCGGGCTGGGCGCCGTCCAGATCGCCAGCGGCCTGGAGATCGTCGGCGGCATCGGCGAGGTCGGCAACGGCGTGCTGGTCGGGATCATCGCGGTGCTGACGGCCGCGTTCGTGGTCTCGGCCGTCTCCGGAGTGGCCCGCGGCATCCAGTGGCTCTCCAACATCAACATGGTGCTGGCTCTGGTGCTGGCGCTGTTCGTCTTCGTCGCCGGCCCCACGATGTTCATCCTCGACATGGTGCCGACCGCGCTGGCGGAGTACGTCCAGGACCTGCCGGAGATGGCGGGCCGGACCAACGCGCAGGGCGGCGAGGTGGCGACCTGGCTGAGCTACTACACCGTCTTCTACTGGGCGTGGTGGATCTCCTGGACCCCGTTCGTGGGCATGTTCATCGCCCGCATCTCCCGCGGTCGCACCATCCGGCAGTTCGTCACCGGCGTGCTGCTCGTGCCCAGCCTCGTGAGCCTGGTCTGGTTCGCCATCTTCGGCGGCAGCGCGATCAAGCTGCAGATGGACGGCACCGACATCTACGGCTCGGGCGGCGTGGAGGCCCAGCTCTTCGGCCTGCTGGAGCAGTTCCCGCTCGCCACCGCCTCGAGCGTGCTGGTGATGGTGCTCGTCGGGATCTTCTTCGTCTCCGGTGCCGACGCCGCCTCGATCGTGATGGGCTCGCTGTCCCAGCGCGGCGCCATCGAGCCGCGGAGGCTGCCGGTGATCTTCTGGGGCGTCGTGATGGGCGGGGTCGCCGCGGTGATGCTGCTCATCGGTGGCGACACCGCGCTCGACGGGCTCAAGACCATCACCATCGTGGCGGCGGTGCCGTTCGTGTTCGTGATGGTGGGGCTGTGCGTCGCGTTGGTGAAGGACCTCGCCGACGACCCGCTGATCGTGCGCGCGACCTACGCCCGACGCGCCGTGCACGACGCGGTGGTCGCCGGCGTGAGCGAGCACGGTGACGACTTCGTGATCCCGGTGCAGAAGGACCCCGAGGCCTAGAGATCGGTGATCGCCTCCCACACCTCGTTGGCGGCGAGGGCGGCGAAGGTCAGCGCGCACAGCACCATGAGCAGGTTCGACCAGAGCTTGTTGCGCCACTCGCGCGGGACCCGGTCGGAGTTGAGGATCCACAGCAGCGTCACCGACAGGAACGGCATGAAGAACGCGCCGAGGACGCCGTACGCCAGGATCAGCCACACCGGCTCGCCGAGGAACAGCATGATCATGGGCGGGAACGTCAGCCACAGGATGTAGAGCCGGTAGTACGTGCCGCCGATCATCCGCTCGGGGGCGTCCTCGGCGAGGCCACGCGCGTGGCCGACGAAGTCGGCGAACATCATGGACACGCCGTTCCAGACGCCGATCAGCGAGGACATGGCCGCAGCCCAGAAGCCGACGAGGAACACCTTGCCGGCCCACGTGCCGTAGCGGTCGGCGAGCACCTCGGAGAGGTCGAGCAGTCCCTCGTCACCGGTCGCGACCGCGATCTGGGCGGAGTAGAGCAGCTCGGCGCCCACGACCAGGGTCGCCAGCACGAACAGGCCGGTGACGACGTAGGCCACGGTGTTGTCGATGCGCATCAGCCGCATGTGCTCGGGACGGGTCCAGCCCTTCTCGCGGATCCAGTAGCCGTAGGCCGCGAGCGTGATGGTGCCGCCCACCCCACCGGTCAGCGACAGCACGTTGACCAGGCCGCCGTCCGGGACGATGGGGACCAGGCCC
Organism: uncultured Nocardioides sp.; assembly: GCF_902805925.1. Classification (GTDB taxonomy): domain Bacteria; phylum Actinomycetota; class Actinomycetes; order Propionibacteriales; family Nocardioidaceae; genus Nocardioides. Next base: position 1,891 of record NZ_CADCUP010000133.1, read on the forward strand.
GCGAGCAGCTCGGGCACGTTGGGCAGCGTCAGCAGGGCCGCGCCGACCATCGTGACGAACATCAGCCCCACCAGGGCGGCACAGATCTTCTCGAAGAGGTTGTAGCGGCCGACCCACACCAGGGCCAGGCCGATCAGCCCCGAGACGATGCCCCACGTCGTCACCGAGAGGACCGGGAACAGCGAGCGCAGCGACAGTCCGGTGCCCGCCATCGCGGCGGCGCCGTACACGAAGCCCCAGATGACGATGTACGGCGCGAAGTACCACGTCGTCCAGCGACCCAGCGACGACCAGCCCTCGTAGATCGTCTTGCCGCTGGCCAGGGAGTAGCGGCCCGCGCCCTCGACGAGCACCACCTTCAGCACGCAGCCCACCACGACGCACCACAGCAGGCCGTAGCCGAACTTGCTGCCGCCGATGAGGGTGGCGACGAGGTCGGCGGCGCCGACGCCGGTGGCCGCGACGACGAGGCCGGGCCCGATCAGCGTCCATCGCGGGGTCGAGGTGGTGGTGTCGCCGGACGGCGGTCCCGAGGAGCTCATGCCCGCTGAACCTACCGAGCCCGCCGCAGCCCGACGACGCTGCCGTCACGCTCGGGCGCGCCTGCCGCCTGCTGACCTGCCGTCCTCGCGGCGACGACCGCACCCGCACAATGGGTGGATGCCCGGTGACCAGCGCGACGTGACACCTGACGAGGCGCTCCTCCACCGCTGGCTCGGCGACTACGGCTTCGGCGAGCCGGGCGACGACGACGACCCGCTCGGCCGGAACCTGGAGTACCGGCCGGGCGAGGCCGGCGTCCTGCCCGTCGACGACCCGGACAGCCGTGCGCGGGCGCGGCTGTTCCGCGAGGTGCTGGGCCGGTTCGCCTCCGGGGTGACGGTGGTGACCGGCCTCGACGGTGACTCGCCGGCCGGCCTGACGTGCCAGAGCTTCACGTCGGTCTCCCTCGAGCCGCCGCTCGTGCTCTTCTGCGTCGCCCGCACCTCCCGCTCCTGGCCATCCATCCGGCGCTCGGGCGCCTTCTGCGCCAACGTGCTGGCCGACGACCAGGCCCCCGTCTCCGAGGTGATGGCCAGCCGGAGCGCCGACAAGTTCGCCGGCCTCTCGTGGGTGCCGGGCGCCGCCACCGGCTCGCCACGCATCGCCGGCGCGACGGCGTACGTCGAGTGCTCGATCCAGGCCGTGCACGAGGCGGGGGACCACGTCGTGGTCATCGGCCGGGTGCTCGACCTGGTGCCGGGCGCCGCCGAGCACGGGCTCACCTTCCACCGCGGGCGCTACGGGTCCACCCGGCCGCAATAGGGGTGCGGCGGGCGCGGCGGTCGGGCAGGGTGACCGTCATGGAGCTTCTCGAGGTCTCGGCCGACGACCGTGCGGGCATCGCGGAGCTGGTCCGCATCACCAACACCGCGCTGGCGGTCGACGCCCCCTTCGAGCGGGAGGTGACGCCGTACTCCGTGGCGATGGAGGTCGAGCACGGCTGGGACGGCGAGCCGGGGCGTCACTTCCTCGCCGCGGTCGGGCGGCAGGCGGTGGGGCTCGCCGAGGTGCACACCTCGGAGTACGACAACCGCGACCTGGCCTGGATCAACGTGGTCGTCGAGCCGGCACTGCGCCGCCGCGGGTACGGATCGGCCGTGCTCGAGCAGGCGCTCGGCACCTGCGTGTCCATGGGCCGGTCCAGCATCACCGGCGACGCGTGGCTCGACGACGGCGTCGACGCCTTCGCGACGCTGCACGGCTTCACGGGTGCGCTGGTGTCGGCGCGTCGCCGGCACGACCTCGCCGCCCAGCCTCCGGGGCTGGCCGACGCACAGTACGTCGAGGCGCAGGCGGCGGCGGAGGACTACGAGCTCGTACGGCTGCACGGTCGCACCCCCGAGGACCTCGTGGAACGGCTGGCCGTGGCCACCGGGGCCATCAACGACGCGCCCCTGGACGACCTGGAGATGGAGGACGAGGCCTATCCGCCGGAGCGGATCCGGGCCTACGAGGACGCCCAGCTGGCCCGGGGGCCGGGCCTCTACCGGATCCTCGCCCTGCACCGCGCGTCGGGGGACATCGCGGGTCACACGGTCGTCATGGTCGACCCGGAGCAGCCGGCGTACGCCGAGCAGCACGACACCTCCGTGGTGACCGCGCACCGCGGCCACCGGCTCGGACAGCTGCTGAAGGCCGACATGGTGCGCTGGCTGCGCGAGGTGGAGCCGCAGCTGCGGCACGTCGACACCTGGAACGCCGCGTCGAACACGCACATGATCGAGGTGAACGAGCGGCTGGGCTACCGCCTGCTCGGCACGGCGATGTCCTACCAGCGGAGGCTGCCAGCGAGCCGCCCGGCTCAGCCCTCGAAGGTGTAGCCGAAGGCCTCGATGTCCTTGGCGTAGACCTCCGCGACCCGGCGGCGGGTGCGGTCGTTGTAGTAGTCGGTGTGGCTGCCGTGCTTGGACCGGTTGCGGTGCGGAGGCTCCTCGGCGGGCAGCCCGAGCCGCGTCGCGACGGTCACCAGGTCCGCGCCGAGCGTCTCGGTCCGGCCGATGAAGTCGACCTGCTTGCGCCGGGCGGTGAGGTAGTCGAGCTGCGCCAGCCCGACGCGCGGCAGCTCGTCCGGCCCGCGCATGACGAACTCCTCGAAGTCGGCGTACCCGGCGACGGCGCGCCACTGCTCGTTGCCGTCCTTCATGCCGCCGCGCTCGACCTGCGGCTTGCCGGACGCCGGGCCCCACGTGCGGTTCCAGGCGTCCATCATGGCGTACCAGGAGACCATCCGCTTCCACGGGTTGCGCACGAAGCCGAAGGAGAAGTAGTCGACCGCCTCGGGGTGGTTGCGCAGGATGTAACCCAGCCGCGCGTGCCGGACGTTGCCCCGGATCGGGTCGTCCACGTGGGAGTCCAGGAACTGCTGGATCGATACGCCGCCCGTCTTCGGCACGTGGACGAAGACCATCCTCAGCTTGGGCGAGATCAGCACGCGCCGAGGCTACTTCACCGGTTCCTGGCGCTCGGTGCACCTACGCTCCGGGCCCATGAGGATGCGCAACGGCGAGCACGGGTACGGCGCCGTGTCGAAGACGTTGCACTGGGCCACCGTCGTCGCGCTGCTGGCCCAGTTCGTCGTGGGCTACGTCATGGACGCCGACGACGGCTCCGGACGGGGCCGCGGTCGCGGGCGCGGGTGGCGACGACGGGTCCGGCGGCTCAGGACGTGGGAGGGGCCGCGGTGGCGACGGCGGCCTCGGCCTCGGCCTCACCGAGCGGCTCTCCGACCCCCTGGTGGCGGTGCACGTCGTGCTCGGGCTGACGATCCTGCTGCTGGCGGTGCTGCGGATGACGTGGCGCAGGCTGGACAGCCTGCCGCCGTGGGCCGAGGGGCTCTCAGCGGCCGAGCGCCGCCTGGCCCACCTCACCGAGAGGGTGCTCCTCCCGATGCTGGTGGTCATGCCGCTCTCGGGCATCGCGGTGCTGCTCGGCGACGACGACCTGCTGTGGCTGCACGTGACGAGCCACGTGGTCTTCTTCGTGGCCCTGGCCGCGCACCTGGGACTGGTGCTCAAGCACACGCTGCTCGACCGGGACCGGCTGCTGGCCCGGATGCTCTGAGGGCTGCCTCAGCGCTCGAGCGGCCAGCCGCGGGCGGCCCAGCCGCCGGTGCCGTCGGACACGTTGGCGGCGTCCAGGCCCTGCGCCTGCAGGAACTGCACCACCTGCCGGCTGCGGCCGCCGACCTGGCAGATCACCAGGAGCTGCTGGTCGGTCGGCAGCTCGGCGACGCGGGACGGCACCTCGTTCATCGGGACGTGCACCGCGCCGGGCACGTGGCCCGCGGCGTACTCGTCGGCCTCCCGGACGTCGAGCACGAACCCGCCCTCGGCGTGCCGGGCGGCGAAGGTGTCGAGGTCGACCTCCTCCGGGTGCTGCTGCTGGGCGGCGACCTGGCGGTGGACGTCCTCCATGTCGAGGCCGCGCACGCCGTCGATGACCTGCTGCAGGCCGGCCGGCGGCAGGGCACCCGGCTGGGAGAAGACCAGTACGCCCTCGCGGAACGCCATCAGCGTCGGGATCGAGGTGATCTGGGCCATCGCGGCCAGCTCCCGCTCGGCCTCGGTGTCGACCTTGCCGAAGACGATGTCGTCGTTGGCGCCCGCGGCCTTCTCGTAGACCGGCGCGAACTGCCGGCACGGCCCGCACCAGTCGGCCCAGAAGTCGACGAGCACGATGTCGTTGCCGGTCACGGTCTCCTCGAAGGAGGCGGTGGTCAGGTCCTGCAGCGGCACGGTTTCTCCTGCGGTGTAGCGGTGATGAGGACACCTCGACGGTACTCCGCGAGCAGAATGCCGACCATGGACGGCCTTGGCGCGCCACGGGCTCTGGTGGGGTGCGCCACACGCACGAAGCGTCTGCCGCCACCGCCCAGCGTGGTGTGGCACTCGCCGACCGACCCTCGTCGGCCCCGGGCCGCCCCTCGATGCGCCTCCACGACGGTGAGGTGAAACCCCGCCTGCTCGGAGCCGAGCGCCAGCACCGGGCCAGGAGATGTCGCTGACCTGTCGGCTGCTGTCGCCGGGCCCTCCCGACGCCATCACGGGCGCGGGTGCGCCGACGGGTGAGCGTGCAGCTCTTCGGTGCCCTGCGGGAGCCGTACGACGC
>NZ_CADCUP010000134.1 GCF_902805925.1 uncultured Nocardioides sp.
CTTCTCAACCGTCCGTGGGGAGAACGGGCTGCGGGCCGATGCTCGCAGCATCGCGGAGGTCATCTGGCGCCGCAACTCCCCCGCCTGGACATTCGACGACGAGGTGCTCGACCGCGCTGCCGAGGCGTTCGAGAACCCCGACTTCGTCGACGTCGTGCTGCACTCCTACCGGCATCGGCTCGGGCTCGCGGCGGGGCACCCGGCCTACGCACATCTCCAGGACCGGCTCCGCACCCTTCCGCCCATTGCCGTGCCGGCGGTCACCCTGGACGGATTGGCGGACGGCAACTTCCCCGCCACCGAGGCCAGCGCAAGCGCTGCCCACTTCACCGGCGAGCGCCGCCACCACCAGGTCCCCGCCGCCGGCCACAACCTCCCGCAGGAGGCACCGGACGCGTTCGCGGCCGCGGTCGTCGAGGTCCTCGGACTCGCCCCCGGGGCGGAGCGGCCGGCCCACGACCCGGGCCTCGCCGCCGCCGCCACGGCGGGGGTGCCGTCGTGACCTCGGCGTCCTCCGCGCAGCAGCAGGCGCCGGACGTGGACGAGGTCTTCCGCATCTACGGCGCCCGGGTCCGTCAGCAGGCCCTGCGGCTCACGCGCGACGCGGACGAGGCCGACGACCTGACCCAGGACGTGTTCCTGCGGGTGCTGCGGCACCTGCCGAGGTTCGACCCGTCGCTGGGCAGCCTGGAGGGCTGGCTGTACCGGATCACCCTCAACTGCTTCCTCGAACGCACTCGCACCCACCGCCTCCGGCGACGGCTCACCGACCTCCTGGCCGGCCGACCCAGCCCGGAGGCGGGACCGCACGAGCTCGTCATGGGCCGGATGATCGAGGCCGACGTCCGGGTGGCGCTGGCGCGGCTCACCACCGACCAGCTGCACACCGTGCTGCTCCACGACGTCGAGGGGCTGACCTACGCCGAGGTGGCGGTGCGGCTCGGTGTCGCCCCCGGAACGGTGGGCAGCCGCCTGTGCCGCAGCCACGCCATCCTGCGCGCCGCCCTGGTGCACCGGGCACCCCGCGCCTCCGGCCACGCCGCCTGAGCGTGGCCGGCAGCCACCATCCCCGCTCCGCCAGCCCAGGAAGGTCTCACCATGGTCACAGGAAGCTTCATCGGCCGCCGCAGCGAACGCTCGGACCGGTTGCCCCCCGGGCAGCACGACACCGGCAGGTCCTGGCCGGTGCTCTCCTACGAGACGACGCCCAAGCCGGACCTCGCGAGCTGGACCATGACCGTGGACGGGCTGGTCGAGGCGGTCGTCTCCTGGACCTGGGACGAGATCCACGGTCTTCCCGGGTCGACGTACTCCGGCGACATCCACTGCGTCACCACCTGGTCGAAGTTCGACACGGTCTTCACCGGGGTCAGCGTCGACGTCCTCCTCGGCGCCGCGGTCCCCAGCCCGTCGGCCGCCTTCGTGATGGCGCACTCCAGCACGGGCTACACCACCAACCTCCCTCTCGCCGACGTCACCGGCGGCCGGGCCTGGGTGGTGTGGGAGTTCGACGGGCAGCCCCTGGCTCCCGTCCACGGGGGCCCTGCTCGCCTCCTCGTCCCCCACCTGTACTTCTGGAAGTCCGCCAAGTGGATCAGCCGCCTCGAGCTGGTCGAGCAGGATCGGCCCGGGTTCTGGGAGCAGCGCGGCTACCACGACCGCGGCGACCCCTGGCAGGAGGAGCGCTACCAAGCGTGAGGGCAGCCACGATCACGACGCCGACCCGTCTCGCGGCGCCTGGCCGGCGTCGGGACCGGGTGGCTGCGCGAGCGCCGCGGACAGCGCCGCGCGCGAGGTGATGCCGAGCTTGGGGAAGACGCGGTAGAGCACCGAGCCCACCGACCGGGGTGAGAGGAACAGCCGGTCGCCGATCTCCCGGTTCGTCAGGCCGCGCGCCGCCAGGGCGGCGACGTCGCGCTCCCGCTCGGTCAGGGGCCGTTGCACCCTCGCCCTCACCGGGCCGATCACCCCGGCGGCACGGAGCTGCTCGGACGCCCGGCCGGCCCACGGTGCAGCACCGAGCATCCGGAAGCCGTCCAGGGCGGCTGAGAGCTCGTCCCGGGCGGCGGGCACCCGACCCGTCCGCCTCAGGTGCTCGCCGTACGCCAGCTGGATCCGAGCCCGGTCGAAGGGCCATCGTCGCCCCCCGGGCACAGCGAGGGCTCGGTCGAACCAACGGGTCGCCTCGGCACGGGCGTCGGCGCCCGTCGCCAGGAGCGCGGCGCAGCCTGCGGTGACCATCTCCAGCCGCGGTGAGAGCTCGGCGAGCCGCCGCTTGGCCATGACCTCGACGTGGCGTGCCGCGGCGTCGTGGCGGCCGGTGCGCACCGCGGACTCGACGAGCTCCAGCAGCAGCCACAGCGCCTGCGGGTGGTACGGCGCCAGCTCCCCGGGAGCACTGACCGCGCAGGCGTGGGCGAAGGCGGTCTCGTAGTCACCCGTGGCGATGGCCGCCAGGCAGCGGAGGTGCTCGGCGAACTGCGTCGCCGTCCCGGCGCCCCGGCCGGCCGCCCAGACGGCCAGCTCCTGCGCGGCGTCCTCGGCGTCGTCCAGGTCGCCCCGGGCGATGCCCACGAGGTGACCCAGGTAGCCGCCGAGCATCACCGCGTACCGGTCGTAGCCGTGCTCCTCGCACAGCTGCACCCCCTCCTCGGCGAGGGCCAGGGCCTCGTCCCACTCGCCGCTGTGCCAGGCGTCGATGGTGCAGGAGACGAGCGCGTGCAGCGCCAGCACGACGGCTCCGTTCTCGCGCGCGTCCGCGAGCACCCGCCGCAGCGCCGGGCGCACCTGGCCGAGCCGGTCGACGTAGGCGCAGGCCAGGGCCACCCGCAGGACGGTCACCGGGTCCCGCTCGGTGGCCGCCGCCTGCACCATGCGCTCCAGGTCGACGATCGCGCCGTGGGCCTGACCGGCGGGGTCGGCGAAGGCGCGGTGCACCAGGTCGAGCAGCGCCGGAGCACCGGGTCCCAGCTCCTGGAGGACGCGCCGGAACGGGTGCCAGTGCTCCGGTCGCCCGGCGAACCAGCTCATCAGCAGCAGCGCGTGCAGCGCCTCCTCCAGCAGGGCGTCGTCGGGGTCGCGGCCCGGGTAGGACTCGATCGCCTCGCTCAGCAGCCGGTGCGCCGTGGCCGCCTCGCCCTCGCCGTTGAGGAGCATGGTCGATGCGACGAGGGTGGCCGGCAGTGACCGCGTCAGGGCGGGCTCGGCCCGTGCGGCCTCGGCCAGCAGCTCGCCGGCGCCCCTGAGGTCGCCGGTCGCGTCGGCGTCGAGGAGAGCGGCGTGCACCTGGCGCCGGGCGCGCTCGCCCCTGGCCTCACTCAACGCAGCGGCGCGCAGCAGGTGCGCCGCCGCACCGGCGGGATCCCCGCGACGCAGCCTGCGCCGAGCCTCGTCCTCGAGCAGGGCGGCCACGTGCTCGTCGGTGCCCGAGGTGGCCTCGGCCAGGTGCCAAGCCCGACGCGCCGGGACGTGGTGGAGGACCTCGGCGAGCCGCTGATGGGCGCGGCGGCGGCTGCGGTCGTCGGCGAGCGTGACGACGGTCGGCTGCAGCAGGGGGTGGCGGAAGTGCCATCGGCCCAGCTCCTCCTCCACCTTGACCAGGCCGGCGCGCTCAGCGGGAGCGAGAGCCAGCAGGCCGTCCCCGTCGGCCGCCTGCAGCACGTCCAGGGAGCCGGTCCCGTCCAGTGCGAGCAGGAGGAGGGCCTCGCGCGTCGGTGCCGGGAGTGCGGCCAGGCGCGCACCGAACACGTCGGTGACGATGCCGGTCACGGTGATCGGCCGCGGAAGTGCGGCCTGCCCCCGCTGCTGCGGCACGCTGAGGCTGCGAGGCAGCTCCAGCAGCGCCAGCGGGTTCCCGCGGGCCTCGCGGAGGACACGCTCACGCACCGGGTGGGACAGCGCAGGATGGTGTCGGCCCAGCAGTGCCCTCGCGTCGTCGGCGTGGAGGGGCCCCACGCGCAGTCGCCCGACGTCGACCCGGTCGAACGCCGCCCCCGCGTCGGGTCGGGTCGCGACGACGACGCTGGCGTTCGTGCCGGCCACCCGGCGGGCGACGTACCCGAGCACCTCGGCGCTGGCCGGGTCGAACTCCTGCAGGTCGTCGACCAGGGCGAGCACGGGCTGCTCGGTGGCGGTGAGCAGGGCGAGCACGGCGACGCCGAGCAGGCTCCGCGACGGAGTGGAACCCGGGCGCGCGCGCAGGGCGACGTCGAGAGCGGCCCGGTGCGCCTGCGTCAGGGTGACGGCATCGGCAGCAAGCGGCGCGAGGAGCCTCTGGAGCGCATCGAACGGCGCCGGAGCGGCCGACGGCCCGGCCGGGCCCAGGTGCAGCACCCGGCTCCCGTGCTCGGAGGCCACGGCCGCCGCCTGCTGCAGCAACGCGGACTTGCCGATGCCGGCCTCCCCGACCATGAGCAGGGCCGCACCGCCGCGGCTCGGGCCTCCTGCCGGCCCGGGCAGGGCGCTCAGCTCGCGGGAGCGGCCGACCAGCGTGCTCATGCCTGACCACCCGACCCGGCACCCACGTCGGGCCTCGAGAGTGCCGGATCCGCGCCGTCCTGGTGCTGCGACAGGGCGTCGGTGAGTCCGGCGCGGTTGTGCACGGCGAGCTTGCCGAAGGCGCCCTGCAGGTGGGCCCCGACCGTGCGCGCCGAGATCAGGAGCCGCTCCCCGATCTGGCGGTTGGACAGCCCCGCCGCGGCGAGGTTCGCGACCCGGTGCTCCTGGGGCGTCAGGCCGGCCGGCGTCGTGCCCGGACGGCTGAGGTCCTTCACCGGGCCGGTCGCCCGCAGCTCCTCCTCGGTCGCCGCGACCCATGGTGCGGCGCCGAGCCGGCCGAACGTGACCAGCGCGTCCTGGAGGTGACTGCGGGCCTCGGTTGCGGCTCGGGCACGACGCAGCCGCTGGCCGTAGCGCAGCTGGATGCGAGCCAGCTCGAACGGCGAGGCCCGCGCCTGCGGTGTGCGCAGCGCCCGGTCGAACAGCTCCCTGTCCAGCTGCGGTGCGGCGATGGCGCGCGCCCCGTTGACGCGCAGGGCCAAGCGGGGTGAGAGCTCGCCGACGCCGGCGGCCTCCATCGCAGCGACGTGGGCCCGGGCGGCTTCGGCATGGCCGGCGTGGACCGCTGCTTCGACCAGGAGCAGCGGGACCCACAGTGCGTGCCCGCAGTGGGCGCGCAGCTCACCGGGCGCGCTGATGGCGCTGACCGCGCGGAACGCCGTCTCGTGATCGCCTCGGCCCAAGGCGTCGAGGGCCGTTGCGTGCGCGGCGTACTGCAGCACGGCGCCCACCTGCCGTGGGGTGGCCCAGCTGCGCATGCGGTCGGTCAGCGACTGCACACCGGCGCTGTCGCCGCGTCCGGCGGCGAGCAACGCCTGGGTCAGCTGGAGCGGCCAGCTGAGGAGGTCGAACCCGTGCTGCCGGCACCAGGCGAGCCCCTCCACCCCCCAGGAGCGGGCGCTGTCCCAGTCGCCGTCCTGGAAGGCCTCCAGCGACAACAGCATCAGCGCCATGATCCCCGACGTCACCGTTCCTCCGGCCCGAGCGTCGTCGGCGAGGCGGAGCAGCGGTCCTCGAGCACGCGTGACCCGGTCGACGAAGATCGCGGCGGTGGCGACCCGCTCCACCCTGACCGGGTCGGTCTCGGTGACGAGCGAGTCCAGGGCGACCTCGAGATCGGCCAGCACCGCGGCGCCGGTGCGGACGGGATCCACCACGAGCCCCACCCACAGGTCCAGGACGGGATACCGGGCGAGCGGTGCCCGGGCCAGCGCGGATCGGAAGGCCGACCACAGCTCGGGGTCGTCGGCGTAGAGGCTGATCTCGCAGAGGTTGTGCACCGCCTCGACCAGCATCTGCTCCTCGGCGCCGGACACCTCCACGGTGGCCTGCAGCGCCTCCACCAGCACCCGGTGGGCGGTCCGGGTGTCGCCGGACCCGTTGAGCAGCAGGTAGGCGGTCACCGTCGCCGCCTGCAGGCTCTGCGGCGTACCGACCTCCGTGGCCTCGGCGTTGCGCATCAGGCGGCTCGCCCCGTCGAGGTCCCCCACCACGTCCGCGCCCTGGTACGCCGCGGCGGCGAAGCGGCGGGCGCGCGCTCGGCCGGGAGGGGACATCTCCGCCGCATGCACCAAGGTGCGCACCGCCCCGACCGCGTCCCCGCGACGCCACGCCCGCTGAGCGGCCCGCTCGAGCAGCTCGGCCACCTCCTCGTCCGGCGTCACGGTCGCCGCGGCCAGGTGCCACGCCGCGCGATCGTCGCCGGCCTGGTAGGCGGCGGCCAGCACCTGGTGAGCACGGCGACGCTCGGCGCTGGTGGACAGCTCGACCACCGTCGCGCGCACCAGCGGGTGCCGGAAGACGACCTGGCCCTGCCCACCCTCGAGCCGGACCAGGCCGAGCTCGCGGGCCGGTGCCAGCGCGCGCTCCCGGTGGGACCAGTCCGGGAACGGCAGCACGACGTCGTCCTGGCCGAGCGCGGCGACCAGCAACAGCTCCCGGGTCTCCCCCGGCAGCCGCAGGACGCGTGAGCCGAAGATGCGC
>NZ_CADCUP010000135.1 GCF_902805925.1 uncultured Nocardioides sp.
TAGCCGTCACCGCGCTGACCCAGGGCGACGCCCGCGGCGCGGAGGACCTGCTTGTTGACGGTCTGCTTCTTCTTGACCTGCTTGGAGATCTTGTGGTCGCCGGCCTTCGCGGTGGAGGCCGCGCCGACCTGGGTGCTCGTGCCGAGCACGAGGCCCAGCGAGAGGATCATGAGCGCGCAGAGGCGCAGCATGCGAGTGGTCGCAGGCATGGTTGGGTTCCTTTCCCACGCCTGTGAGGTGAGCTGTCGGGTTGGAGCTGGAAAGTGCTCCGTCACTCACGTGACTTCACCCCGAGCCGTCCGCGGTGCTGCTGCGGACCGGCGGTGGAACCTGTGGGTCCCCCACTCCTGCCCCTGAGTTCTGGTCTCGGGGGACGTCGCGCGGTGGGGCAGGACTCGGCGTACCGCGGACGGTGGTGCAACCCAGGACTGTAGACAGGCGGCGGGGTGGAAGTCCACCCGCGCGCTGACCGCACTCAGCTCACGAGCTTGGCGCCCCCGTCGACGTACAGCGTCTGGCCGGTGATGTACGACGCCTCGTCGCTGCACAGGAAGGCCGCGGCCGCGGCGATGTCCTCGGGGAAGCCGACGCGTCTGACCGGATTGCGCTCGGCGGTCCTGGCACGGAGCTCCTCGACGGGGACGCCGAGGCGGGCGGCGGTGGCGTCGGTCATCTCGGTGGCGATGAAGCCGGGGGCGATCGCGTTGGCGTTGACGCCGTAGGGGCCGAGCTCGATGCCGAGGGTGCGGGTGAAGCCCTGCACGCCCATCTTCGCCGCGGCGTAGTTGGCCTGGCCGCGGTTGCCCAGCGCGGAGACGCTGGAGAGGTTCACGATCTTGCCGTACCTCTGGGGCACGAAGTGCCTCTGGGCCGCCCTGGTCATCAAGAACGCGCCCTTGAGGTGGACGCCCATGACGAGGTCCCAGTCGTCCTCGGACATCTTGAACAGCAGGTTGTCCCGGGTGACGCCGGCGTTGTTGACGAGGATGTGCAGGCCTCCGAGCTCGGCGACGACGCGCTCGACGGCGGCGTCGACGGCGGCGGAGTCGCTCACGTCGCAGCAGATGCCCAGGTGCCCCTCGCCGAGCTCCTGCGCCGCCTGCGAGGCGGCCGCCTCGTCGAGGTCGAGGACGGCGACCCTCGCGCCCTCCTCGACGAAGCGCCGGGCGCACCCGTTGCCGATGCCGCGTGCGGCTCCGGTGATGACCGCGACGCGTCCCTCGAAGCGACCCATGCTGACTCCTCGTGCGTTGGGAGGGCGCGCTGCGGCCCCGGCGGAAATCGGCTCCACCCTAGACCGCTGAAGCCCTAGGCTGGCCGGGTGGGCCAGCCCGATTTCCGCTTCGCCGGGGTCCTCGGCGCCGTCATGGTGATCGCCATGATGACCGTCTCCGCCGGCTGGGACCTCCCCGTCCGGGACCCCGACGGCGTCGTCGTGCCGACCTACGTGCGGCTGCCGCTGATCGTCCTCGCGGCGCTCGCCCTCGACGTCGTGCCGAGGGCGATCGCGCGGCGCGAGTCGGTGGTGACGATCACCCGCGAGCGGTGGGACCGCACCCAGTGGGCGTTCGCGCTCGGCGGGGTCGTCACGTGGTACGCCACCTACGCGGCGTTCCGCAACCTCAAGAGCTACGTGCCCTTCGTCAACGACCGGCTCTGGGACAACGAGCTGGCCTCCCTCGACCGCTGGCTGTGGCTGGGCAACGACCCGGCCGAGGTCCTGCACCAGTGGCTGGGCACCTCGTGGACGGCGGAGCTCCTCTCCCTCGTCTACGTCGCCTGGATCGTGCTGGTGCCCACCACCCTGGGCGTGGCCCTGGTGTGGACCCGGCACCGCGCGGCCGGGTCGTGGTTCGTCACTGCCGTGGCCGTCGACTGGGCGCTGGGCGTGGCGACGTACTTCGCGATGCCCTCGCTCGGCCCGGTCTACTCGGCGCCGCGGGAGTTCACCGACATCGATCACACCATGGTGACCTCGCTGCAGGAGTCGATGATGGGCGACCGGGTGGAGGTGCTCGCCGACCCGTTCGCGACCGGCGCCGTGCAGACCATCGCGGCGTTCGCCTCGCTGCACGTCGCGATCATGGTGACGATGGTGCTGATCGCCCAACTCGTCCGGCTCCCGCGGTGGATCCTGGTGTCGAGCCACGTGTTCCTGGTGCTGACGGTGATCTCGACGGTCTACCTGGGCTGGCACTTCTTCGTCGATGCGATCGCCGGGGCCGCGCTCGGTGCGGCGGGCGTGTGGATCGCGGCCCTGGCCACCGGGAACGTCGAGGCCGGGCGACCGCGCCTGCGCCAGGAGGTGCCGCGGCCCCGTCAGAGGACGGACCGCACCTTCTCGGCATAGGACGCCGCCTCGCCGGCGGCGTACCTCGTGCGCGGCCAGAAGAAGCCGCGCAGCCCGTCGCCCCGGGTGCGGGGCACCACGTGCAGGTGCAGGTGCGGCACCGACTGCGACACCGTGTTGTTGACGGCCACGAACGACCCTTGGGCGCCGAGCCCCTCGACCATGGCCGTGCACAGCCGCTGACCGCGCTCGACGAACGGGTCGCGGAGCCGTGCCGGCAGGTCGGGCAGCGTCGCCACGTGCTCGCGCGGCACCAGCAGCACGTGGCCGCGGAACACCGGCCGGGTGTCGAGGAACGCGACGAAGTCGTCGTCCTCCAGCACCCGCTCGGCCTCGGCGCTCCCCGCCACGATGGCGCAGAAGACGCAGTCCCTCACCCCGGCGGCCATCACCGCACCGCGTGGTCGGTGACGCAGTAGGTCATCCCGGCCGGGTCCCGCATCACCGTCCAGCCGTCGAAGACCTGCTGCACCGTCGCGCCGAGCGCCTCGTGGCGGGCGACCTCGACGGGGCGGCCGCCCGCGGACGTGCCGAGGTCGAGATGGGCCGAGGTCGGCTCGTCCCCGTCGTCGCGCCGCTGCATCAGGAGCTGGAGCGGGTGGGCGGCGGGCGCCCCGATCCGGGCGAACTCCGGGCGGCCCTCCCGGTCGTGCACCGGCCAGCCGGTGGTCGCCGACCAGAACGCCAGCTCGTCGTCGTACGCCGCGGGGGCGATGTCGATGCACACCTGGTCGACCAGGCTCGCGTGCCCGCCGGGCCAGGTGCGGGGCGCCGACCGCCTCGAGGCGGGGTGGGAGACGAAGCAGAGCGACAGGCCGCCGGGCGAGGTCATGTTGACGAAGCCGTGGTCGGCGACCTCGCGGGCGCCGCGCTCGGCCGCCTCGTCGGCGGCGTCCCTGGGGTCCTCGACGTGGACGTCGAGGTGGAGGCGCGGCGGTCCGTCGCCGACCCGCTGCAGGCGCAGGTGGACGTCGCCGTCGTCGGGCACGAACGAGGCGAACTCGCCGTCCGGGCCCCTCGGGTCGGAGAGGGTCGTGCCCGTCACCCCGGTCCAGAACTCGGCCGTGCGGGCGTGGCCGGCGGCGGGCACGTCGAGGAAGGCACTCATCCAGAACGGCGTCATCGCCCGAGACTACGACGCCCCGACCGTGCCATCGTGAGGGCCATGATCGACCTCACCGCGACCACCGACCGCACCCGCGCCGTCGCCGTCGGCATCGCCGAGGACCAGCTCGACGCCCCCACACCCACCGGCAGCACCGTCGGTGAGATGGTCCAGCACCTGATGGGCCTCTGCGTCGCCTTCCGCGACGCCGCGGCCAAGGTGGACGGGCCGACCACGTCGACGCCCCCGGGCCCGGTGAGCGAGCCGTTGCCCGACGACTGGCGCACCCGGGTCGACGGGCTGCTCGGCGAGCTCGCGGCCGCCTGGCAGGACGCTGCCGCCTGGGACGGCGCGACGCGGGCCGGTGGGGTCGACCTGCCGGGCGAGGTCGCCGGCCTGGTGGCCCTCGACGAGGTGCTGCTGCACGGCTGGGACCTCGCCGTGGCGACCGGTCAGCCGTACGAGCCGACCGACGCCGAGTGCGAGGCGGTGGTGCCCGTGGTCTCTCCCGAGCCGGGCGACCCCGACGGCTCAGGACGCGGCGACCTGTTCGGACCCGTGATCGAGGTCCCCGACGACGCGCCGGCCTTCGACCGGGTCCTGGGCCTCGCCGGGCGCGACCCCCGGTGGACGCCCTGAGCCGGGTCAGTGGCAGGTGCCGGCACAGGCCGGCCCGCGGAG
This sequence comes from uncultured Nocardioides sp., assembly GCF_902805925.1. Taxonomy (GTDB): domain Bacteria; phylum Actinomycetota; class Actinomycetes; order Propionibacteriales; family Nocardioidaceae; genus Nocardioides. The sequence goes on from NZ_CADCUP010000135.1 coordinate 4,137, forward strand.
GTCCTGCACGATCCGGCCCCCCGAGCGGGCGTCGAAGTGCTGGGAGTCGCCGGTGCCGTAGGTCCAGCTGAACCCGTGGCGCCGCATCAGCCGCACCACCGGGTGGCTGCCGGAGCGCCAGGCCACCTTGGGGTCGCTGCGCGGCTGCCACCACGCGTTGGGCACCAGGCCGGTGGCCGAGCGGAACGGGTTCTCCCACGTGTTGACGTCGAGCGAGCGGCCCCACGAGTGCGGTGAGCGCACACCCGGCCGGTTGACGACGTTGCGGCAGTTGAACGCCGAGGTGTTGCCGGCGGCCATCGAGGCGTAGTCGTTGCCACCGCGTAGGCGGGGCGACCAGCCGAAGCGATCGACGCGGTACATCGCGCGGATCGGGAACCGGCGCGCGTACATCTCGCTGAGCGCCCCGACGAACTGGCCGGTGGCGCCGGCGTTGACGACCAGCTCGCCGCGGTGGCGGTAGCCGTCGTACCCCCAGTAGTTGACGCGCAGCAGCCGCAGCCCGGCCCGGCCCACCGGGCAGCCGGGGTGCCAGCTGATGCCGGTCATCTGGTCCCAGGTGCGGTCGGGGATCGGCGTGACCACGGGGTTCGGTCCGCCCCCCACCGCGCGCTGCTGCGGCGGGAGCGTGATGCGGGGCCTGGGGGCGCCACGGGGCAGCGAGACCGGCTTGATCGGGGGCCTGTTGTCGATGCGTCGGACCGACGACGTGGCGCCCTCCACCCAGTCGAGGAGGGTCGCGACCACCCGGATCCGCACGTCGGTGCGCGGTGCGTAGGCCACCCGCGCCCGCCCGGCGGCGTCGGTGGTGAGGCGCTGGAGGGGCACCCAGCGGCCCCGGCGCCGCTGCTGCAGCTCGACGCGTCCGGCCACGCCTTCCCCGGAGTCGGCGCGCCAGGTGACCGCCACCTCGACGCTCCGCTCGTCGACGACCTTGCGCGGGGCGTCCAGCGCCAGGGTGCTCGTGCGGCGGACCAGGGCGACCGGCACGTCGGGCGAGACCGAGGGCGCGTACGTCGCGTCGCCGGCGTACGACGCCCGGAAGACGTTGTCCCCCACCGACCGGGCCAGCGGTGCGGCGAGGACGGCACGGCCCTGCGGGTCGGTGACGACCTGCCCCACCGCTCCCCAGGCACCGGCGACCGCCCGCTCGACGGTCACCGTGACGCCGGCGAGCGGCGCACCGGCCGCGTCGGTGACCGTGACCGTGACCGTGGCCGCCTCCCCTGCCCTGGCGGCGGTGCCGGTCAGGGACGTCACCGTGGCGACCACGGCCTGCGCCGATGGGGCGAACGGGAGCAGCACCGCACACAACGCAACCACGAGCAACCCACGCACCATGGCGTCATGGTCACACGCCCGGCCAGGGGTCCTTGGTAGAAACGCAGCGTGACCGACCCCGGCCCCACCCTCGACGCGCTCCGCCGCGAGGTCGTGTCCCGCCTGGCGACGCTGACCGACCAGTACGCCGAGGTGGTGGCCTCCTCCCGCGACACCAACGCCGACGACGAGCACGACCCGGAGGGCGCGACCATCGCCTTCGAGCGCTCGCAGGTCGGGGCGCTGGCGCGGCATGCCCGGGCCCGGCTGGCCGAGATCGACGCCGCGCTCGCGCGACTGGAGGCGGGAACCTACGGGACGTGCGTGGTGTGCGGCCTCCCGGTTCAGCCCGAGCGCCTCGAGGTCCGCCCCACGGCCGACACGCACGTGTCGTGCGCGGGTCGGCGATAGGCCGCCCGGACACCGTCGCTGGCGGGGGTTGGTGCGCGGGTTGGGTCCGGTGGAGCGCCGGCGACGGGCCTCGAGACAAGGCCCGATCGACATCGGGATCGGTCGTCCACCGGTCTCCGCGCGTTCGGCGGTGCTTCCCGGGCGGTCGGGCGAGGCACTGGATGGCGGCGCGGCGCAGCCAGGACATGGCGTCATCTCGTGCAGGTGGCGGTGGCTGGGCACTCGTGTGGAGCCCATACCGAGCTGATCCCCCGTCATAGAGGCGCCCCGATCCGTCGTCCACAGGCCCTCCTTGCGCGCCCCGAACTGTCGGTGGTCCCTGGTTGACTTCTCCTATGGCGATCACGACGAGCGACCTTCCCGACACCGCTGCTGCGGTGCTCGGCTACGCCCGCTCGCGTCGTGCTCTGGCTGATGCTGCGGAGGCGGATCTGTTGGTGGCGGCGTGTCAGTGGGCCGATTTGCACCCCGCGTCCGAGGACTCCGCCGCGACCTTCACCATGCCCGGTGGTGGTGAGCACGAGGAGCCGGTCGCCGGTGCGGGTGC
>NZ_CADCUP010000136.1 GCF_902805925.1 uncultured Nocardioides sp.
CGACGACGACGGGCTCGAGGGCCGCCCCCGCCTGCTCGGCCTCCCAGCCGGGGTTGGCGTTCTGCCGCAGGACCACGACGTCACCGGCCGCGAGCGGCCCCCGCACGTCGACCCTGCTGGGCGTCGGCCGCTGCGCGGACGCCACGACCGGTGCGGCGAGGCCGAGGTCCTCGGACCTGAGCACCACGGCGTCCGGCACGAAGACGGCCGAGGAGGTGAGGTCGACGGCGTTGTGGCCGGGGGCCAACGTCACCGTGGACCCACGGCACAGGCGCACGGGCACCCTCGCCCCGGCGTACAGCTGCACGGGGCTGGCCACGACGGCCGTGCGCAGCGACGTGCCGTTGACCGTGAGGGTCGGGCCGGACCCGCAGGACAGTCGGCGCGGCTGGTCGTCGAGGGACCCGGGCGCGAACGGCATGCCCGTGAGCCGCAGCTCGGAGATGCCGATGGGCAGGTCGGAGCCGACGGAGGCGAAGTCCAGGCTGGTGGCCGGCTCCGCCTGCTCGACGCGCAGGCGCAGCGTGTCGGTGCGGATGGCCGGGAAGCTCACCCGTCCGTCGCGACCGAGCTGCACGGTGCGCCGGCCACCGGGCCACGACAGCCGCAGCTCCTCGGGCGCCCTGGCAGCGGTGTCCTCGGCGACCGAGACCACCAGACCGGTGACGCGGCGCGCGCCCAGCCAGCTCAACGACAGCTCCTGGCGCAGGCCGTCCATGGCCGCGGTCCACGTGGTGCCCTCGCGGCCGTCGATCGCGGCGAAGGCGCGGGCGCGCGTGTCGGGCACCCCCGCGGAGGTCGCGGAGATGCCGATGGGCAGGCCGCGCTGGATCTCCTGGTCGAGCTCGGGCGAGGGTCGGGGCCGCGCCCAGAGCTGCGGTTCCCACTCCCCGCCGGTGGCGAGGGTGAGGGCGCGGCGCATCTCGAAGGGCTCCTCCGCCGCGACGTCGCGGCCGACGACGCAGCGCACCGCGTCGTCGACCTCCGCGCAGCCGGTGCGGTCGTCGTCGAGGGCGCGCAGGGCGATCACGTCGGGCTCACCCCACTCCTCCGGCAGCCGCGGCAGGACCAGCGAGCGGGACACGGTCACGCCGGGGACCTCGACCTCGGCGAGCTCGAGCTGGTTGCCCACGCGGTCGGAGGCGTCCTCGACGCGCAGCCACGCGGTGGAGACGCCGAGGCGCACGGTGCGGGAGGCCCCCTCGCCGATCTCGATCGGCTCGCTCACCCCTTCCGCGGTGCGCACCTGGACCACCTCCCGGTGGGGCCCGGCGGTGATCCGCACCGAGTCCACCGTGCGCTCCTCCTCGAGGTCGAGCCGCCACCAGGCGTCCTCGCCGGGCACGTAGTTGGCCCGCCAGGACGTCTCCTCGTGCCGGTCGACGGCGGCGAAGGGGAGCTGCCCGGGCTGCAGGGGGCCGAAGGCGTCGGCGTCGGCCATCGACGAGGAGGCGGTGACCGAGGCGGCGCCCGAGGTCCGGGCCCGGGTCAGCCACCGCTCGGCGTCCTCGGGCAGGTAGTCACGGGTCGGGCCCAGGCGGGTGGGGTCGTCGGGGGTCAGGGTCGCCGAGGTGCCGTCGTGGACGCGGGCGAAGTGGCGCTCGACCGAGCGGAGGCCGTCGGTGAGCACCAGCGGCTCCCCGCCGGCGGGCGGCTCCTCGACGTCGGTGGCGAGCCTGGTCGGCTCGTCGCCCAGCACGTCGAGGTCCTGGAGGTCGTAGAGGTCCTCGGCGCCGCCCACGACCACCGGCAGGTCCGAGGAGGAGTAGGCCGGTCCCTCGGTCGAGGCGGCTGCGCGGACGGCGTACACCTCGATCGCGGGATGCTCGTCCTGCCAGCCGCCGTTGACGACCACCTTGGCGCCGCGACCCTCGAGGTGCGCCTCCCCGCCGACGGTGGGCCCGAAGTCGGCGACCCGCTCCAGCCCCTCGGACCCGTCGATCGCCTGGTGCACCAGCACCGGGTCGGGCTGGTTGCTGCGCGTGAGGTCGTTGCGCAGGACCAGGTGCGTCACTCCGGCGCGGGCGAGGTAGGCCGCGAGCGCCGCGGACCCCCGGCCCTGCGCCAGCTGGCGCGAGACCTCGTCGAGCATCCGGATGTTCTGCGGCGGGGCCAGCGGCACCGCGTTGCGCACGGCCCACGGGGCGGCGGCCAGCGACTGCATGGGCTCGTCACGCGGCTGGCCCCACACGTAGGTGCCGAACGCCGAGCCCGGCACCAGCAGCGCGGTGCCGGAGGAGTCGGACCGCTCCAGCCACGCGGCCGCCTCGGCCCAGTAGTCCGGGACGGCCTGGAAGCCGGTCGAGGGCGTGATCCGGCCCAGCACGCCCGGCACGGCGGCACCCACCACGGCCAGGACCGCGGTCGCCACGACCACGGTGCTGGTGAGGCGGCTCGCCAGCGCGTCCAGGTCCCGGGGTCCACCCGCCGGAGCGGACCGACGCCGGGCGACGACGTGGTCGAGCAGGAAGCCCATGCCCAGCACCAGCGGCAACCGCAGGACGGGGTCGAACTTGTGCACATTGCGCAACGGCGCCAGCACCCCGTCGAGGAGCCGGAAGAGGTCGCCGGCGAACCAGCCCTGCACCCCGGTGGTGTGGCCCATCGTGACCATGGCGAGGCCGGCGACGACGCCCAGGCCGAGGAACAGCCGGTGCTGCGTGCCGCGGAGCAGGATGCCGGCGCACCCGAGGAACAGCACCACGCCGCTGTCGATCGGCAGGTAGAAGTCGCGCAGCAGGTCGTTGCCCGCACGGTTGGTCGGGTCGACGTACGGCACCCAGTTCGAGGTCCCCCGGAAGGCGTCGAAGAGGGTGGTCGGGAGGGTGGTGTTGACCGCCGACTCGATGTAGTCGAGGAAGGGCGGGCTGTAGGCGCCCATGACGAAGAGCGGGACCAGCCACCACAGCGTGCCCAGCAGGGTGAAGAGCGGCCACCACACCATCAGCGCCGTACGCCGCGGCCCGGGGCTGCGGGTGAGCACCCAGATGGCGCCGAGCGGCAGGACGGCGAAGGTGGCGGCCGCGTTGACGCCACCGACCATCGCCACCCCCAGGCCGGCCAGTGCCGCGGCACGCCGGGGCGAGCCCCGCTCCGAGCCCCGCACGAGCGCCAGCAGCACCCACGGGGCGACGGCGCCCGGCCACGCCTCGATGGAGATCTGCCCCATGGTGGTGAGCATCCGCGGGGACAGCGCGAACGCGAAGCCGGCCACGATGCACGCGACCTCCGAGCGCACACCGAGGGCGCGGGCGAGCCTCGCGGTCCCGAGGAAGGCGGTGCCCATGACCAGGGCCAGCCACAGCCGCTGCACGACCCACCCCGGCACGTCGACCAGCCAGCCGAGCAGGAAGAACGGGCCCATCGGCCACAGGTAGCCGTAGGCCTGGTTCTGCAGCTGGCCGAAGGCTCCCTCGGCGTCCCAGAGGTGGGTGGCCCGCCCCAGGAACTCCGCGGGCGCGAGCACGAGGTCCATCTTGGTGTCGGGCACGAGCAGCCCCGGTGACTGCACGAAGGCGAGGCCCGTCAGCACCACGACGCAGGCCAGCAGGCGCAGGCGCCGGCGCACCGTGCCGGAGGGAGGTGCCGCCAGGGTCGGCGTGCTCATCGCTTCCGGAGCACGATGACCAGGTTCCACGTCACGACCTCCCGCACGAGCGGCACCAGCACCAGGAAGCGGCTCCAGCGCGGGTTGTAGCGCGGGGTGAGGTCGAGGACCTCGGCACCGCCCTGCCGGCGCGCCCAGGCGATCCCTGCCCCGACGGTGACGGGGAACAGCGACTCGCCGTACCTGTTCTTGGGCTCCTTGCCGTGCACGCGCGCGTAGCGGCGGCGGGCCCGGAGGCCGCCGAGGTAGTGCCACGGCGCGGTCTCGTGGCCGCCCCACGGGCCGAACCACACGGTGTAGCTGATGAAGGTCACCCCTCCCCGCCTGGTCACGCGCACCATCTCGTCGGCCATCAGCCACGGGTCCGGCACGTGCTCGAGCACGTTGGAGGAGTAGCAGACGTCGACGGCGTCGTCGCGGAACGGCAGGGCCAGTCCGCTGCCGATGACCGTGCCCGGAACGATCTCGCCGAGCCCCGACAGCTCGCCGGCGTCGGCGTCGAGCGAGAAGTACGTCGCCCCCGCGTCGGCGAACGCGTCACGGAAGTAGCCGGGTCCACCACCCACGTCGAGGAGCGTGGCCCCGGCGAGGTCGACGTACTGGGACACCTGGCCGGCGGAGTCCGCGGCCAGCGCGGTGTAGAAGCGGGCCGGGTCGTCCTGCTCGTGGCGGAAGTCGCGGAGGAGCCGGACCGACCGACCCAGCGTCGCCCGCCAGGGGCGGGCGGCGGGGCTGGTCCGGCTCGGCACGCGGTGACCCTACCCGAGGGTCACTTGTGGTCGGGGAGGTTCCGAGAGCGGCTCCGGCCTTCGCTAGCGTTGCCCGGGTGCCGGACCAGATCCCCCCACCCGTGCTCGGGACCGACGCCGTCGCGGGCCGGCACGTGGTCTTCTTCAGCTGGCGCGACACCACCAACCCCGAGGGCGGGGGCGCCGAGCGCTACCTCGAGAAGATGGCCCTCGGCCTGGTGGAGCGCGGCGCCCGGGTGACGGTCTTCTGCGCCGCGCACCCCGGGGCACCCGCCGAGGACGTGCGCGACGGCATCCGCTTCGTCCGCGCCGGCTCGAAGACGGGCGTCTACGCCCAGGGGCTGCTGGCACTGGCCCGCCGCCGCTTCGGCGCCTACGACGTCATCGTGGACGTGCAGAACGGCCTGCCGTTCTTCACCCGGCTCGCCAGCCGCAAGCCGGTGATCGTGCTGGTGCACCACGTGCACCGCGAGCAGTGGCCGGTGGTCTACCCGGGGCCCGTCGGCCGGGTGGGCTGGTGGATCGAGAGCCGGCTGTCGCCGCGCCTGTACCGCTCCAGTCAGTACATCGCGGTCTCGCAGGCCACCCGGTCCGAGCTCGCCACGCTGGGCGTCGACGCCGCGCGCATCTCCGTGGTGCACAACGGCACCGACCCCGCCCTCCCCGCCCCGGGGACCAGGACGGCGTACCCGTCGATCTGCGTCGTCGGCCGCCTCGTGCCGCACAAGCAGGTCGAGCATGCGATCGACGCTGTCGCCTCGCTGCGGCCGGTGCACCCCCGGCTGCGCCTGGTGATCGTCGGGTCGGGCTGGTGGGAGGCTCCGCTGCGGGAGCACGCGGCCTCGTCCGGAGCGGGCGATGCGATCGTGTTCACCGGGCACGTGAGCGAGGAGCGCAAGCAGCAGGTGTACGCCGAGTCGTGGCTGATGGCGCTGCCGTCGTTGAAGGAGGGCTGGGGGCTGGTCATCGGCGAGGCGGGGATGCACGGGACGCCCACGGTGGCCTACCGGTCGGCGGGCGGCACCCGCGAGTCGATCGACGACGGGGTCTCAGGCGTGCTGGTCGACGACCGGGAGCAGCTCGTCGCCGCCCTCGGGCACCTGCTGGACGCCGGCGAGGAGCGCGAGCGGCTCGCCGCCGGCGCGCGGGAGATGAGCCACCGCTTCACCTGGGGGCATGCCCAGGGCTCCTTCGCGACGGTCCTGGGCGACGCCATGGGCGGCGTGCTGGAGGCCGTGGTGGACCCGGAGGAGCAGTCCACGCGCGAGGTCTGACGACGACGACCCGGACCGTGGGTCCGGGTCGGGCGTGCGAGCGGGATCGCGGGAGGCTACTGCCGGGCGTTGGTGCCGTAGTCGAGCACCGACTGCTCGACCTGCTCATTGGGCTTCTCGCCGGCGGACCGCTGCGCCTGGACGACACCGACCACGGTGGCACTGGCGACGCCGGCACCCACGACCAGAGCCGCGATGGCGGCTGTGAAAGATCCCACGACTCTCCTCCTTCTCCGACCGCCGACGATAACAGCGAATCCGCCCGCGGACGCATTGCAACGCACTTCTCTACCCGCCGGTTCCTCCTCGGGCACGGTGGTGGCGCCGCAGGGTGAGCAGCAGGGCGCCGAGGGGCCACCCCAGCCACACCGTCCAGGCGGCCCCCAGCGCGACGGCCGTGGCGACCGGGGTCGATGACAGCGTTGGCCGGGCGAGCTCGACCACCCTCAGCTCACCGCTGCTGACGACGGGGTCCCCCGGCACGTCGGGCCGCAGGAGGTCGTTCTCCTCCTCGCCCAGCCGCACGCTGTCGTCGGTCGCCACGAACCGGATGCCGAGGGAGGCCAGCGCCGCAGCCCGCTCCTGCGCCGCGGGCAGGGCGAGCGCGTCGAGCACCCGAGGCCCGCGCGGGTCCTCCCCCGCCACCTCCGTGCCACCGACGAGCAGGACGTCGCTGGCCACGTGGTCGGGGGTCAGGTGGCGCCCGAGCGGGTCCAGGACGCTGCGGAGGCCGTTCCACTCCGGGGCGCGGTAGGCGGTGAAGGGCAGGACG
>NZ_CADCUP010000137.1 GCF_902805925.1 uncultured Nocardioides sp.
CCTCGGCGTCCGCGACGAAGGCGGCGACCGAACCAGTGTGCGCGATGGGTCACCGAAGGTGGCTCCCGTTGGGTCCCGTGCGAGCCTCCGGTTGGGCGCGCTGCGACGAGCTTGGCCGGGTCAGATCACGATTCGACCCGTGTCGCGTTTATGTACCGTAAACCCCAGCTCAAACCGTCTACGTGGAGCAAATCCGATCAGAGCCACTGGACCATCTCCGGCGTCAGTATCTCGCGTTTGCGCAGGTCAAGGCTTCAATCGGCAAGCGTCGTCAAAGATCTCGGGCCTATGGATGCCCACAGGCTGCAGGCCAAGGGGTCGCAGGTTCACGTCTCCTAGCCCCGCCCAATCCTCCCAAATCAGAAGCTGTCTCCCGCTTATGCCCGAGCGGCCTTTGCCTCCAGTGCTTGGCCGAGGAGCGGCCTGGTGCGATGGAGCTCGCTGTGTCGTAGCCGTGAAGCCGACGAGATCGGTCGCCAGTTCCAGTTCCAACCGATCTGTGGCTTCGAGTGCCTGGGGTGTCCGGCATTGACCGTCGCGGCACGTTCGGTTGTTGCGCCGCTGTGCCGGCGCCTGCCGATCGAGATCGCTGCTCGCGCAAGGACCTGGCTGGATCAGCGCAGCTCACGACACCTGCTGAGTAGTTCGTCGAGTGCAGTAGCTGCACGTGTCTGCGCGTCGTGCAGCAGGTGCGCGTACGTGTTGAGGGTGACCTGAGCGTTAGCATGGCCGAGACGCTCTTGGACGACCTTCACCGACTGTCCGGCCTCGAACAGCAATGAGGCGTGCGTGTGTCGTAGTTCGTGCACGGTCAGGCGGGGAAGGTCTTGGTCGGGTTGAGCCGTGCGGTAGTGCCGTTGGGCGCGTAGGAATGCGGATCGCAACCCGGATTGCGAGACGGCGCGCCCAGGCATCGCCAGGAAAACGGGGTCGCCTGAGCGCAGCCGGGCCAGCGGGGTGACGTTCTCGCCGTCGGTTGCAAGCCCGCGCACCAGGGAACGCCAGTCGCGCAGCAGGGCCGCGCAGGTCAGGTCGAAGGTGACGGTTCGAGAGCGGCCCCCCTTCACCGGCCCGAGGACGTAGCGGTCACCGGTGGGCCGCGTTTGGTCGTAGTGGAGTGCGCGTTGAATGCGCATCTCGTTTCTGTCGAAGTTGAGGTCGCCCCATTGCAGCGCCAGCAGTTCACCCGAGCGCAGTCCCGTCCGGGCGAGAACCACCCAGGCCAGTGCCCATGGCTCGTCCTCGGCGATTGCCCACGAGCAGAAGCGGGTGAGGTGATCACCGTTCCAGATCGAGAACGGCTTGACCCGTTTCGCGGTCTCGCCTTTCGGGCGCCCCGCGTGCTTGGAATTGGCGGGGTTCTTCACGATTAATCCCTCGTCGAGTGCGGCAAGGAAGATGGTGTTGACCCAGTTGGCGTAGCGCGCCACGGTCGACGTGGCCAGTCCGGTGCCCGCGCGCTTGGCGGACCGCGCTTGCCTGCTCCCGCTTTCCAGGCCTCGGTAGGCGGCCGCGAGATCGGTCGCGCGGATCTCGACGAGGCGGATCGCTCCGATGTAGGGGCCCATTGCGTCGATGACGCGCTGGATGTAGACGCGGGTGCTGTTGCTGCCGGCATAACCATCCACCCAGCGCTGGGCGTAAGCCCCCCAGGTGTCGCGGGCGGTTGGCTGCGGGACGCCGCGGATCAGGTCCGCCCGGAGCAGGGTGAGCGCGGTGTCGGCCTGGGCATAGGTGGCGAAACCGCCTCGAGTTTGCTTCCGTACCTCGGCGCGTGAACCCGATGCCTTGACCGGCAGAGCTATCTCGTAGCGCCAGCGCGTGCCCGACTTGGTCTGGTAGGAGGTGATGGATCCGGAGCCCCGATCACGAACGGCAGGACGCGCTGACGGGGACTTCTTCGCCTGCCTCACGACGAGTCCACCTTGGAGGAGGCGAGTGGATCACTGGACCGGGTCTCCACCGCGCGTCCTGCGCATCCGAAGACCTCGAGGAACGGGCGGCGGGGGATGAGGACTCGGCGGCCGAGGCGGACGGAGGGCAGCGTGCCGTCCTCGATGGCGTTGTCGACGGTGCGCGGGTCGACCGCGAGCAGGCTGGCGACCTCACTTCGATTGAGTACCTCGCGGTCGGTAGAGCGCAGGGCAGCCCACGTGGTGATGGGGGTGGCGATGGTGTGATTCGTCATGCTGTTACTACGTGCGATCTGCTCGGTCCGACGGTCACCGGGAGTCTAGAAGCGGCTCGTGCGTCGGGATGCTGCCCTATGCAATACGGGGTCGAATTAGGGTGGTTCGTCGCATGGGTCGTCGCATGGAGCGTTTCGGAGGACATCGTGAGCACCGCCAATTCTGTAGTTTCCGCAGGTCAGCGCCCTGATGGTGGCCCCCACCGCCCGGCGGCCGTCCTGTGGGACATGGACGGCACCCTCGTCGACACCGAGCCCTACTGGATCGAGACCGAGTTCGCGCTCGCCGAGAAGTACGGCGGCACCTGGAGCGAGGCGCACGCGATCAACCTGGTCGGCAACGACCTGCTCGACTCGGCCCTCTACATCCGCGAGCACATGGGCATCGCCCTGCAGCCCTCCGAGATCGTGGAGCACCTCCTCGACGGGGTGGTCGCGCGGGTCGAGGACACGGTGCCCTGGCGCCCCGGGGCCCTCCAGGTCCTGGCCGACCTGCACGGGGAGGGCGTGCCGTGCGCGCTGGTGACCATGTCGTGGCGCCGGTTCGTCGCGCCCATCCTGGCCTCGCTGCCCGAGGGCACCTTCACGACGATCGTCACCGGTGACTCCGTCGCCCACGGCAAGCCCCACCCGGCGCCGTACCTCAAGGCGGCATCCGAGCTCGGCCTCGACCCGGCCGACTGCCTGGCGGTCGAGGACTCCAACACCGGTGCCCGCTCCGCCGAGTCCGCCGGCTGCGTGGTGCTCTGCGTGCCCAACCACGTGCCGTTGCTCGACGGGGAGCGCCGGGTGTTCGCCGACACCCTGGACGGGATCGGGGTGGCGGGGCTGCGCGCGGCGTACGCGTCCGTCGGCTGAGGCCGCTTGGGCTGCCGATTGGTCCCAAACGACATGTTTCCGGGGGCTGGACCTGTCGTTTGGGACCAATCGACACCCGCAGCGACCTACAGACCCGGCCCCGACCCCTACACCAGCTCGGCCAGGCCCTCGTCGGTGCCGACGTCGCCGGCCGGGTCGTCGGCGGTGGCGGGCAGCCGAGGCTCCCGCTCGGGCAGGGGCGGGGGAGTGCCGCCGTACGTCGGGCAGATCGCCTGGTGGCTGCACCACGAGCACATGCGGCCCGGGTTGGGCCGCCAGTCGCCGGTCTCCTCCGCCAGCCGGATGGCCCTCCACACCGCCTCGACCTTGCGCTCGGTGGCGAGCAGGTCGGCCTCGTCGGGCTCGTAGCGCAGGATCTCGCCGTTGCCCAGGTAGACCAGCTGCAGCACCGACGGCACGACACCGCGGGTGCGCCAGATGACCAGCGCGTAGAACTTCATCTGGAACAGCGCCTTGGCCTCGAACCCCACCCCCGGCGAGCGGCCCGTCTTGTAGTCGACGACGCGGATCATGCCGTTGGGTGCGACGTCGAGCCGGTCGACGAAGCCGCGCAGCAGCAGGCGGGAGTCCAGGACCGTCTCGACGTACAGCTCGCGATCGGCGGGCTCGAGACGACGCGGGTCCTCCAGCGCGAAGTACGTGCCCAGGACGGCCTCGCAGGAGGCCAGCCAGGCGTCGAAGTCGAGATCGGCTGCGTCGCCACCCTCGACGACGGGGGAGAAGAGCTCAGCCAGCAGCGGCTCCTGCGCGAGCACCTGCTCCCAGGCGCCGGGCAGCATCGTGAGCGCCCGCTCGGGGGTGCGCTCGGCGGCGGGCAGGTCGAAGAGGTCCTCGAGCACCTTGTGCACGACCGTGCCGCGCACGGCGTGCGGCGAGGGCTGCTCGGGGAGCCGGTCCACGGCTCGGAAGCGGTAGAGCAGCGGGCACGTCAGGAAGTCGCCCGCCCGGCTCGGCGACAGCGCGCCGAGCACCTCGACGCCGTCGACCGGCCTCGAGCGGCGCTCGGCGGGTGACACGTCGGTGGTGGCCATGCATCGAGCCTAGGTGTCGCCGCCGACAGACCCGCGGACCGGTGGGCGAGACCCGATACCCTCGAAGCGTGTCCGACAACGCCGCCGCACCCGGCCCACCCCGGCCGCCGGGCATGCTCCGGATCGGCTCGATCGGCGGCGTCGACGTGCTGGTCAGCACGTCCTGGTTCCTGGTGGCCGCACTGATCTCCTTCCTCGTCTCGCCACGCATCGAGGCGGCCGAGCCCGGCCTGGGTGTCTGGAAGTACGTCGCCGGCGCGGTGTTCGCGGTGGTCCTCTACAGCTCGATCCTCCTCCACGAGGCCTCCCACGCTCTGATGGCCCGGCGCTACGGCTACCCGGTCTCCTCCATCACCCTGCACTTCCTCGGCGGCATGACGGCCGTCGAGGGGGAGGCCCGCCGCCCCCGCCACGAGTTCCTCATCGCGGTCGTCGGCCCGTTGACGTCGCTGGCGGTGGGTGGCGCCGCCCTGGCCCTGTGGTTCGTGTACCACGAGGGCCTGCTCGGCATGGCGATCGTCGGCCTGGCCGTCTCCAACCTGCTCATCGGCGTGCTGAACCTCATCCCGGGACTCCCCCTCGACGGCGGTCGGCTCCTGAAGTCCGCGGTCTGGAAGGCCACCGGCAACGTCCACCGAGGCACCATCGTCGCCGGCTGGGGCGGCCGGCTCACCGCGGTCGCGGTCATCGCCTGGCCGCTCGTGCTGGTCCTCGGCTTCTCGGCCCGGCCGAACCTCATCGACTACCTGCTCGTCTTCGTGATGGCGATGTTCCTGTGGACCGGCGCCACCGCAGCGATGTCGCACGCCCGGCTCCGCCAGCGCCTGCCCAGCCTCGTCGCACGCCCGCTGGCGCGCCGTACCCTCACCGTCCCCGAGGACCTGCCACTCGCCGAGGCCGTACGCCGGGCGCAGGAGGTCGACGCGGGCAGCATCGTCACCGTCACCTCCGGCGGCACACCCATGGGCATCGTCAACGAGGCAGCGGTGCTGGCGACCCCCGAGGAGCGTCGGCCGTGGCTGGCGACGTCCATGGTCGCCCGGCGCATCGAGGACGGCCTCACCCTGTCCGCCGACCTCGCCGGCGAGGAGCTCGTCGTCGCGATCAGCCGCCGGCCCGCCGAGGAGTACCTCCTCGTCGAGGACGACGGCACCATCCACGGTGTCCTGACGACGGCCGACGTCGATCGCGCGTTCCGGGAGGCCGGGCACTAGGGTTCCGCCGTGACCGAGCCGACGACTCCCGACCCCGGCCACGCCGGCACCGGCGACCCCCGTGAACCCACCGGTGACCGCCCCGGCGACGACGTCCCCGCGGCCGCCTGGTCGGGTGTGCACCGCGGACCCCTGCGTGAGGGCGAGTGGGTGCGGCTCACCGACCAGAAGGGCCGGCGCCACAACTTCGAGCTCGTCGCCGGCAAGCGCTTCTTCTCCAACCGCGGCCACCTCGAGCACGACGAGCTGATCGGCCGCGAGGAGGGCTTCACGGTGGCCTCGTCAGCGGGAGGTGAGTATCTCGTCTTCCGCCCGCTGCTCTCGGAGTTCGTGGTGTCGATGCCGCGGGGCGCGGCCGTCGTCTACCCCAAGGACGCCGCACAGATCGTGGCGATGGCCGACATCTTCCCCGGCGCCCGGGTCGTCGAGGCGGGCGTGGGCTCCGGTGCGCTGACCTGCTCGCTGCTGCGGGCGGTGGGCCCCCACGGGCACGTGCTGTCCTTCGAGCGCCGCGAGGAGTTCGCCGACGTCGCCCGCCGCAACGTCAACCAGTTCTTCGCCTCGCCCGAAGGCGAGACGCACCCCGCCTGGGAGCTGCGGCTCGGCGACCTCGCCGAGGAGCTGCCGTCGGTGGAGCACCGGGTCGACCGCGTCATCCTCGACATGCTGGCGCCCTGGGAGTGCGTCGACGCCGTCGCCGGCGCGCTGACTCCCGGTGGCATCGTCTGCGCCTACGTCGCGACGACCACGCAGCTCTCGCGCATCGTGGAGACCCTGAGGGCCCATGGCGGGTTCACCGACCCCCAGCCATGGGAGTCGCTCGTGCGCGACTGGCACGTCGAGGGGCTGGCCGTGCGGCCGGGGCACAAGATGATCGGCCACACCGCGTTCCTGGTGACCGCGCGCCGGATGGCCCCCGGTGAGCGACCCATGCTGAAGAAGCGTCGCCCCGCACCGGGAGCGTACGGCGTCGACTACGACGGGCCGCGACCCGCGGACCTGCCTCCCCAGGTGGCCGAGGAGCGGTTCGACGACTGAGCGGGACGCCGCGCCGTACGGGCGTG
>NZ_CADCUP010000138.1 GCF_902805925.1 uncultured Nocardioides sp.
GAGCCTTCGTGCTGGCCAGCAGGCGGACAGCACGCGAACGCGCCGTTACCTCCTGATTCTGTCCACCCAGGAGTGCACGCTCATGCCGCGATGAGGGTGTTGGGAACCGCCACGCCGGTCTCATAGTCCGTGGCGCGGCAGTCCCTATTCAACGGTGATGTCCCGACCAGACTGACCTGGGAAGGCTGATCAGACCGTCTCGTCCGGTCCGCTGGCGCTGGCCCAGCACCGCGATGGCCACCCCGCGCCGCCTGACCGACGCACTCCCGCCCGTCATACGAAGACCGCGCGTCCCCCCGAGGACCACCGCGACATTCCAAGTGCCACACACCTCTTGCATTGTCGGCCGGATTCCGGCGGACGGAATGCCCTACGAGCGCGGAGCACCTATCCGAGGGACGCGGGCGGCGAGCGGGGGTTGGGCGGTTAGTCGGCGTGCGGTGACCGCACGAGCAGCCGAACTCGCCCTAGGTAAGTGACAGGGATCAACGAGCGACCACTCGCAAGGAGACGACGACATGACCAACGACACCGACGACCAGGCCCAGCCAGCCCTCTGGGGACATCTAGACCGCTTCGCTCCCGCCCGGAAAGCACCACGCGCGCGCACCCCGATCCATTCCGCTGCCGCTGACGCCGAGGTCGGCGAGCTGTGGACCATAGATCAGGTCGCCGACTACCTCGGGGTGCCGAAGCAAACGGTCTACTGCTGGCGCACCACCGGCTACGGGCCTCATGGGTTCCGCGTCGGCAAGCACCTGCGTTGGCGTGCCACCACGGTCCTCGCCTGGACAGCCGACCTTGAGCGCGACCAGTGATCCAGCAACGGACCTGCCCGCGGTGCGGCGCCACCATCCACGAGGTCTCGCCACGTCCTGCAGGGCGACCGCGCCGCTGGTGCTCCCCACAGTGCCGACGGGCGGCCTCAGAAGAGCGACGAGCCGCCGCGAACGGCGCGATTGCAACCGCGTACGTCCAGGGGGAGCCGAAGCTCGACGACCACGTGCGCGCAGTGCTCGAGTCCCCCGCAGCCTGCCGACGCATCATCCGCGACATCCGTGAGCGTGCTGAGAACGGACAACTCTCAGACGCACGATGGGGCAGCGTCGAAGCCGAGCTGCAACGAGTCAAGCCGGGGCAGCGCTCCCAGCTGCGACGGGGCGCACGATGACCCAGAACGATCGGCAACGGACACGACGCAACCTAGGTGAAGGCGGCACGCCCGCTCAACGCGCACGTCGGGAACAGGCACGGGAACGGGAACGTCGAGTCGAGGTCCTTGTCGCCGAGATCCTCAACATCCTTTCGCAACGAGACGTTCTAGTCGCTGGACTGGAGCGACGTGCCGGCCGCTGCCTCGCCGAGATCCATGACCTCGGGTGGCCGGGTCCCGCACGCACGGCCGGTGCCTGCTATCTGAGCGTCCGCGAGGCCGCCCGACTGCGCCATCTGGCCAACGACTACGAGCCGAATGACTCCATCAATCGCAACTGAGCGGTCGCGATCGAAGACAGCGGACCATGGACAGGGTTGGTCACCCAGGAAGGCGGCCACTCCGTGCGGTCATGCCGGGAGTACGAGATGAGATTTGCGTCAGTGACCGAAGTCGATGGTCGCTAGTGCGATGCGACCAGTAGCAGACCTCGACCACCGTCGGCAGGCGGAGCTACCGTGGTGAGCCTCGGAGAGGAATGACATGGCTTCCATAGCTCCACAACCCGGGAACGCTGATGGCTGAGGGCGTCACCCGTCGTGGTGACTCCTGGCGGGCCCGCTACCGCCACCCTGGGACGGGTCGCCAGCACCAGCGGACCTTCGACAAGCAGGTCGATGCCGTGCGGTGGCGCCGTCAGCAGCTCGATGCCTTGGATCGCGGGCGCTGGGTCGACCCCGAAGCGGGGAAGGTGTCGTTCTTGAGCTACTTCGAGGCCTGGGGACGAGACCAGCTCTGGACCGACGGGACTCGGAAAGCAATGTCACTCGCGGCCCGGTCGACGACTTTTGCCGACGTGGACCTGCGCCTGATCCGTCCCAGTCACGTCGAGACATGGGTGAAGTCCATGACCGTGGCGAACGCCACCCGGTCGCGTCCGCTCGCGCCGGGCACGATCAAGACCCGATTCGTCAACGTGCGCTCCGTGTTCCGAGCGGCCGTCCGCGACGGCATGATCGCGGTTGACCCGACCCTCCAAGTCCGGTTGCCGCGGCTTCGCCGGCGCGAGGCAGCCATGACGATCCCTACCCCCGAGGTCGTCCGCAGAGTCCTCGAGGCCTCAGAGCCGCGGTTCCGCGCGTTCGTGGGGCTATGCGCCTTCGCCGGACTGCGGCTCGGGGAGACGGCCGCCCTGCAGGTCGGCGACGTTGACTTCCTGCGGCGACAGGTGCACGTGCGCCGACAGGTCCAGCGTCTCGACGGCGCGCTGGAGATCCGGTTGCCGAAGTACAACTCCGAGCGCACCGTCCACGTGCCCGACGCGTTGCTTCAGATGCTTTCGGAGCACGTGGCGTTGGGACTGGCCTATGACTGGCTCTTCGCCGAGGTCGAGGACTTGCCGCCGCACCAGAACACGGTCGGTCATCGGTGGCGCACCACGCTGCGTAGGGCCGGGGTCGCGGACGTGCGACTGCACGATCTACGGCACTTCTACGCTTCCGGGCTGATCGCTTCGGGGTGCGACGTGGTGGCCGTCCAGCGCGCTCTGGGCCACACGAAGTCGACGACGACACTCACCACCTACGCCCACCTGTGGCCCACTGCTGAGGACCGCGTACGGGACGCGGCCGCGCACCTGTTCGCCGAAGTCGCCGGCTCTGCTGAGGGCACAGTGAGGGCAGGACGGGCCTAGGCCGCCCCAAAACACCGTCTGACCTGCGCAAACGACTCTGGGTCACACGTTGAAGCGGAACTCCACCACGTCGCCGTCGGCCATCAGGTAGTCCTTGCCCTCCATGCGGACCTTGCCGGCCTCCTTGGCCTTCGCCATCGAGCCGAGCGCCATCAGGTCGTCGAAGGAGACGATCTCGGCCTTGATGAAGCCTCGCTGGAAGTCGGTGTGGATCACGCCGGCGGCCTCGGGGGCGCTGGCGCCCTTCCTGATCGTCCAGGCCCGCGTCTCCTTGGGGCCGGCGGTGAGGTAGGTCTGCAGCCCGAGGGTGTCGAAGCCGACGCGGGCCAGCGTCTCCAGGCCCGGCTCCTCGACGCCCATCTCGGCCAGCATCGCGCGGGCCTCCTCGTCGTCGTCGAGCTCGACGAGCTCGGCCTCGAACTTGGCGTCGAGGAAGATCGCCTCGGCCGGGGCCACGAGCTCGCGCATCCGGGTCTTGAGGTCCTCGTCGGCCAGCTCGTCGGCGTCGCAGTTGAAGACGAAGATGAACGGCTTCGCGGTCAGCAGGGACAGCTCGCGGATCAGCGAGCGGTCGATCTTCGCGGCGATGATCGGGGTGCCGGCCTCCAGCGCCGCGAGGGCCTCCCGCGCGGCCTCGAGGTTGGCGGCCAGCGCCTTGTTGCCGCGGGCCTCCTTCTCCAGCCGCGGGATGGCCTTCTCGACCGTCTGCAGGTCGGCCAGGATCAGCTCGGTGGAGATGGTGGAGATGTCGTTGCCGGGGTTGACCTCGCCGTCGACGTGGGTGACGTCCTCGTCGCGGAAGACGCGGGTCACCTGGCAGATCGCGGCCGACTCACGGATGTGGGAGAGGAACTTGTTGCCCAGGCCCTCGCCCTCCGAGGCGCCGCGGACGATCCCCGCGATGTCGACGAACTCGACGGTCGCCGGCAGCACCTTCGCGGAGCCGAACACCTCGGCGAGCCGTGGGAGCCGGTCATCGGGCACCCCCACGACGCCCACGTTGGGCTCGATGGTGGCGAACGGGTAGTTCGCCGCGAGGACGTCGTTCTTGGTCAACGCGTTGAAGAGGGTCGACTTGCCCGCGTTGGGGAGTCCGACGATGCCGATGGTGAGTGCCACGGGCGGGAAGTCTAGGTCTGCGCGACACCCCCGGCCCAATCAGCCGGGGCCGGGAGACCCCCGGACGCCGAACGACCCCGCGGCATGGGGGTCGCGGGGTCGTTCCGGCGGTCGTGCCGCGGCTCCCGCGGTGGGGGGTGTGGGAGCCGGGGACCCGGTGGAGGTGGGGGGCCTCGTCCGGGTGAACCTGAGTACAGCCTGTCCGTACAACGGTGGGCGTGTCCCGAGTTTCGCGCTGCATGAAGATGCACTGCAACGACTCGCAGATCCCGCCCGGAACGACACCGACCCGCCCGGACGAGTCGGACGGGTCGGTGCTGGAAGCGGGGGTGGAGCAGCAGTGGGTCAGGACCCGTACAGCGCCCGGACGCCGGTGCCGTCGGTCGCGCTGAACCGGAGGTCGGAGCTGGTGCCGTTGCACTGCGGGTAGTGCATGATCGAGGCCGAGTCGTAGCCGGTCAGCGCACGCCAGTTGTTGTCCTCGAAGCAGGTGCCGGCCTCGGGACGCGTGTGCTCGTGGCGGAAGCCCAGCGTGTGCCCGAGCTCGTGGCCCAGCACGTTGCCCGGTGCCCAGCCCGAGGTGAAGATCGAGTCGTCGACGAGCACGTTGCGCTGGTAGTCCGAGGTGCTGGGGAAGAACGCCCGGGCGATGTACTGGCTGGTCTGCACCGGCTCCACCGAGAACAGCACGGTGTTGTTGCTGGTGCGGCAGTTGGCGTCCTGCGACGGCACGTAGACGAAGTTGACGCGCGAGGAGGAGCTCTCCCACATCGCCGCGCCCTGCGCCATGGCGTTGACGATGGCGGTCTTGCTGGACCCGAAGTAGTTGCTCACGCAGTAGGTCAGGTTGCGGGCCGTGGTGGAGCTCCACCGGTCGTCGCGGCCGCTGACGCGGTTGACGATGAGGCCGTGCGCCCGGTGCCGGTTGGCCTTGGCGGTCTTGCCCGTGACGCCGCGGTAGAACTCGCGCAGCGAGTGCGTGCTGCCGATCGGCTCGTCGCCGTTGACCAGGTACTGCCCGTCGGCCGCGCGGTACGTCGAGCGCTCGAACTTCTTGAACGACGGCACGTCGTTCGAGGCGACCTTGGCGTCGGCCGCCGTCATCCCCCCGAGGGTGAGGGCGGAGACGCCGGCGATCGCGGCGACGATCCTGGTGAGCTTGCTTCGGTTCATGACACTTCCTTCAAGGGAAAGTTGGGATGCGTCATAGAACTCCCGGGACGAGCCCCGTGACCACAGTCCCCCTGGGCCAGGTTCGTGCGATGCGACGACTTGCAGGTTCTGCGAGGCTCGTCCCCATGACGGACGTGACGACGACGCTGCGCGACCCCGCGCACCAGGTGAGCCCTCGGGCGGTGACCTACTGGCGGGTCGGTGCGGCGATCGGTGCGGTGGTCCTCGTCGGCCTGCTGGTGGCGGCGTACGTCGCGATGCCG
Organism: uncultured Nocardioides sp.; assembly: GCF_902805925.1. Taxonomy (GTDB): domain Bacteria; phylum Actinomycetota; class Actinomycetes; order Propionibacteriales; family Nocardioidaceae; genus Nocardioides. Next base: position 5,402 of record NZ_CADCUP010000138.1, read on the forward strand.
TGGGTGATGGACGGCCGGCCGTGGTGGGGCACCACCCTCCTGGTGCTGCTCGTCGCCGTCGAGGTCGCCTACGTCGTGGCGATGCCGAGCATCCGCTTCCGCGTGCACCGGTGGGAGGTCACCGAGACGGCGATCCACACGCGGTCGGGGTGGATCAGCCGCGAGACCCGCATCGCTCCCCTGTCGCGGGTGCAGACCGTCGACTCCCAGCAGGGCGCCCTGATGCGGGTGTTCCGGCTCTCGACGCTCGTGGTCACGACCGCCTCGGCCGCGGGTCCGCTGACGATCGTCGGGCTCGACCAGGACGAGGCCCGGCGCGTGGTCGCCGACCTGGTCGCCATCACCGGTGCCTCCCAGGGCGACGCCACGTGACCGACCAGTCCACGGTGCCGGAGGTCGAGTGGCAGCGCCTCGACCCACGGCTGCTGGTCATCGGGCCGTTGCGCGCACTGCGCCAGTTCCTGGTGCCGGCCGTCGTCGCCGTCTTCGGCGTCAGCCGCTCCGACGGCATGCAGTGGTGGTGGTCGCTGCCGATCGTGCTGGTGCCGCTCGTGCTCGGCCTGCTGCCGTGGCTCACGACGCGCTACCGCATCACCGGGTCACGCCTCGAGCACCGCTCGGGCTGGCTGAACAAGACGATGGTGACCGCTCCGCTCGACCGGGTCCGCAGCGTCGACCTGGAGAGCTCGCTGGTGCAGCGGGTGCTGGGGGTGACCACGGTCAACATCGGCACCGGTGTCGACGAGACGCGCATCAAGCTCGACACGATCGCCCGGGAGGACGCCGCGGGGCTACGGGGGCTGCTGCTGGCCCAGCGCACGGCCACGGCGACGGCGACGGCGCCGGACTCCCCGGACGCTCACGACTTCGGGGACGTGCTCGCGACGCAGGCTCCTCCCGCGCCGGTCGAGCCGGCCGAGGTGCTGGCCACCATCGACTGGTCGTGGTTGCGCTTCGCGCCCTTCAGCCTCTCGCGCCTCGTCGTCGTCGCGGCGGCCCTCGGCGCGTTCTCGCAGTTCGCCGACGACCTGCCCCTCCTCGACGCCGAGCACCTCTCCGGCGCCTGGGAGTGGGTGGTGTCGTTCGCGATCCCGCTGGTGGCGGCCGTGCTGTTCGTGCTCGCCCTCGTGGCGTGGCTGTTCATCTCGGTCGGCGGCTACGTCGTGCAGTGGTTCGGCCTGCGGCTGACCCGGGAGCACGGGTCGCTGCACCTGACGGCCGGCCTCCTCACCACCAAGTCCGTCAGCGTCGAGGAGAGCCGGGTGCGGGGGCTCGTCCTCGACGAGCCGCTGCTCCTGCGCGTGGTCGGCGGCGCCGAGCTGTCGACGCTGGCCACCGGCGTCGAGAACGGCGTCACCGCGATCCTCCCGCCGGCGCCCGTGAGCGTCGTACGCCGCGTGGGCGCCGACGTGCTCCCGGGCACGGAGCCCCTCGACGTGCCGACGCTCCGGCACGGTGCCGCGGCCCGCCGCCGCAGCATCGTCCGTTCGCTCTGGCTCCCGCTGCTCCTGGTCGCCGGTGCGGGCGCCGCGACGGTGGCCCTGGACCTGCCGTGGTGGCCCGTCGCGATGCTCGCCGTCGTCCTGCTCCCGCTCGGCGTGGTCCTCGGCGAGTCGGCCTACCGGCACCTGGGCCATGCGTTGACGTCCGGCCACCTGGTCTCCGGCGACGGGGTGACGACGCGGCGGCGTACGATCCTGGAGTCCGAGGGCATCATCGGCTGGGTCGTGGTGCAGTCGTTCTTCCAGCGCCGCCTCGGGCTGGCGACGCTCGTCGCCACCACAGCCGCCGGGGCCGAGAGCGTGCGCATCGTCGACCTGCCGGTCGGCCGCGCCGTCGAGGTCGCCGACGCGGCGACCCCGGGCCTGCTCACGGCCTGGCTGCCTCGTCGGCAGGACGACCGGCCGAGTTGACGCGGCGCGTGGTGTGCGCGGTGCGCAGCGTCAGCCACAGGCTGACCGCGGTGTAGTAGACCGGGTAGGCCAGCGACACCACGATGAGCGAGGTCGAGGGGTCGGGCAGCTGCGCCACGATGACGCCGAAGACAGCCAGCCAGGCGGCCGAGAAGCTCATGTTGAGGTACCACAGGTCCTCGGTGCGCGAGGGGTAGAGGTACTTCACGGGCACGAACACCAGCACCGTGAAGACCAGCAGCAGCGCCGTGGTGACGGAGACCGACATCCCCACCACCACCACGTAGAACGCCACGACGTTCCAGTAGCTGGGGAAGCCGAGGAAGAAGTGGTCGTCGGTCTTCGCGTCGGAGCGGCAGAACTGGTAGCAGGAGGCCACCAGCGGCAGGCAGGCCACCACGCCGCCCCACGCCCCGTCGGGCAGGTAGCCGTTGGCCCACAGCAGCACCATCGGCGCGAACGCGTAGGTCAGGTAGTCCACGATGTTGTCGAGGAGGGCGCCGTCGAACTCGGGCACGACCTCCTTGACGCGGAAGTGCCGGGCCATGAACCCGTCGGTGCCGTCCACGAACATCGCGACCAGGAAGAGCCACAGCACGGTCTGCACGTCGCTGCGGTAGGCGAAGTGCACCATGAGCAGCGCGAGCACCGACCCGACGGCGGTGTACGCGTGCACCGACCAGGCGGTAACCCTCTCCATGGGCACGAGGCTAGGGGATGCTCGCCGCATCGTTAGGGTTGGCGCGTGCGTCTGGCCACCTGGAACGTCAACTCCCTCCGCTCCCGCATCGACCGCGTGGAGGGCTTCCTGCAACGCCGGGACGTCGACGTGCTGGCCCTGCAGGAGACCAAGGCCCGCATGGACCAGCTGCCGCTGATGGGCCTGGAGTCGCTGGGCTACGAGGTCGCGGCCGCCGGCACCAACCAGTGGAACGGCGTCGCGATCCTCAGCCGCGTCGGCCTCCAGGACGTCCAGGTGGGCTTCGACGCCATGCCGGGGTACGGCGACCCGGTGGCCGCCGAGTCCCGGGCGATCGGCGCGCTCGCGGGCGGCGTACGCGTGTGGTCGGTGTACGTGCCCAACGGGCGCAAGCCCGATGACCCCCACTACCTCTACAAGCTCGACTGGCTGGCCCGGCTGCGCGCGGCGTCGGCGCCGTGGCTGGCCCAGGACGCCGCGATCGTGGGCGACTGGAACGTGTGCCCGACCGACGAGGACGTCTTCGACCCGGCGCAGTTCGCGAAGTCGACGCACGTCACCCCGCGGGAGCGGGCAGCGTTCCAGGCCTTCCTCGACGACGGCTGGGCCGACGCCGCCCGCCCCTTCACGCCCGGCCCGGACGGCTACACCTACTGGGACTACTACCGCCAGCGCTTCGAGCGCAACCGTGGCCTGCGCATCGACTTCGTGCTCGGCTCCCCCTCCCTCGCCTCCCGGGTCACCGGTGCGTTCGTGGACCGGGACGAGCGCGACCCGGCCCGGGGCACCGGCTCCCCCTCGGACCACGCGCCGGTCGTGGTGGACCTGGCGAACTGACCCCGACATCGGGAGCCGGACGCCGGACTGTCGGTGCCCTGCGCCATGCTCGCGACCATGGAGATCCTGTCGCTGTTCCTCACCCTGGTCACCGGGCTCGCCCTCGGGCTGCTCGTCGGGGTGCTCTGGAGCCGCTCGCGGGGCACCGGCGTCGCGCACGCCGCGTTGGAGGCGCGGGCGGCCGACCAGGCGGTGGTGGCGCACGGCCTGGAGCGGCTGCAGCGCCAGCTCGTCGACCTCGAGCGCGAGCGTGCGCAGTGGCAGGGTCACTTCGACGCCCAGGTGGAGGGCATGCGGCTCTCCACCGACACGCTGCGCCGCGAGACCGCCTCGCTCTCCACGGCGCTGCGCAAGCCGCAGGTGCGCGGCCGGTGGGGCGAGCTCCACCTTCGGCGCGCCGTCGAGCTCGCCGGCCTCGTCGACCGGTGCGACTTCACCGAGCAGGTGCGCCTCGCCGACGGGTCGCTGCGCCCCGACCTGGTGGTGCGGCTGGCCGGCGGGCGCTCGATCGTGGTGGACGCCAAGGTGCCGCTCGACGCCTTCCTCGACGCCACGGCCACCGACGACGACGAGCTGCGGGCCCACCACCTGGCCCGGCACGCCGCCCAGCTGCGCCACCACGTCGACACCCTCGGCGACAAGGCCTACTGGCGGGCTCTCACCGAGTCGCCGGAGTTCGTGGTGATGTTCGTGCCGGCCGAGGCCTTCCTGTCCGCGGCGCTCGACGCCCAGACCGACCTGCTCGAGCACGCCGCCGAGCGGCGCGTCATCCTGGCCACGCCCACGACGCTCATCGCCCTGCTGCGCACGGTCGCGCACGGCTGGTCGCACGAGCGGCTGGCCGACCAGGCCGCCGAGGTCCAGCGGCTCGGCCGCGAGCTGCACGAGCGGCTGGCGACCATGGGCGGCAACCTCGCCCGCCTCGGCCGCTCGCTGGCCGCGGCGGTCGGTTCCTACAACCAGGCCGTGGGGTCGATCGAGGGGCGCGTGCTGGTGTCCGCCCGGCGCTTCCACGAGCTGGGAGTCACCGACGACCCGTTGCCCGAGGTGGAGCAGGTGGAGGTCACGCCGCGCAGCCTCGCGGCCGCCGAGTTCTCCCGCGACCTGGCCGCCCTCGGCCGTGACGCCGATCCGCTCGACGACACCCTCGACCTGTCCTGGGGCACGCCGAGGGCCGACGGCGACGCCGCTGGTGAGTCGGGCGACGGCACGGCGCGGCGCGCGAGCGGAGCCTGAGCCCCGCCGTACGGTGACGGCGTGAGTCAGACGCGCTCCGCGCCGGCCGCGGGAGTCGAGCCGGGCCGCCACGTCGTGGCGCTCGGCCTGGCCGCCGTGCTCACCGTCGTGGTCATCAACGTGCTGCTGGTCGGTGAGCTCTCGCTCTTCTTCGACCTGTGCTTCGTCGTCCTGTGCCTGGCGCTGGCCCTGGCGGTGCGCACCAGCGACTTCTTCACCGTCGGGGTGCTGCCCCCGCTGATGATGCTCGCGGTGTTCGTGCTGCTGGGGCTGGTGGCGCCCGGCGTGATCGCCGAGAGCCGTGACGGCGTCGTCCAGGCCACGGTGAGCGGGCTCGCCCACCACAGCGGTGCGCTGGTGTCGGGCTACGCGCTGTGCCTGGCGACGCTCGCGGTCAGGACTCGAACCGAGCCGGGTCGCCGGCCCCGACCCTGAGCACCTCGGGCTGCCCCTCCGACCAGTCGATGACCGTGGTGGGCTGCGCGGTGGTCTCCCCCGCCTCCACGACGACGTCGACCGAGTGGTCGAGGTCCTCCTTGATCTCCCAGCCCATGGTGCGGGCCTCGTCCTCGCCGGGGAGGATCAGCGTGCTGGTGAGCATCGGCTCGCCGAGCTCCTCGAGGATCGCCCAGACGACCGCGTGGTCGGGGATGCGCACCCCGACCGTCTTCTTCTTCGGGTGCATCAGCCGGCGCGGCACCTCGCCGGTGGCGGGCAGGATGAACGTGTACGGCCCGGGCACGGCTGCCTTGATCGCCCGGAACGCCGAGTTGTCGACATGCACGAACTGCCCGAGCTGCGAGAAGTCCCTGCACATGAGCGTGAAGTGGTGGCGCTCGTCGAGGTCGCGGATGCGCAGGATCCGGTCGCGGCCGTCGCGGTTGCCGAGCTGGCAGCCCAGCGCGTAGCCGGAGTCGGTCGGGTAGGCGATGAGCGCGTCGTCGCGCAGGGCCTCGACGACCTGCCCCACCAGGCGCGGCTGGGGGTTGTCGGGGTGCAGGTCCACGAAGCGGGCCATGCTCGTGCCTCAGGCCCGCTGCGCCAGCCGCAGGTCGCGGCGGAGCTCCGGCGGCAGGGCGAAGATGAGCGACTCCTCCGCGCTGTGCACCGCGCGCGCGTCGGGGAACCCGCGCTCGCCGAGGTAGGCCAGGACGCCCTGCACGAGCTCCTCCGGCACCGATGCGCCGGAGGTGACGCTGACCTTCTGCACGCCCTCGAGCCACGCCTCGTCGATCTCGGTGACGTCGTCGACGCGGTACGACGCCTTGGCGCCGGCCTCGAGCGCGACCTCGACGAGGCGGACCGAGTTGGAGGAGTTGCCGGACCCCACCACGATCACCAGGTCGGAGTCGGCGGCGATCTCCTTGACGGCGAGCTGGCGGTTCTGGGTGGCGTAGCAGATGTCGTCGCTGGGCGGGTCGACCAGCAGTGGGAAGCGCTCACGGATCGCGGCGACCGTCTCCAGCGTCTCGTCGACCGAGAGCGTCGTCTGGGACAGCCACGAGACGCGGGCCGGGTCGCGCACCACGATGCCGGCGACGTCGTCGGGCGACTGCACGAGCTGGATGTGCTCGGGCGCCTCGCCGGCGGTGCCCTCGACCTCCTCGTGGCCCTCGTGGCCGATCAGCAGGATGTCGTAGTCGTCGGCGGCGAAGCGCTTCGCCTCGTGGTGCACCTTGGTGACGAGCGGGCAGGTGGCGTCGATGGTCTTCAGGTCGCGGGTCTCGGCCTGCCGGTGCACCTCCGGCGAGACGCCGTGGGCCGAGAAGACCACGGTCGCGCCGGCCGGCACCTCGTCGAGCTCCTCCACGAAGATCGCGCCGCGGGCCTCGAGGTCGGCGACGACGTGCTTGTTGTGCACGATCTGCTTGCGGACGTAGACCGGGGAGCCGTACAGGTCGAGCGCCTTCTCGACCGTGATCACGGCCCGGTCGACGCCGGCGCAGTAGCCGCGCGGGGCCGCGAGGAGCACGGCCTTGGCCTCGCCAGGGCTCAGGACGGCGGGCACACCGAGGTCGGTCATGCCCAGAGTCTAGGCGTGGCCGGTGCGCGAGCGAAGTCGAGAAGCCCGGCCCCCGGGTGTCCCCGCCCACCCGTAGGCTCACCGCCGTGGCCCTCGAGACCTCCCCCACGCAGCCGGCACCGGTCCGGCAGATCGCCAGCGCGATCTCGTCGTGGATCGACCGGCTCGGCAGCGTCTGGGTCGAGGGCCAGATCGCCCAGGTGACCCGGCGCCCCGGCGTGCAGACCGTGTTCATGACCCTGCGCGACTCGGTGGCCGACATCTCGGTCACCGTCACCTGCGCGCGCAGCCTCCTCGACAGCCTCGACCCGCCCCTGGTCGAGGGGGCCAGCGTCGTCGTCCACGCCAAGGCGTCGTACTACCCCAACCGCGGCACGCTCTCGCTGCAGGCCCGCGAGATCCGGATGGTCGGGCTCGGCGAGCTGCTGGCACGCCTGGAGCGCCGGCGCCAGCTGCTGGCCGCCGAGGGCCTGTTCGCACCGGAGCTCAAGCGATCGCTGCCCTTCCTGCCGGCCTGCGTCGGGCTGGTGACGGCACCGAGGTCGGCCGCCGAGCGCGACGTCGTCGACAACGCGACCCGGCGCTGGCCGGCCGTCCGCTTCGAGGTGGCGTACGCCGCGATGCAGGGGCCCCGCTCGGCCGCGGAGGTCATCGAGGCCGTGGAGCGGCTCGACCGGCACCCCGACGTCGACGTCATCGTCGTCGCCCGCGGCGGCGGCTCGCTGGAGGACCTCCTCCCGTTCTCCGACGAGGGCCTGGTCCGCGCCGTCCACGCGGTGCGCACCCCCGTCGTCTCGGCCATCGGCCACGAGCCCGACCAGCCGCTGCTCGACCTGGTCGCCGACGTCCGGGCCTCCACGCCGACCGACGCCGCGCGCCGGGTCGTGCCCGACGTCGTCGAGGAGGTCCAGGGCGTCGACTGGGCGCGGGGTCGCATCCGCATCCTGCTCGGCCAGTGGCTCGACCGCGAGCAGTCCGGGCTCGAGGCACTGCGCTCCCGGCCGGCCCTGGCCGACCCCCGCACCCTGCTCGACGCCCGCGTCGAGGAGCTGACCGGCCTGCGGGAGCGGGCTCGCCGCACCCTCGCGCACCGGCTCGACCGGGCGGCCGACGACATCGACCACCGCCGCGCCCGGGCGCGGGCGCTCTCGCCGCTGGCGACGCTGCAGCGGGGGTACGCCGTCCTGCAGGACGCCGAGGGCCGCGTCGTGACCTCCATCGCGGGTGTCGGGCCGGGTGGGGCGGTCTCGGTGCGGGTCTCCGACGGCCGCGTCCACGCCACCACCGACCGCGTCGAGGCACTCGACCGACCACTCGAACCACCCCCAGCAGCAGGAGGCACCCATGGCTGACGACGTCGCACCCGACCAGCTGTCCTACGAGGAGGCCCGCGAGCAGCTCGTCGAGGTCGTGCGCACCCTCGAGGCGGGCGGCACGACCCTCGAGGAGTCCCTCGCCCTGTGGGAGCGCGGCGAGGCGCTGGCCACCGCCTGCCAGGGGTGGCTCGACGGCGCCCGCAAGCGCCTCGACGAGGTCGTCGAGGCCGACCGGCCCTAGGCCGTGGGCTCCGTGGTGAGCAGCTCGAGCAGCCGCCGCACCTCCTCCGCCCCGGCCGACCCGTAGACCAGCACCGTCTCGCCGTCGACCTCCGCGGCGTAGCCGACGTCGCCCCCCTCGTCGGTCCACGTCTCCCACCGCGGAGCCAGCGCACCGGGCGTGGAGATCGGGTCCCCCTCGGCGGCCTGCTCGTCGACGTAGGCCTCGACCAGGTCGTCGACCGACTCGTCGGCCTGCCGCACGCCGACGAACGCGCCCTCGCCGGTCAGCACACCGAGGCCCCAGGCGGGTCGGTCACCGGGCACCACGTCGATGCTCGTGGCGCGCCAGCCCTCGGGCACCGTGGGCGGGTAGGCCACCGCACGGCCCGACTCCTGCAGCGTGGCGACCGTGTCGAGGTAGTCGACGGTGTCGGGGCGTACGTCGACCTCCTCGCGGTTGAGGGCGCGGAGGCCGATGTAGGCGGCGATGACGGCGACGGTCACGATCAGCGCGCCGATCATGCCTCCGGCCGAGCGCTGGTACCGACCCGCCTGCTCACTCACCCCGCCATCCTCTCAGGCGGGTGCGCGGGAGCCGGCAGGAGAGGCGGGCCGTCCCGAGGTGCGGGCTCAGATGCAGACAACTCGCCGTAGATGCGGGAGAGTGGCGCCGTGACGAGCTACCGGATCGCGGAGGCCGCCGAGCTCCTCGGCGTCAGCGACGACACCGTGCGCCGGTGGATCGACCATGGCCGGCTGCCCGTGCTGCCCGGCGACGGGCCGTCCCGCGTCGAGGGCGTCGCCCTCGCCGCGCTGGCGGCATCACTGGCCGACTCCCCGGACCGCGAGCGCACGCGCGCCGCGTCGGTGAGCGCCCGCAACCGCCTGCACGGCATCGTCACGGCGGTGCGCAGGGACGCCGTGATGGCGCAGGTCGAGCTCGTGTGCGGGCCCTACCGCATCGTGTCGCTGATGAGCAGCGACGCCGCCACCGAGCTCGGGCTCGAACCCGGCGTGCGCGCCTTCGCGTCCGTCAAGTCCACCAACGTGGTCGTGGAGGTCCCGTGAAGCGCATCCTGGCCGTGTCCCTGGCTACCTCCCTGCTCGCGCTCACCGGCTGCTCCGGGGACCCGGGGGGCGAGGGGCGCGACGAGCTGACGGTGCTCGCGGCGGCCTCCCTGACCGACGTCTTCGAGGCACTGGCCGAGGACTTCGAGGCCGAGCACGACGCCGAGGTCACGTTCTCCTTCGGCTCGAGCACCGACCTGGCCGAGCAGGTGGCCGACGGCGCGCCGGGCGACGTGCTGGCCACCGCCGACGAGGCGTCGATGGAACTTGCCCTGGACGCCGGCGCGGCCGAGTCGGCGACGATCTTCGCCACGAACGTGCTCACCATCGTCACGCCGCCCGAGAATCCCGCCGGTGTCACCGCCCTCGACGACCTCGCCGGCACCACCTGGGTCCGCTGCGCCGACGAGGTGCCGTGCGGCCGGGTCGCGCTCGCCGTCCTGGAGTCGGCCGGCGTCACGGCGGAGCCCGCCAGCCTCGAGGAGGACGTCCGCGCCACCCTCGACAAGGTGACCTCGGGCGAGGCCGAGGCGGGGCTGGTCTACGCCTCCGACGCGGTGGCTGCCGGCGACGCCGTCAGCACCGTGGAGATCCCCGACGCCGACCGGTACCGCACCTCCTACCTGCACACCGCCCTGGACTCGGCGGACGAGCCGGCGCTCGCCCGCGAGTGGACCGACTACGTGCAGTCCGAGGACGGCCGCCGCATCCTCGTGGAGGCCGGCTTCTCCGTGCCGCCACAGGCGCCGTGAGGGACACCCTCGGCAGGGCGCCGGTCCTCCTGGTCGTGCCGGCGGCCCTGGCGACCCTGCTGCTCACCGTGCCGCTCGTGGCCATGGTCGCGGCGACCGACTGGCCGGGACTGCCCGAGCAGCTCCGCTCCGAGCCGTTGCGCGAGGCGCTCTGGCTCTCGGCCATGACGTCCACCGTCGCGGTGGCGGTCTGCCTGCTGCTCGGCCTGCCCCTGGCGTGGGTGCTGGCCCGCGTGGAGTTCCGGGGCCGCGGCGTCCTCCGGGCCGTGGTCACGGTCCCCCTGGTGCTGCCGCCGGTGGTGGCCGGGATCGCCCTGCGCACGGCGTTCGGGCGCACCGGGTTCCTCGGCGAGCCCCTGCTCGACGCCACGGGCTTCGGGTTCCCGTTCACCACCTGGGGCGTCGTGCTGGCCCATGTGTTCGTGTGCATGCCCTTCGTCGTCATCAGCATCGAGGGCGCGCTTCGCTCCACCGACCCGGAGTACGACGCGGCGGCCGCCACCCTGGGGGCCACCCGCTGGACCACCTTCCGCCGCGTCACGGTGCCGCTCGCCCTGCCCGGCATCGTGGCGGGCGCGGTGCTGGGCTGGGCCCGCTCGCTCGGCGAGTTCGGGGCCACGATCACCTTCAACGGCAACTACCCCGGCACCACCCAGACCATGCCGACGCTGATCTACGTCACCCGGCAGTCCGACCAGGACGCGGCGCTGGCGCTGAGCCTGGTCATGCTGCTCGTGTCGGTCGCCGTGCTGCTGGCCCTGCGGGACCGCTGGCTCGGCACCCGGCTGGCGGGCGGGTGAGCGGCACCCGCGCCGGGCTCGAGGTCCGGCTCGAGGTCCCGGGCCGCGTGCAGGCGTCCTTCGACGCGGCTCCCGGTGCCGTGGTGGCCGTCATCGGCCCCAACGGTGCGGGCAAGTCCTCGCTGGTGCGCGCCCTGGCCGGGCTCGCCCCCGCCTCCGGCCACGCCCGGCTCGACGGCGCCGACCTGCTCGACCTGCCGGCCCGCGAGCGGGGGGTGGGCCTGGTCTTCCAGGGACAGCTGCTCTTCCCGCACCTCACCGCGCTCGACAACGTCGCCTTCGGGCCGCGCGCCCGCGGCGTCCCCCGGAGCGAGGCCGACGCGGAGGCGCGCACCTGGCTCGACCGCCTCGGCGTCGGCGACCTGGCCGACCGCAGGCCCCGCCGGCTCTCCGGCGGCCAGGCGCAGCGGGTCGCCATCGCCCGGGCGCTGGCCACGCACCCGCGGCTGCTGCTGCTCGACGAGCCGCTGACCGGCCTCGACGTCAGGGTGGCGATGGCGCTGCGCATCGAGCTGGGCCGGCACCTCGCGTCGTACGACGGCGTGACGCTGCTCGTCACCCACCACGCCATCGACGCCCTCACCCTGGCCGACCTCGTCGTCGTGCTCGACCGCGGCCGGGTCGCCCAGGTGGGCACCCCGGCGGAGGTGTCGCAGCGGCCGCGCACCGAGCACGTCGCCCGGCTCGTCGGCCTCAACGTGGTCCGCCACGGCGAGGAGCTGGTGAGCTTCACCCCCCGCGCCGTCAACGTCTCGCTCGAGCAGCCCGTGGGCTCGCCGCGGCTGCGCTGGCGCGGTGCGGTCGCCGACGTGTCGCCCCACGGCGACGCCGTGCGCCTGCTCGTCACCGCCGACCCGGACCTGATCGCCGACGTGACCCCGGCGGCCGCCACCGAGCTCGGGCTCGCCCCGGGCCGCGAGGTGTGGCTGTCGGTGAAGGCGACATCGGTACGCCGGTACGCCGCGTCCGCAGGAGCGCCGGCCGACGGGCCCCCGACGGCGCCCTCCACGTGAGCCCCTCCAGTCAGTAGCATGCGGCCATGAGCCCCAAGGACCTCAACGTCGCCCCCCAGTCGCCGGACCGCAACCTCGCGCTCGAGCTGGTGCGGGTCACCGAGGCGGCGGCCATGGCGGCCGGTCGCTGGGTCGGGCGGGGAGACAAGAACGACGCCGACGGCGTGGCCGTCAACGCGATGCGCGTGATGATCTCGACGATCGGCATGAACGGCACCGTCGTCATCGGCGAGGGCGAGAAGGACAACGCCCCGATGCTCTACAACGGTGAGAAGGTCGGCGACGGCACCGGACCCGAGTGCGACGTCGCCGTCGACCCCATCGACGGCACGACCCTGACCGCGAAGGGCATGGCCAACGCCATCTCGGTGCTGGCGGTCGCGCCGCGCGGGTCGATGTACGACCCCTCGGCGGTGTTCTACATGGAGAAGCTGGTCACCGGCCCGGAGGCGGCCGGCGTCGTCGACATCCGCAACCCCGTCGCGGAGAACATCCAGCAGATCGCCAAGGCCAAGGGGTCGCGCGCCGAGGACGTGACGGTCGTCGTGCTCGACCGCCCCCGCCACGCCGAGCTCGTCGGGGAGATCCGGGCCACCGGCGCGCGCATCAAGTTCATCACCGACGGCGACGTCGCCGGCGCCATCATGGCCGCCCGGCCCGGCACCGGCGTCGACCTGCTGCTCGGCGTCGGCGGCACGCCCGAGGGCATCATCGCCGCCTGCGCCCTGAAGTGCCTGGGCGGCGTGATCCAGGGCCGCCTCTGGCCGCAGGACGACGACGAGCGGCAGCGGGCCGTCGACGCCGGGCACGACCTCTCGCCCGAGCACGTCCTGACCACCGACGACCTGGTCACCGGCGACGACTGCTTCTTCGTCGCCACCGGCATCACCGACGGCGAGCTGATGCGCGGGGTGCGCTACCGCGCCGACGGCGCGACCACCGACTCACTGGTGATGCGCTCGCGCAGCGGCACGATCCGTTCGATCTCCTCCGAGCACCAGCTCGGCAAGCTGCGCAACTTCTCCGCGATCGACTTCGACAAGTGAGTCACTGAGGCTGTCCGAGCGTCACGCCGCGCCGGGGGCATGATCGGGGGCCGTCGTGTTCACTGGTGGTCATGTCACCGACGTCGTCACGGCCCTCGGAGGTCGCCGTCTCCGAGGAGCTCCTCGCCCCGGTCGGCTCCGGCGTGGAGCTGTGCTACCAGACCTTCGGCGACCCCGACGACGAGCCGCTGCTGCTGCTCATGGGCCTCGGCGGACCGATGACCTGGTGGGATCCCGCGCTGTGTCGCACGCTGGCGGCGCTCGGCTTCTTCGTCGTCCGCTTCGACAGCCGTGACACCGGCCGGTCGACCAAGGTGCCGGGCCGGGTGACGCGCACCCAGCTGGTGCGGGCGTTCGCGGGCCGCCGGGTGCGCGCGCCGTACTCCCTGGTGGACCTCGCCGAGGACGCCTTCGGGCTGCTGGACCACCTCGGCGTGGGCTCGGCGCACGTCGTGGGCACCTCCATGGGCGGCATGGTCGTGCAGACGATGGCCATCGAGCGGCCCGAGCGGGTGCGCTCGCTGACCAGCATCATGTCGACCACCGGCCGGCGCACGGTGGGCTGGCAGAGCCCTCGCCTGCTGCCGATGCTGCTGGCCGACCGCTCCGCCGGCCGCGAGGCGTACGTCGCCGCCAGCGCGGCGACGTGGGCGATGATCGGCTCCCCCGGCTTCCCGCCCGACCAGGACACCGCCCGGGCGCGCGCCCGGCAGACCTGGGACCGCGGCTTCGACCCCCAGGGCGTGCTGCGGCAGATGCTGGCGGTCCTCACCCAGCCCGACCGCACGCCGGGCCTGCGGGGGGTGCGGGTGCCGACGCTGGTGGTGCACGGTCCGGGCGACCGGATGGTGCACGTCTCCGGTGGTCGCGCCACCGCCTCGGCGGTCCCGGGGGCGGAGCTGCTGCTGGTCGAGGGGATGGGCCACGACCTCCCGCCCGCGCTCCACGACACGATCGCCGGCGCGATCCGCCGGGTGGCGGACCGCGCCGGCGAGGCGTAGTCGGAGCAGGGCCGTCAGTCGGAGAGGCGCTCCCCGCTGTCGGTGTCGAAGACGTGCACGCTCACCGGGTCGGTCGTGACGTGGATGGTGTCGCCCTTGCGCACCGAGTCGCGACCGCCCGACACCCGCACGATGACGTTGCTGGGCGTGCCCTCGACGTCGGAGGTGCCGTAGACGAAGCCGTCGGCGCCGAGCTCCTCGACGACCGTCACGTGCACGGGGAGGCCGCCCTGCTCGGCGGACACGAGGCGCCAGGCCTCCGGCCGCACGCCCACGGTGATGTTGCCCTCCATCTTGCGCGAGGCCGTGGGGTCGACCGGCACGGCGTACTTGCCGATCTGCGCCTTGCCCTCGACCGCCCGTGCCTGGATGAGGTTCATCTGCGGGGAGCCGATGAAGCCCGCGACGAACAGGTTCCGGGGCTTGTCGTAGAGGTTCAGCGGGGTGTCGACCTGCTGCAGGATGCCGTAGTTCATCACCGCGACGCGGTCGCCCATCGTCATGGCCTCGACCTGGTCGTGGGTCACGTAGACGGTGGTGACCCCCAGGTCGGCCTGGAGCTTGGCGATGTCGGTGCGCGTCTGCACGCGCATCTTGGCGTCGAGGTTCGACAGCGGCTCGTCCATGCAGAACACCTGGGGGTTGCGGACGATCGCGCGGCCCATGGCGACACGCTGGCGCTGGCCGCCGGAGAGCGCCTTCGGCTTGCGCTCCAGGAACTCCTCGAGGCCCAGGATCTTGGCGGCCTCGGCGACGCGCCGCTTCTGCTCGTCCTGCGGCACCTTGGCCATCTTGAGGGCGAAGGCCATGTTGTCGGCCACCGTCATGTGGGGGTAGAGCGCGTAGTTCTGGAACACCATCGCGATGTCGCGGTCCTTGGGGGCCACGTGCGTGATGTCGCGGTCGCCGATGTAGATCTTGCCGGCGTTGATCTCCTCCAGGCCCGCGAGCATCCGCAGGGTGGTGGACTTGCCGCAGCCGGACGGGCCGACGAGGACCATGAACTCGCCGTCGCCGATCTCGAGGTCGATGCCGGGGACCGTGGGCTTGTCAGCCCCGGGATACCAGCGCTGGGCCTTCTCGAAACGAACTGTTGCCATGGGGCACTACTCCTTCACCGGCAGGTACGTGCCGGACGATCCGTTGTGAAGTGACGCCCTTCACACTAGGGCCTCGCGGCACCCGTGTCGACGCACCGCACCACCACGGCCGACTCCGGCGCCAGCACGGGCAGGCGCACCCCCAGCGCGGCCAGGACCGAGCCGGGGACGACCGGACCGTCCGCGTCGTCGAGCCACGTGGTGCCGAGGTCGGCGGGGTGCCGGTAGCCCTCGGGCGTCTCGTGCGTCACGCGGTAGGAGCGCTCCGGGTCGAGCCCCGGCAGCACCACCGCCCCGGGACCCTGGGTGGTGGTCGTGTCGACCGTCGCGACGACGTACCACCCCTCCGCACGGTCCTCGGCCACCACGCCGGTGACCGCGAGGGCGGGGTCGGCGGGGTCGCCGTGCACCACCCGACCGGTGGCGACGAGCGGTCGGACCCGCTTGTGCAGGGCCACCCAGGCGGCCAGCTCGGTGCGCTCCTCCTCCGAGACGGCGCTGAGGTCCCACTCGATGCCGAAGTGCCCGAGCAGCGCGGTCGCGGCCCGGAACCCGAGCCGGTGCGAGCGGCCGGTGGTGTGGGCGACCGGACCGCCGACGTGGGCGCCCATCCGCTCCGGCGGCACCAGCAGCGAGGTCCACCGCTGGATCCGCTGACGCTCCACGGCGTCGATGGTGTCGCTCGCCCAGACCCGGTCGGTGCGGGTCAGCACCTCGAGGTCGATGCGCCCCCCACCGCTGGCGCACGACTCGATCTCCAGGCCGGGGTGGGCGGCGCGCAGCTCGTCGAGCAGCCGGTAGAACGCCGCCGTCTGGCCGTGGACGGCGGGGCGACCGGCGTGCGCGACGTCGATCAGGTCCCGGTTGTGGTCCCACTTGAGGAACGCGATGTCGTACTCCCCCAGCAGGGCGAGCAGCGCGTCGCGCACGTGGGCGTAGGCGTCGGGGTGCTGGAGGTCGAGGACCTGCTGGTGCCGCCAGGTGGGCGGCAGCTCGCCGTGGCCGCGCAGCACCCAGTCGGGGTGGGCACGCACCACGTCGGAGTCCTCGTTGACCATCTCGGGCTCGACCCAGAGGCCGAAGTCCATGCCCGTGCCGTGCACGTGCTCGATCAGCGGGTGGAGGCCCTCGGGCCACAGGCCGGTGTCGACGGTCCAGTCACCGAGGCCGGCCCGGTCGGAGCGGCGACCGTGGAACCAGCCGTCGTCCAGCACGAACCGCTCCACCCCGACCTGCGCCGCCACGTCGGCCAGGGCGGAGAGCCGGCCCAGGTCGTGGTCGAAGTACGCCGCCTCCCAGGTGTTGACCAGCACCGGGCGCTCCCCCAGGGGCACCTGGCGGCGCAGCCAGGCGTGGAGGCGGGCACTCATGTCGTCGAGGCCCGTGGTGCTGTGCGCGCCGACGAGCCAGGGACTGCGGTAGGTCTCCCCCTCGGCCAGCACGACCTCGCCCGGTCCGAGCAGCTCGCCGCCGCCCAGCACGCACTCGCCCTCCGGCGTGCGCTCGGCGTACGTCGCGTGGTCCCCGCTCCAGGCGACATGGGTGCCCCAGACCTCACCGGACCCGAAGCCGAAGCCGGGCGTGCCGGCCACCATGACCAGGGTCGCGTCGTGGCCGGTGCGGCCGTGCCGGGACTCGCGCAGGTGGGTGCCGTGGAGCCAGTCCCGGCGCTGCGGGGTGCGCTCGCGGCACCAGCGACCGGTGAGGTCGAGCAGCTCGGTGGCGCGCGGGGCGACCGGCAGCGCGAGGCGCACCTGGTCGAGCACCAGGTCGCCGGGGCCGGCGTTGGTGACGAAGGTGCGCATCCGGACCAGCCCGTCGCGGGTCAGCTCGAGCTCGACGCGCACCTGCCACCCGGCCTCGTCGTCCGCGGCCTCGAGCGCGACGCGGGCGTCCTCCCCCGAGTCGTCGACGTCGCACGACCAGTCACGCAGCCGGGGGGCCCACGCCGCGGCGCCGGCACCGGGACGCAGCCCGGAGAGGCCGGGGGTCCCGGTGTAGCCGGCGACGTTCTCGCCCACGATGCCGCGCAGTCGGGGATGGTCGAGCGCCGAGTGCGGCACGCCGGCGACGTGCAGGCGGGCCAGCGCGTCGGGGTCGACGGCACCGAGCGCCACCCCCCAGTGGAGGACGGCGAGCCCGTCCGCGGAGGGCGCGAGCACGACGCTCACGCCCCCGCGGCTGAGGTGGACAGCAGGAACGGTCACGGACCAAGCCTGCCAGTGGCTATCCCTTCACCGCTCCTGACGTCAGTCCGCGGACGAAGAACCGCTGCAGGCCGAAGAACACCACCATGGGGAGCACCATCGAGATGAAGGCGCCGGCGGTCAGCAGCTCCCTGCCCAGACCAGCGGTCCCGATGAGGCCCTGGAGCTCCACGATGACCGTGGCGTTCTCCGACGACCCGAGGAACAGCTTGGCGACGAGCAGGTCGTTCCACACCCACAGGAACTGCAGGATGGCGAACGCGGCCAGGGCCGGCACCGACATCGGCACGATGAGCCGCCAGAACGTCTGGTAGTGCGACGCCCCGTCGATCTTGGCGGACTCGATGACCGTCTTGGGGAGGGTGGCCATGTAGTTGCGCAGCGTGTAGATGGCCAGTGGCATGCCGAAGCCGGTGTGCAGCAGCCACACCGCGAAGTACTGCCCGATGAGGTCGAGCCCGCGGGGACCCAGCAGGTTGAGCATCGGCTGGAAGGCCACCTGGATGGGCACCACCATGACCGCCACGATCGCCACGAACAGGACGTCCTTGCCGCGGAAGTCCATGAACGTGAAGGCGTACGCCGCGAAGGCGGCGAACATGATCGGGATCACCGTGGCCGGGATGGCCACGACCAGGCTGTTGATGAACCCCGACCCGATGTCGGTGCCTTCGAAGACGCCGCGGTAGTTCTGGGTGGTCCAGCCGGCGCCGAAGGGGTTGAGGAGCGCGGTCCACCACCCCGCCTCCGAGGCGTCGGTGCGGTCGCGGAACGACGTCACCAGCAGGCCGAGGGTCGGGACGGTCCACAGGATGCACAGCAGGAACATCACCACCATGGAGACGTAGCTGCGGGACCGGCCGTCCGACATCCGCCCTGCGGAGAGCTTGGGCGCGTCGCCTGACTTGAGGTGATCCGCCTCGGCGACCTCTGCCGCTGCGAGCTGCGTCATGAGTTCGCCTCCTCTGCCCTGAAGTGCCGGACCTGGTAGACGAGGACCGGGGTGATGGCGAGCAGCAGCACCACGACGATGGCCGCTGCCGTGCCCGAGTTGCTGTTGGCGAACAGCTCGAAGAAGTAGAGGTTCGCGATCACGTTGGTGTTGAAGCGGCCGTTGGTCAGCACGTAGACGATGTCGAAGACCTTCAGGACCATGATGAGCACGGTGATGAAGACGGTGATCGTCGTGCCCTTGATCTGCGGCAGGACGACCCGCCAGAAGATCTGCCACTCGGTGGCCCCGTCGATGCGGGCGGCCTCGAGGGTGTCCTCGGGGACGCCCTTGATGGCCGAGGACAGCAGGATCATGCCGAAGCCGACCTGCAGCCAGATGAGGATGACCATCAGCAGCAGGGAGTTCAGCTTGAGGGTGTCGTTCTGCAGCCAGGTCTGCGCCTCGCCGCCGATGGACGTCCAGACGGCGTTGAGCAGGCCCGTCTGGTTGGCGCCGGAGGAGTAGTCGTAGACCAGGGTCCAGATGGCCGAGGCGCCCACGAACGAGATGGCCATCGGCAGGAAGATGATGCTCTTGGAGATGCTTTCGCCGCGCCTGCTCAGCTTGTCGGCCATCACGGCGACGACGATGCCGATCGCCACGACCGTGGCCGGCACGATGAGCAGCCACAGGACGTTGTTGAAGAGCGTCCCGCGGAACTCCTCGCTCTGGAAGATCGTGCTGTAGTTCTCGAAGCCGACCCACGCCTCGCTGTCCTCGTCGGCGAAGGAGAACATGATCGTCTGGAGCGTGGGGTAGAGCAGCATCAGGGTGATGAGCCCGAAGCCCGGCAGCAGGTAGGCGTAGGGCATCAGCGCACGCGACGTCCGCTCGGGCAGCCCCTCGACGAACAGGTTGAGGAACCAGAAGAGGACGCCCGCCCCTCCGACGCCCACTCCGATGGCGACCAGGCCGATGAGGATCTTGCTGTCGAGCCACCACTCGGGACGAAGGCTGAAGGACAGGAAGACCGTGTACATCACGTAGGCGGTGACGGCCATGCCGACCAGGCCGCCGACCACGTGGACGACGTTCAGCTTGCGCGACGACGCCCCGGGCGAGGGGTCGGGCCCCAGCGCCGACGAGCCGGCGCTGGGACCCTTCTTGGCACTGACGGTGGTCATGACGAGGGCCAGGACGCCTCGATCGCGTCCAGCGTCTCCTGGCTGGACTGACCGCCGATCCAGTCCACCATGCCGGTCCAGAAGCTGCCCGAGCCGACGGCCTTGGGCATCAGGTCCGAGCCGTCGAAGCGGAACACGTCCGCCTCGGCGGCGGACTGGGCGATCGTGCGCGTCGTCTCATCGGCGTAGGTCGAGGCGTCGAACGTGGCGTGCGGCGAGAGCCAGCCACCCGCCCCTGCCCACTCGGCACCGAACTGGTCGGAGGTCAGGAACTCCATGACCTGCTCGACCTCGGGGTCGTCGGCCATGAAGGCGGCCGCGAGGTCTCCTCCGCCGAGGACGGGCTGGCCGTCGTAGCCGCCTTCGTAGGCGGGGAAGTAGAACGTGCCGACGGTGCCGTCGAGGTCGGCCTGCACCTCCTCGGGGTAGAAGCCGGTGGCGAAGTTGCCCTGGCGGTGGAGGTAGCAGCTGGGGTCGCCGCCGCTGAGGGCGGGCGTCATGGCGTCGGCGAAGTTGGTGTTGAGGATGCCGTCGGCACCGCCCTGGACCAGCTCGTCGTTCTTCAGGATCTCTCCAGCGGCGTCGAGCGCCTCGACGATCTGGGGGTCGTTGAAGGGGATCTCATGGGTGACCCACTGGTCGTAGACCTCGGGGCCGGCCACGCGGAGCACCATCTCCTCCAGCCAGTCGGTGCCGACCCAGCCGGTCGCCTGGTCGGACTCCCAGCCCATGCACCAGGGGGTCGTGCCGTCGGCGGCGATCCTCTCGGACTCGGCGACCAGGTCCTGGTAGGTGGCCACCTCGGTCGAGTAGCCGGCCTCCTCGAAGGCGGGCTTGGGATACCACACGATCGACTTGACGGCCATCCGCATCGGGGCGCCGTAGACGGCGCCGTCCTTGGTGGCCGCTTCCAGGAAGCCGGGGATCAGCGTGCTCTCGATGGCACTGACGTCGATCACGTCGTCCAGCGGGACGATGTCCTCGGAGAGGTCCAGCAGCCCACCCGGCTGCGGGAAGAGGCCGATGTCGGGGGCGTCGCCCGCCTCCACGCGCTGCACGACCGTCGTGGTGAAGTCAGTGTCCTCGGTGTACTCGACGTCGATCCCGGACTCCTCCTCGAAGGCCGCCAGGGACTCCTCGAACGCTGCCTTCTCGGCACCGCCGAAGGCGCCGAGGATGGTGACCGTCCCGTCCTCCTTCTCGCCACTGCTCACCCCACCGCCACCGCCACCGCCGCCGTCGTCGTCGCTGCTCTGCAGACAGCCCGAGGTCGCCAGGACGAGGGTTGCTCCTGCGCCGAACGCCGCCACGCGACGCCATGTGCTTCTTGCCATGCGTGTTCCGCCTCCTCGATCGTTGAGCCGCCTCTTTCGACAGCACTACGCAAACGTTTGCACGTCAACGCGTTCAAGGGTGACGTACGCCACAGCATGCCGTCAAGACCCCTTACGGAAACGTTTGCGCGACCGTTATGGTGCCAAGCATGCAGACGTCGGAGGGCGCACCGGATCGGTCCTTGCTGACGCCTGTGGCGCCCCAGGGAGCAGCACTCCCCTGGTCCGGCGAGGTCAACATGGCCGACGTCGCCGCACGCGCCGGCGTCTCCATCGCCACGGTGTCGCGAGCGCTCCGCGACGTCAAGGGCGTGAGCCCCGCGACGCGGGAGCGCGTCCGCGAGATCGCCGCCGAGCTGTCCTACGTGGTGTCCCCGGAGGCGTCGGCCCTGGCCCGCAAGGCCAAGGGCCGCATCGCCGTCGTGGTCCCCCGCATCGACATCTGGTTCTACTCCGCGATGCTGGCCGGCATCGAGGAGTGCCTCCGGGCCGAGGGCGTGGACACCCTCGTCTACCAGGTCCACGGCGAGGCCCAGCGCAGCCGGTTCTTCGAGGAGCTGCCCGCGCGGCGGAAGGTCGATGCGGTGGTGCTCGTGGCCCTGCCGATGACCCACGCCGAGGTGGGCCGGCTCGACACGATGGGCGTCCACGTGGTGGTCGCCGGTGGGCGGGTGCGCGACCTGCCCCGGGTCGACGTCGACGAGCTCGGCGTGACCCGCACCGCCATCGAGCACCTGCTCGGGCTGGGCCACCGCAGGATCGCCATGCTGCGCACCGACGACACCGAGGGGACGAGCTGGTCCTCGGACGTCGCCCGCAGGCGGGGGTTCCAGGAGACCATGGCGGCCCGGGGCCTGCCCGTGCCCGACGACTACATCGTGACCGAGCCCTACGGCCCCACGGCCGGAGTGCACGGGATGGAGCGCATCCTGCAGCTGGACCCCAGACCGACGGCGGTGTTCGCCTTCTCGGACGAGATCGCCATCGGTGCCCTCCAGACGCTCGGGCGCCGAGGCATCGCGGTGCCGGGCGGCATGTCGGTGATCGGCGTCGACGGGCATCCGCTGGCGGAGGCCTTCCGGCTCACGACGGTGTCGCAGCGCGTCGAGGCGCAGGGGCGCCGAGCGGGCCAGATGGCCATCGGCCTGGTGCGGGGGGTCGAGCAGCGGGTGCGCCAGGTCGTGCAGGCCGAGCTCGTCGTCCGGGGCTCGACCGGGCCCCCGGGTGGCTGAGGGGTCAGTGCCCGAGGATCGAGCGGCGCCGCGGCCGCGGGGGCCCCTTGCGCTGCACGGTGACGCCACCCATCACCGCGAAGCCGCGCACGCGCACGACCGGCGAGTCGGCGGTCAGCTCCGCCGGCACCTTGTCGCGGGCCTGGTCGAAGGCCCCCATCAGGCCGATGCCCTCGACGACGACGTGCGTGTGGGCGTTGACGACGATGTCGATGCCGCCCCAGAAGGTGCTGGCGTTGATCACCGTCTCGCGGGTGGTGAGGACGGCCTCGCGCAGGTCGAGGGTGATGCCGCCCATCAGGGCGAAGGCGGAGTGCGTGCTGCCGACGGTCCACGCACCGCGGCGGTCGATGCCGCTCATCACCGCGATGCTCGTGTCGTACGTCGGCCCGGCCAGCCGCCCCGGCGCCGGGCGGGGCACCGGCGACCATCCCACGCGTGGCGCGAGGTCGTGCCCGGGGGCGGGCAGGTCCACCGTGAGCGGCACGAGGTCGGCGTACGTCTTGGCGGACCAGGTGGCGTCGAGCCGCTCGTCGAGCTCGTCGAGGTCGATGCGGCCCTCGCCGGCCGCCTCGCGCAGCACCTCCGCCACGCGCTGGCGGTCGGCGTCGGAGATGCGCATCTGTGACGGTTCAGGTGTCTCCCCCATGCCTCCCAGCCTAGCCACGCGCGGCGGTGCTGCGGGAGGTCAGGCGGCAGCGGGACGGAGCTGCCGCGCCACCGCGGTCGCCGCGGCCCGGCCGGCACGGTTGGCCCCGATGGTGCTCGCCGAGGGCCCGTAGCCCACGAGCTGCACCCGGGGGTCGGCCACCGCGGTCGTGCCGTCGAGCCGGATGCCGCCGAGCTCGCTGCGCAGGTGCAGCGGCGCCAGGTGGCCCACGGCCGGCCGGAAGCCGGTGGCCCACAGGATCACGTCGACGCTCTTGCAGCGGCCGTCGGCCCAGCGGACGCCACCGGGCTCGATCCGCGCGAACATCGGAAGCCGGCGGTAGGCACCGAGGCGCTCGGCCTCCGCCTCCTGCGGGCGCAGGTGCAGCCCGGTCACGCTGACGACGCTCTGCGGCGGCAGGCCGCGGCGTACCCGCTCCTCGACGCGGGCCACCGCCGCCCGCCCGTCCTCAGGCTCGAAGCGGTCGATCCACACCGGCTCCCGGCGGGTCACCCACAGCGTCTCGGTGACCGGCGCCAGCTCCCCGAGCAGCTGGACGGCGGACGCGCCACCGCCCACCACGAGCACCCGCCGTCCGGCGAAGTGCTGCGCGCCCGGGTAGTCGACGGTGTGCAGCTGCTCGCCGGCGAACGTGTCCTGGCCGGGGTAGCGCGGCACGAACGGCCGGGTCCACGTGCCCGTGGCGTTGACCAGCGTGCGGGTGCGCCAGGCCCGCTCCCCCGCCTCCACGACGAGGAGGTCGTCCTCGCTCCGCACCCGGTCGACCGCCACCGGCCGCAGGACCGGCAGGGCGTGCCTGCGCTCGTAGTCGGCGAACCAGGCGGGCACCACGTCGTTGGCCGGCCGCTCGCTGCCCCGGGGGGCGGGAGCGTCGGGCAGGTCTGCGACGCCGTGCACGTCCTCCATCGACAGTGAGTCCCAGCGGTGCTGCCAGGCGCCGCCCGGCGCGGGGTCGGCGTCCAGGACGACGTGCTCCACTCCCCGCCGGGTGAGGTGGTACGACGACGACAGCCCTGCCTGGCCGGCGCCGATGACCACGGAGTCGAGGACGTGCACGTCGGGACAACGCCCGACCGGGCCGGGGTATGCCCGGTCGGCCTGGCGCCGTCACCCCCTGGCCGGCCGCTGCGACGTCATGCGAAGGGTGGGAACGGGTCCACGCCTCGTATGACGTCGTCGTCAGGCGGCATCACGGAGCCCACCGGCTCGCAGCGCCGCCTGGATCTGGGCGAAGAACTCGTCGGGCTGGAGCCTGAGCCCCAGCAGGGGCAGCCGGAGCACCGTGTCGCCGTCGATGGCCAGCGCGTTCTGCCGCAACGCGTCACCCACCACGTTCTCGGCCCAGGCGTGATGGATGCCGTCGACCTCGACCACCACGCCGAACTGCGGCCAGTAGAGGTCGAGGAAGTACCGCCGGCGCCCATCGCGCCGCAGGACCTGCCGCTGCGGCGGTGGCAGACCACGCCGCCGGAGCTCCGCCACGACATCGAGCTCTCCGAGCGCGCGCGCCCCGTCGAGGAGGTCGTTGACCACGGCATGGAGGAGGGCACGGCGTCGGTCCCGGCGTACTCGCAGCAGCTCCTGGCCCAGGGCGACCGGCGTGCACAGGCCCTGCTGCACCACCGCGGAGAGGAGGTACGTCGCCTCGCGGTCGGACCTCGCCCACAGCGCGCCGCGGATCGCGGCCACCGCGACGCGCGTCCGCGGGATGCCGATCGTCACGACGTCGTCCGCCGACCAGCGCCGCGTCTGCCGGATGTCGTAGGCGCGGCTCCTCCGGATCCGTGCGCCGCGCGGGACGCTGACCCGGACGCGCGGCACGGTGAACCGCTGCAGCCCGCCGGCGACGAGCGCGGAGGCGCCGTCCAGGCAGGCCCGGGGGCCGCCCTGGAAGACGGCCGCCCACCGGTGCGCCTCCGGCTGGAGCGTGGAGTTGTGGAGACAGACCGACTGGTCACCGACCCGCAGCCAGCGGCCACCGCGGACGTGTCCGGCCACCTCCCAGCGGGTAATGCCCAGCGAGTAGAGCTGACGACGCGACACCACACCGCCCTGGTCGTCACCCAGCGACCGCACGGCCACGAATCGTGGGTCGTCGAGGTCGGAGGCGAGCGGCACTCCCCCACCGTGGCCCTCCCGACGCCGTCTCGCACCTGGCGTCGG
>NZ_CADCUP010000139.1 GCF_902805925.1 uncultured Nocardioides sp.
CGGCGAAGGGGTCGCCCCGGAACTCGCTGACCCGGGCGCGGTACGCCGTGAACGTCGCCCTGGCCCGGTCGACCACCTCGGCCGGGACGTCGGCGTGGGGCTCGGGGAAGTCGCTCACGTGGCCCGCAGGGAACTCCCCGGAGGTCTCCAGGCCGTCGAGCCTGATCCGGTCGCGGCCGACGGCGACGATGTCGAAGGTGCCGTCGGGGCGCGCCTCCACCTCGCTGAGCTGCAGGCGGCAGCCGACCCGGTAGAGCGACTGCGCGCCGTGGTCGCCGACCTCGTAGCCCTCGCGGATCGCCACCGAGCCGAACATCCGGCGCTCGGGCTGCGGCTCTCGCAGCAGGTGGTGCACCAGGGCGCGGTACCGGTCCTCGAACACGTGCAGCGGCACCTGGACCCCCGGGAAGAGCACCGTGCTCAGGGGGAACATCGGAAGGGTGGGCTGCGGCTCGCTCACGCCTCGACCCTAGCCCCGGTCCGGGCGCCCGACGCGGTGCCTCGCCCGACCGGCGGACCGCCGAGGAGGCCGCTGCGCGGTGCGCACCTAGAATCGTGGGCATGATCCGTCGCATCGACCTGCGGGGCGCCGCCGAGTCCGGTCCCGTCGACTACCGCGCCGCCGTGCCGCGCGCCGAGTTCGACGTCGAGGCGGCGACCCATCTGGTCCAGCCGGTGTGCGACGCGGTGCGGGCGCGCGGGGTCGACGCGATCGTGGAGTTCAGCGAGCGGTTCGACAACATCGTCCAGCACGACATCCGGGTGCCGCGGGAGGCGATCGACCGCGCCCTGGCGGAGCTCGACCCGACCCTGCGGACGGCCCTCGAGGAGTCGGTGCGCCGGCTGCGGCAGACCTGCGAGGCCGAGCTCGAGCGTGACGTCGTCACGCAGCTGGCCCCCGGTGCCACCGTGACGCACCGGCTGGTGCCGGTCGACCGGGTCGGGCTCTACGTCCCCGGCGGCCTCGCGCCGCTGGTCTCCAGCGTGCTCATGAACGTGGTGCCGGCCCAGGTCGCGGGCGTCGGCTCCATCGCGCTCTCCAGCCCGCCGCAGAAGAACAACGGCGGCCTGCCCGAGCCCGCGATCCTGGCCGCGTGCGGCCTCCTCGGGGTCGAGGAGGTCTACGCCGTGGGCGGTGCCCAGGCCATCGCGATGTTCGCCTACGGCGCGGGCGACTGCCGCCGCGTCGACCTCGTCACCGGTCCTGGCAGCATCCACGTCGTGGCCGCCAAGCGCCTGCTCAAGGGCGTCGTCGGCATCGACTCCGAGGCGGGCCCCACCGAGATCGCCATCTTGGCCGACGACACCGCCGAGGCGTCGTACGTCGCGGCCGACCTCATCAGCCAGGCCGAGCACGACCCGCTGGCCGCGGCCGTGCTCGTCACCGACTCCGAGCGGCTCGCCGACGAGGTCGAGGCCGAGCTCGACAAGCAGGTCTTCGCCACCCGGCACACCTCCCGCATCCAGATCTCCCTGGGCGGCCGGCAGTCCGGCATCGTGTTCGTCGACGACATGGAGCAGGGCCTCGACGTCGTCAACGCCTACGCCGCCGAGCACCTCGAGGTCCTGACCGCCGACGCCGCCGCGCACGCCGCCCGGGTGCGCAACGCCGGGGCGATCTTCGTCGGCGCCTTCGCGCCGGTCTCGCTCGGCGACTACTGCGCCGGGTCCAACCACGTGCTGCCGACCGCCGGCTGCGCCTGCCACTCCAGCGGGCTCTCGGTGCGCTCCTTCCTCAAGGCGGTGCACGTCGTCGACTACTCCCGCGCCGCCCTCGCCGAGGTCGCCGGGCACGTCGTCACCCTCGCCGAGGCCGAGGACCTGCCGGGGCACGGCGCCGCGGTGTCGGTGCGCTTCGGGGGCGACGTCTTGCCGGCCCCGGATTCCCAGCGATGACCTTCCCGCCGCTGCGAGAGGAGCTGCGCGGCATCGCGCCGTACGGCGCGCCCCAGCTCGACGTGCCGGTGCAGCTCAACGTCAACGAGAACCCCTACCCGCCCTCGCCGGAGTGTGCGGCCGACATCGCCGCCGCGGTCGCGGACGCCGCGACCAGCCTGAACCGCTACCCCGACCGCGAGTTCACCGAGCTCCGGCAGGCGCTGGCCGCCTACCTGTCCAGCGACACCACGCAGCCGGTCACGCCGGCGCAGGTGTGGGCGGCCAACGGGTCCAACGAGGTGATGCTTCAGCTCCTGCAGGCCTTCGCCGGTCCGGGCACGTGTGCGCTGAGCTTCGCACCGACCTACTCGATGTATCCCGAGTACGCCCGGGACGCGATGACCGAGTGGGTCGTCGGCCACCGCGAGGACGACTTCTCCCTCGACCTCGACGCAGCCCGCGCGCTGGTGCTCGAGCGCCGCCCGGCCGTCGTGCTCATGCCCTCGCCCAACAACCCGACCGGCACCGCGCTGCCGCCCGAGGCGGTGGCCGTGCTGTGCGAGGCCGCCGGCGACGGGATCGTCGTCCTCGACGAGGCGTACGGCGAGTTCCGGCGCCCCGGTGTGCCCAGCGCGCTCGACCTGCTGCCCGAGCACCGCAACCTGGTCGTCTCGCGCACGATGAGCAAGGCGTTCGCACTGGCCGGCGCGCGGCTGGGCTACCTCGCGGCGGCGCCGGAGATCTGCGACGCCATCCGCGTCGTCCGGCTGCCGTACCACCTCTCGGCCGTGACCCAGGCGACGGCCCTCGCCGCCCTGCGGCACGCCCCCGCCCTGCTCGCCCGGGTCGCGGACCTGCGCGCCGAGCGTGACGAGACGGTCGCGTGGCTGCAGGCGCAGGGGCTGCGGGTCGCTGCGTCCGACGCCAACTTCGTGCTCTTCGGCACCTTCGCCGATCGCCACCGGGTCTGGGAGGGTCTCGTCGAGCGGGGGGTGCTGATCCGCGAGACCGGCCCCCAGGGGTGGCTGCGGGTCTCGGTCGGCACCCCGGCGGAGATGACCGCTTTCAAGGACGCACTGGTCGACGTGATGAAGGAGCAGGCAGCATGAGCCGCACCGCCAGGCTGGACCGCGCCACCTCGGAGTCGAAGGTGCACCTCGCGCTCGACCTCGACGGCACGGGTCGCCACGACATCATCACGGGGGTCGGCTTCTACGACCACATGCTCACCGCCTTCTCGCGGCACTCGCTGATCGACCTCGAGGTGCGCGCCGACGGCGACACCCACATCGACGCCCACCACACGGTCGAGGACACCGCGATCGTGCTCGGCCAGGCGCTGCGCCAGGCGCTCGGCGACAAGCAGGGGATCCGCCGGTTCGGCGACGCCACCGTGCCGCTCGACGAGGCGCTCGTGCAGGCCGTCGTCGATGTCTCCGGTCGCCCGTACTGCGTCCACACCGGTGAGCCCGCGGGCCAGGAGTACGTCGCGATCGGCGGTGGCGGTCGGCCCGGGGGCGCCGCCTACCAGGGCTCGCTGACGCGGCACGTCTTCGAGACCCTGGCCTTCCACGCCCATCTCGGCCTGCACGTGCGGGTGCTCGGCGGCCGCGACCCGCACCATGTCGTGGAGGCCCAGTTCAAGGCGGTGGCGCGCGCACTGCGCGACGCGATCGCCCATGACCCCCGGGAGACGGGCGTGCCGTCGACCAAGGGGACCCTGTGACCGCGACGGGGACCAGACCCCGGGTCGTCGTCCTGGACTACGGGTCGGGCAACACGCGCTCGGTCGTGCGGGCCCTCGAGCGCGCCGGCGCCGACGTGACATTGACGGCCGACCGCGCGGTGGCGCAGGAGGCCGACGGTCTCGTCGTACCCGGCGTGGGCGCCTTCGCCGCGTGCATGGAGGGACTGCGCGCGGTGCGCGGGCACGAGGTCATCGGCCGGCGCCTGGCCGGCGGACGCCCGGTGCTGGGCATCTGCGTGGGCATGCAGGTGCTGTTCGAGACCGGTGTCGAGCACGGTGTCGTCAGCGAGGGGTGCGGGGAGTGGCCCGGCACCGTCGAGCGGCTCAAGGCGCCCGTCGTACCGCACATGGGCTGGAACACCGTCGAGGTGCCCGCGGGCTCGGTCGTCTTCGACGGCATCGAGGACGAGCGGTTCTACTTCGTCCACTCCTACGGCGTCCGCGACTGGACCCTGGTGACCAACGACCGCACCAGGGCGCCGCTGGTCACCTGGGCCGAGCACGGCGGGGACCGCTTCGTCGCGGCGGTCGAGAACGGCCCGCTCACCGCCACGCAGTTCCACCCCGAGAAGTCCGGGGACGCCGGCGCGGCGCTGCTGCATCGGTGGGTGCGCTCGCTCCAGGCCTGATGTCTCGCTGTCAGAGGCACTTCGGCCACCGCGCGGGAGACGTCCCCCGGCGTGCCACGCCGAAGGTCTGCACCGTGTCCGCACCCCGGTCGACCGGAACAGGTCACTGGCGGGGCTGAACGGGTGCCCGGCCTCGCCGCCGGACGATGACCCCTGACCGACGAGTCTCCCGCGGCTGATGGTCTGTACGGCGCATCCCGACTCACGGGAGGCTGACGCCATGCGGAGACTGACCTTCGGCATGAACGTGAGCCTGGACGGCTACATCGCCGCGCCCGGCGACGACCTCGACTGGGGCGTGCAGAGCGACGAGCTGTTCCAGTGGTGGTCCGACCGGGTGGGGGCGACGGGCCTGGCGCTGTACGGGCGCAAGCTGTGGGAGACGATGAGCTCCCACTGGCCGACCGCCGATCAACAGCCTGGCGCCACTCCTGCGCAGGTCGAGTACGCTCGCCGCTGGCGGGACATGTCGAAGGTGGTGTTCTCCTCGACGACCAGCGCGGTCGCCTGGAACGCCCGCCTGGTCACCGGCGACGCGGTCACGGAGATCACCCGGCTCAAGAGCGAGGACGGCGGTCCTCTGGACATCGGCGGCGCCACCCTCGCCGCGGCGGCCATCCGGGCCGGGCTGATCGACGAGTACGCGATCCTCACCCACCCGGTCCTGGTGGGCGGCGGCACGCCGTTCTTCACCGCCCTGGACAGCTGGGTGAACCTGAACCTGGTGGAGACCCGGACGCTTCCCGACGGCGTGCTCCTGACCAGGTACGAGGTCAGGCGCTGACACCCGACCTCGGATCGGCGCGGGCTCGGGCCACCCGAGGATCCCTGGTCGTGAGGGATCCGCTTCCGGGGCAGTGGCCCGTTCACTCCTTCATCCCCGGGCCGCCGGCTTCCCGCTGCAGCTACGTGGGCAGGCTCACGCGGGCTTCGCGCCGAACCGGGGCATGGACCCGGGAGCCGAGGTGTTCTGCCCGTGCAAGCAACCACCGAACGAGGAGTCAGACATGCTCGTCCCACCCCCCGCTCGAATCCCCGGCCGCTCCGTGCGCGAGTGGCTGCAGCTCGCTGACGCCTACAGCCTGTGGGCGTTCAACGCCCCGCGGATGACCGGCCGCTGATCCGCTCGCGGCATGTCGCCCGCGTCCGCGCACAGAGAAGCCCCGCACTCCTGGTGCGGGGCTTCTCCTGTGGTGACACGCGCGGCTGGGCGTACCGGGGAGCCCCCCCTGGTAGTAGCGGTCAGTCGTGGATGACCGCCAGGCCCTTGCGCTTCAGGTCGGCCAACCCTTCCCGCATGGCTCGGACCTGCTCAGGCGAATGGTCGACCCAGTCCAGGAGCTCAGCGACGACCTTCACCGGTTCTCGGGTGCGGTAGGACCGGGTCGGGTTGCCTGGGAACTTCTTGTCCGTGACGTTCGGATCGTCCTCCAGGGCGCCGAGCGGTTCCACGAGGTAGATCCGTCCGCGCCCTTCTCCCAGCGCCAGCTCGGCACCCCAGGTCGCGGCGTCCAGGGTCGCCGTGACGTAGACGTGGTTCGACGTCCGCCCATCCTCGAAGTTCGAGCTGCGCCCGGGCACCAGGAGATCACCCGCTGCCAGGTGCGCTTTCGTCCCATGGAGCAGGATGCCCGACTCGTAGACCTCGAACGGCTTCGGCTTCCTCACATCGACCATCCGAGCTCCCCGTGTGTTGATCCGTCATCGTCACTGACCGAGGAGTCTGAACCACGAAGGGGGCCTTGCCACAAGCCCCCGGCCGCGCTATAGGTTGAGAATGGCAGGGAGCAACGATCCCTGCCATCGTCGCGTGGCACCGCTGCGGCGGTGGGTGCGCTCGCTCCACGACTGATGCCCCGATTTCGGGGTCGCGTCGCCCAACCCGCGTGGCTACCTTGCCGCCATGGCCTCGTTGAGCATGAACCAGATCATCCATGCCGCCGTCCGCCGCGACGTGGCACGCACCGAGCACGCGCTGCGCGCCTTCCGCGAGGGTGACGCCGCACGGGCACGTCAGCTGCAGCGGGCCTGGCAGAACCTCGTCCGGGAGCTGACCCACCACCACGAGGCCGAGGATCGCCTGATCT
>NZ_CADCUP010000140.1 GCF_902805925.1 uncultured Nocardioides sp.
GGGGGTGCGCGTGCCCACCGCCGGAGGCCTTCGCCGAGTGACGTCCCCGAGTGGCCCGGCGGGGAGCTGGGCCGGGTGACCACGGCCCCCGGTGGCCCGCCTGTCTAGACCTCTGCGCGTCGCCGTTGTCCCTGCTCCGGGAGCGGTCCTAGCCTGCGGGACAGGGTCCTCGGACCCGACGGTCCCGCCACGGACCGGGGGAGGAGAGGCACATGGCACCCAGCGAGCAGGGTGCGCTCCGGTGGGGCGGGGCGCCATGATCCGGTTCTACCTGCCGGTCGACGACGAGGAGGCCCAGGAGGTCGTCGTGCCGCGCCAGAAGGACCGCGTCGGGGTGGACGTGCTGCCCGGGGAGAGGGAGCCGGAGGCCCACCGCCTCGACCGGCAGGGCTGACCGGGGCGGGCGCTGCAATCGCGTTCGGCCGGTTGCGATGGACTAGGGTCCGTGGACCGACTCCCACGAGAGGTCCTCATGCATCCCGTCCGGCCGCGTCGCGCCCTCGCCTGGGTCGCGGGCGCGCTGGCTCCCGTGCTGGTCCTCGCCGGCCTGCTGGCCGCTCCCGCGGCGTCCGCGGCCGGTGGCACGGCACCGGGTGACCTCACCGGCTACGCCTTCGACGCGCGGTGCGCCCCGACGCAGGAGCAGATGGACGCCTGGCTGACCGCCTCGCCGTTCTGGGGGGTCGGCATCTACCTCGGCGGCTCCACGATGTCGTGCCGCGCCACCGCGACCGACCCCGGCCAGCCGCACCTCGACGCGGCGTGGGTGCAGCGACAGACCGCGCAGGGGTGGCGCCTGCTGCCCGTCTGGGTGGGCCCCCAGGCGTCGTGCCACCCGCTGTACGCCGACCGGATCGACCCCACGCCCGACGCGTCGTACGCCGCCGCCGACGCGCGGGGACGCAGCGAGGCCGCGGCCGCGGTGGCTCGCGCCCGGGCACTCGGCGTCGCCGCCGGGAGCACGCTCTGGTACGACCTGGAGGGCGGGTTCGACCTGGCCGACGTCGACTGCCGTCGCTCCGCGCTGCGCTTCCTCTCCGGCTGGACGCTGGCCCTGCACGACCTGGGCTACCGCTCGGGCGTCTACTCCAGCGTCTCCGCCGGGATCCACGCCCTCGACAACGCCGACAACCTCTCGCCGGGCTCCTACGCCATGCCGGACCAGGTCTGGTACGCCTGGTACAACGGGCGCGCCGACGCCGAGGTCGACCCGGCATGGGTGCGCGGCGAGAGCTGGGCCGGCGACCGGGTCCACCAGTACGCCGCCCAGGAGGCCGCGACGTACGGCGGCGTCACGCTGGGCATCGACCGCAACTTCCTCGAGGTGGGAGGGGGCTCGGTGGCGCCGCGCGCCGCCCGCCACTGCCGCGGGACGCGGCTGGACTTCGGGGTCTACCGCACCGAGAGGCGGGGCGACCGGGGCGCCCGCGTGCGGGCGCTCCAGTGCCTGCTGAAGAAGCACGCGCGCTACTCCGGGCGCCTCGACGGGCGGTTCGACCGGGACGTCGTCCGCTCGCTGCGCACCTTCCAGCGCCGCCACGACCTGCGGGTGACCGGCAGGGCGACCGGCCAGGCGTGGGTGGCCCTGCTCTCCCGCGGCGGCACCCCGCTGCTCAAGGTCGGGTCCGCCGAGGAGTCCGTGCGCCGCCTCCAGCGGGCGCTCGCGGCCGCCACCGCGCGGCGCGTGCGGGTCACCGGCGTCTTCACCGACGCCACCGCGGCCGCCGTCCGCGACTACCAGGGCGGTGCCGGCCTGGCGGCGACGGGCGTCGTCGCGGCCGAGACCTGGCAGGCGCTGCTGCGCGGGCGCCGCTGAGCCGACGCCCTCAGCGGGCCTGGCTGACCGAGCTCATGTTGAAGTCGGGAACGCGCAGGGCGGGCATCGCGGTCCGGCTGAAGTAGTCGTCCCCCCACTCGCGGCTGAAGGCCGGCACGGTCGCGGAGGCGTGGCTGAAGCGGGACAGCAGGTCCACCGGGCTCTCGTTGAACCGGAAGTTGTTGACCGCGCCGGTGACCTCGCCGTCCTCCACGAGGTAGACGCCGTCGCGGGTGAGGCCGGTGAGGAGCAGCGTCTGCGGGTCCACCTCGCGGATGTACCACAGGCAGGTCAGCAGCAGGCCCCGCTCGGTGCCCGCGACGAGGTCGTCGATGCCGCCGTCCGCACGCTCGACGTCGAGCACGAGGTTGTCGATCGCCGGGGTCACCGGCTGACCGGTCATCGCGGCGCTGTGCCGGGTCTGGAGGAGGGCGCCCAGGTCGCCGCCCGAGATCCAGTCGGTGCGGGCGAGCGGCAGGGCGTTGTCGAAGACGGAGTCGGTGTTCGAGGAGGAGCCCGCCACGTTGAACGGCGAGCACTCCAGGCCGGGGTAGGCGGGGTCCGAGTAGAGCGTCACCTCGGGCCGGGCCACCTGCTCGCCGATGCGGGTGCCCCCGCCACGCCGGCTGAAGACCGACTGGCCCTCGTGCGCCACCCGCGCACCGGCGTTCCAGTAGGCGTCGATCATCAGGTCGGCCACGGCCGTCGGCGGCAGGATCGTGTCGTAGCGGCCGGCGGGCAGGTCGACCTGGCGGCTGCCCCAGCCGAGCCGGGTGGCCACCTCGGCCTCCATCGCCAGCGCGTCGACGTGGGCGAAGTCGCGGGTGGCCCCGCCGACCCAGGCGCTCTGGGTGAGGTCGGCGGTCTTGCCCGTGCAGGCGTAGTGGCCGGTGGGCTGGACGTGCCGCAGCCGCACGCCGGTCGAGGAGCCGAGGTAGGTCGTGGAGACCTCGTGGTTCACGAACCCGTAGAGCACCCGCCCGCCGGAGGAGGCACGCCCGAACGCCTCGCCCAGGGCGGGTGCGAACGCGTCGTACACGTGGATGTCGGTGGTGACCGGGGCGTCGTCCCAGTCGGGTGCGGCGGCACCGGTGACCAGCTCGGCGGCGTCCTCGGCGGGGGAGGACGCGCGGGCGGCGGCGTCGGCCGCCTCGACCAGCGCGGTGACCTGCTCGGGGTCGCTGGCCGAGCCGCTCACCGAGCCGGCCCGCTCGCCCACGAACGAGATGACGGTGACCGCCACGGCGTGCATGACGCCGTTGGTGGTGAGGGTGTTGTTGGCCCACCGCAGGTTGGCGCTCGTCTGGTTGCGGACGATCGCGACGCAGTGGTCGGCGCGGGACGACGACAGCGCGTGCTCGACGAGCTGCTGGGGGGTGCTGGTCATCAGTGGCCTGCTCATCAGTGACCTGCCTCGTCGGTGGTGTTGAGGATGCGGACGCCGCGGAACAGCGCGGAGGGGCAGCCGTGGCTGACCGCCGCGGTCTGCCCGGGCTGGGCCTTGCCGCAGTTGAAGGCCCCGTGCAGCATCCAGGTGTCGGGACCGCCGACCGCCTCCATCGAGCCCCAGAAGTCCGTGGTGGTCGCCTGGTAGGCCGCGTCGCGCACCTGGCCGACGAGCCGGCCGTCCTCGATGCGGTGGAACCGCTGCCCGGTGAACTGGAAGTTGAAGCGCTGCATGTCGATCGACCAGGACTTGTCGCCGACGACGTAGAGACCGCGCTCGACGTCGGCGATGAGGTCCTCGGTCGTCGGGCCGTCCGGGGCCGGGAGCAGCGAGACGTTGGCCATCCGCTGGATCGGCACGTGCCCGGGGGAGTCGGCGTAGGCGCAGCCGTTGGAGCGGCCCCGGCCGTCGGTGGAGTTGAGCTCGGGCTTCATGTGCCCCATCGACCGGTCGAGCTGGTAGCCGACGAGCACGCCGTCCCGGACGATGTCCCAGGCCTGCGTCTCCACGCCCTCGTCGTCGTAGCCGGTGGTCGCCAGCCCGTGCTCGACCGTGCGGTCACCGGTGACGTTCATGACCGGCGAGCCGTAGACCAGCTTGCCGAGCTTGTCGTACGTCGCGAACGAGGTGCCCGCGTAGTTCGCCTCGTAGCCCAGCGCCCGGTCCAGCTCGGTGGCGTGCCCGATGGACTCGTGGATCGTCAGCCACAGGTTGGAGGGGTGGATCACCAGGTCGTAGCTGCCGGCCTCGACGCTGGGCGCCGCGAGCTTCTCGGCGAGCAGCTCGGGCACCTCCGCGAGCTCGGCGTCCCAGTCCCAGCCGCTCTCGCTGACGTACTCCCAGCCGCGCCCGACCGGCGGCGCGATGCTGGCCATGGAGTCGAACGCCCCGGTGTCGCGGTTGCTGCCCATGGCCTCGAAGGCCGGCTGCATCCGGATGCGCTGCTGGGTCGTGCGGGTGCCGTCGAGATCGGCGTAGAACTTGTTCTCGTGCACCTGGTAGAGGCTGGCCGAGGCGTGCTCCACCGCCGCGTGCCGGGTGAGCCGGTCGGTCCACTCGACCAGCACGCCGACCTTGTCGGCCGTCGGCACCTCGAGCGGGTCGACGGCGTACGACGACACCCACGTCACGTCGTCGTGGACCGGCTCGGGGGCGAGCTCCACCGGCGTCGACGTCATCGCGGAGGCCACCTCGGCCACGGCGACCGCCGCCTCGGCGACGCGTCGCGCCTCGTCTGCGGTGAGGACGACGCCGCTGGCGAAGCCCCACGCGCCGCGGTGGATGACCCGGACGGCGAAGCCGAGGTCCTCGGCGTCGGTGGCGCCCTGCAGCGCGCCGTCGCGGACGGCGAGGTACTGGTGCCGGACCCGCTCGAAGCGGAAGTCGGCATGGCTCACCCCGAGCTCCCGCGCCCGGCCGAGGGCGACCTCGGCGAGGGCCCGGTGGGGGAGCGCGGCGAAGGTCGGATCGATGTCCGTGCGGCTCATGGGGGGAACATAGCCGAACGGTAGGGTCCGGCCCATGACCTCTCCGGCCTGGCTCGGCATCGGGGCGCAGCGATCGGGGACCACCTGGCTGACCGAGCTCGTGTGCCAGCACCCGTCGGTGGGGCTGGGTGCCAACGGCCGGAAGGAGCAGCACCTGCTCCACAAGGTCGGCGACGGCGTCGAGCCGCTGTCGGCCTACCTCGACCTCTTCCCCGACGACGGGGTGCGACGCGGCGAGTGGACCCCGCAGTACCTCCGGCACTCCTCCGCCCCGTTCACCGCGGCGCGCGTCCTGGCGCCCGAGGCGCCGGTGCTGGTGGTGCTGCGCGACCCCGTCGAGCGCTTCCTGTCGGCGATGCGGCTGGCGGCGACCCGGAGGCAGTCGCCGTGGCCCTACCCGGTGCCGATCACGGTCCAGACGTTCAGCGGGTTCTACGCCGACCAGCTCGCGATGTGGGCCAACGCCGTGGGGCGTGAGCGCCTGGTCGTGCTGGTCTACGAGCACGTGCGCCGGTCGCCGCAGGCGGCGGTCGACTCGATCTGGTCGCGCCTGGGGCTGGCGCCCGTGCCGCTCACCGACGTCGACCGGCCCTCGAGGTCGAGCAGCCACGCGTCGTGGTCGCCGCCCGAGGGGCTCGTGGAGTCGCTGCGGGTGCTCTACCGGCCGCAGCTGGCGCGCCTCGAGCAGGACTGGGGCCTCGACCTCACCGGGTGGCCCACCGCGGGCTGAGGGCTCTCAGCCGCGCACGGCCTCGATGCGCGACCCCGAGCGCTGCTTGAGGACCCGGAGCTGGGTGGGGATGCGGTCGCGCATCTCCGCGACGTGGCTGACGACGCCGACGACCCTGCCTCCGTCGCGCAGCGCGTCGAGGGTGTCCATCACGTCGTCGAGGGTGTCGGCGTCGAGCGAGCCGAACCCCTCGTCGACGAAGAGCGTGTCGAGCTCGGCGCCCCCGGCCTCGTGGGCGATGACGTCGGCCAGGCCCAGGGCGAGGGCCAGGGAGACGACGAACGTCTCGCCGCCGGACAGGGTGGCGGGGTCACGGGTGTCGCCGGACCAGTCGTCGCGCACCAGGAGGCTGAGGCCGCCCCGGGTCTCGCCGGCGCCGCGACGGCCGGTGTGCTCGAGGGAGTAGCGCTGGTCGCTCATCCGGCGGAGCCGGTCGTTGGCCGCGGCCACGACCTGGGAGAGGCGGTAGGAGAGGACGTAGGCCGAGAGCCGCATCTGCAGGCGGTTGTCGGCGGACCTGCCGTCGACGAACGCGGACAGGGCGGTGGCCACCTGGAGGCGCTCGCGCAGGGGCGTCCACGCGTCGAGGGTCGCGGCCAGGTCGGCCCGGAGGCTGCGGAGACGCTCGGTGCACCGCCGGCGCCGGTCGAGCTCGGTGACCGCCCGCTCGCCCTCGTCG
The DNA here is from genome assembly GCF_902805925.1 of uncultured Nocardioides sp. GTDB lineage: Bacteria > Actinomycetota > Actinomycetes > Propionibacteriales > Nocardioidaceae > Nocardioides. Next base: position 6,160 of record NZ_CADCUP010000140.1, read on the forward strand.
CACGCCCGGCGCAGGGCACCCGCGAGGGCGTGGAGGTCGGGCGCCGGCAGCTCGGCGGCGGCACGGAGCGCGGCGTCGGCCAGCGCGTCGCGGGCGGCGGCGAGCGCCCGGTCGTGCTGCTC
>NZ_CADCUP010000141.1 GCF_902805925.1 uncultured Nocardioides sp.
ACACCCCCGCGGCGGCCCGTTCGCCGATGTGGGCGTCCATCGCGTCGAAGAGCGCCTGCGGCGGCGTCCCGACGCCCTCTTCCATCCTCACGAATCCCATGAATCGCGGCATCGTCATCACTCCTGCTGGTTGGGGGTTGCTTGTCACCGGTACGTCGAACGGCTGCCGGGCTCTTCGACATCGACCAGGGAAGTCTCCTCGACCGTGCCGCCCCTCGCGGCCTGCCTCTCCCACCGCGTGCCGGACCCGCAGGCGGCCCGACCCCCGGAGCCGCGGCGGCGCATCGCCCGGCTCCGGCACCTCCCGCGCATGGCGACGACGTCGCCCCTCGGGTCGGCGCTCGTGCTCGTCGGTGCAGTGGCGCTGTGGCGTGGGGCATGGACATCCACGAGGGCGCCACCCCTGACCACCGCCCCCGACCAGCTCGTCCGGTGAGGCCCGGAGGGAGCCGCGGAGCCGGCTCACCACCCTGGTGGGTGCGCCCGCCCCGTGCGAAACTGGCGGCGTGACCACGGGCGCTGCGAAGGCCGGCCGCGACCGCTCGGTCGTGCACCCGGCGGTGTCCGACACCGCCTGTCCCGGCACGGCGTCCCGCCTGCCGCAGCCGGTCGGCCGGACACGGGCATGAGGCTCTACGACGGCTACTTCGCCGATCCCTTCGTGCTCAGGACCGACGAGGGCTACGTGGCCTACGGCACGCGCCCCGGCCGCTCCGAGGATGACGACGGCCGCGAGTTCGTGGTGCTCACGTCCGAGGACCTCCTGACCTGGCGCCGCCACGGTGGAGCCCTGGAGCGGGCGGATCCAGCGCTGGGCACCGACTACTGGGCGCCGGAGGTCGCCCACGCCGACGGGCGCTGGTGGATGTTCTACTCCGTCGGCCATGACATCGCCGGCCACCACCTCCGGGTGGCCGTGGCCGACCACGCCGTGGGGCCGTTCTCGGACCTCGGCCTGAACCTCACCCCCGACGAGCGCTTCGCGATCGATCCGCACCCCTTCCAGGACGCGGACGGCCGCTGGTACCTCCTCTTCGCCCGCGACGTCCTGGAGTCCGACCGGCCCGGCACCCACCTGGCGGTCGCCCCGCTCGAGGCCATGACCGGGCTGGGCCCGATCGTCGAGGTCCTGAGGCCGAACGCCGACTGGCAGATCTACCAGCGGGGCCGGGAGATGCACGGCGCCGTCTACGACTGGCACACCCTCGAGGGCCCCTCGGTCGTACGTCGACGCGACCGGTACTGGATGACCTACTCCGGCGGGGCGTGGACCGGGGAGGGCTACGCGGTCACCTGGGCCGTCGCGGAGTCGCCCCTCGGCCCCTGGTCCCCGGCGCCCGAGTCGGCCCCGCCGCTCCTGCGGACCTCCGGCGACCTCCTCGGGCCCGGGCACAACTCGCTCACCGTGGATCCCCAGGGAGACGACGTCATCGTCTTCCACTCGTGGAACGCAGCCAGGACGCGCCGCGAGATGCACGCGCGCCGCATCGACTTCGACGAGGACGGACCTCGCGTCGGCGGTCCCATCGGCGGGGCCGGCTCGTGTGGCGACGACTGGTAGACACGGGGCATGCCCAACGACGTCTTCGAACCCCACCCGCTCGTGCGCCTGCTCGAGAAGCCGGCAGCCGACTTCACGTGCAGCGACCTGGTCCGTGCCGTGGAGCAGCTTGAGCTGCGCCAGGTGAACCTGCGCTATGTCGGAGGGGACGGCCGGCTCAAGACGCTCGCCTTCCCGGTCGACTCGCGCGAGCACCTCGTCGACGTGCTCACCAAGGGTGAGCGGGTGGACGGCTCCAGCATCTTCCCGGGCACCGACAGCCAGGCCAGTGACGTCTACATCGTGCCGCGTCATCGCACCGCGTTCCTCAACCCGTTCGGGGAGCGGCCCTCCCTCGACGTGCTGTGCTCCTTCTACGGCGAGGACGGCAAGCCCCTGCCGTACGCGCGCGAGCAGGTCGTACGCCGGGCGGCCGAGGTGCTCGTGGAGGAGACCGGGATGGTCCTCGAGGCGTTCGGGGAGCTCGAGTACTACCTCGTCGGCGAGGTGGAGCGGATCTACCCCGTGGAGGAGGAGCACGGCTACCAGGAGTCCGCGCCCTTCTCCAAGGGCCAGCAGGTGCGCGAGCAGGTCCTGGGGCACCTCTCCGCGATGGGCATCAGGCTCAAGTACGCCCACGGCGAGGTCGGGAACATCCTCGAGGACGAGCGGCAGCTGGTGCAGCACGAGATCGAGTTCTGGCCGGTGCCGGTGGAGCAGGCCGCGGACGCCCTCGTGATGGCCAAGTGGGTCGTGCGGGAGGTCGCCCACGGACACGGCCTGGAGGTGACCTTCGCGCCCTCGGTGAGCAGCGGCGGAGCGGGCAGCGGGCTGCACGTCCACAGCAGGCTGGTGCGCGACGGCGCCAGCGCGATCATGGGCGAGGAGGGCATCAACGACACCGGACGGCGGTTGATCGCCGGCTACCTGTCGGCGGCCAAGGCGCTGACCGCCTTCGGCAACACCGTGCCGACGTCCTTCCTGCGCTTCACCGAGGGTGAGGAGTCGCCGGAGGGCATCTCCTGGGGCGAGACCGACCGCACCGGACTGGTGCGGGTGCCCCTGGCCTGGGGCGGGCACGTGCTGCCCGGCATGGTCGCCCACGCCAACCCCCAGAGCTCCGAGCCGATCCCCGAGCCTGCGGTCCATCCCCAGACGGTCGAGCTCCGGCTCGCCGACGGGTCGGCGGACGTCCACCTGCTCCTGGCCGGCATGGCCGTCGCGGCCCGACGCGGGCTGACCGACCCCGACAGCCTGGAGCTGGCCGCCCGCCTCAGCACCGCCGACCACGACGACTTCGAGCAGCTGCCGTCCTCGTGCGCCGATGCAGCCGACGCCCTCGAGAGCGAACGGGCCTCGTTCGAGGCCGACGGCGTCTTCTCCCGTGAGCTGATCGACGCGGTGCTCGACCGGCTCCGGGCGGACGACGACGCCGCGCTCGTGAGGAAGTCGGCCAAGAACGACGACGCGCGCGCCGAGCTCATCCGCCGGCACTGGCACGTCGGCTGACCCGGACACCCCCTACGGACGACCCCTAGGCCGCGGCGCCGGGTCAGCGGCCGTAGGCCTGCTGCCGGGGCAGGGGTCCGACGCGTGCGTGGCGCCCGGGCGACACGGCGGCGTGCCGCTGCCCCGGTCCCGGGCCGTCCTTCGCGGCGAGCGCGTCCGCGACGAGCCCCGTCGCGAACGCGTAGACAGCCTTGTGCACGACGTCCGCGACGAGCTCCTGGCGCGGCCAGGTCTGGGGCGGGGCCCCGACGCCGGTCGCGTTCTCCAGGATCTGGTCGTTGGTCAGCCTCAGCACCGCGAACTTCGCCGACGCGACCGGCCCCCGGAGCCCGACCTGAGCCATCAGTGATCGCAGGACACCGGCGAGCGCTCCCTGCCCGTAGTGCATCGCCAGGTTCAACCCTCGCGACTGGCGCGGGGGACGCTCGGGCAGTCCGGTGAGCCGGGCCAGCACGCGGGCCGGGACGTAGGAGTCGGGGCGACCGGTGAGCCGCTGCTCCAGCTTCTCCCCGGCCGTCATCACCGCGGCGCCCACCGCGCCTGCCACCATCCCCTGCCACAGCGCCCGTCTCATCATGGGGCACCGGTACCCGACGGCACATCGCGCAGACGTGTCCGGCAGTGGCCCGTCCGCCGAGGGCTACGGCGCGCTGCCGTCGCTGATCGGCGCGGTCACCGACAGGTTGCCGGCGTCCCGGCCGATCACGAGCCGCGTGCCGTCGAGGCGGCGCAGCGACTCCCGCACGACCTCGATGTCCAGGACGGTGTCGACGGCGATGTCCTCGTCGCGGATCGGCACGGGGTCGGTCCACTCGCTCGGCGGAACCTCGTAGGGGTCCCAGTCGGTCTGGGCGGCCGCCCACAGCTGGAGCGCCGACTGGTGGACGATCTCGTCGGGGGCGAAGGTGTCGGGCTCGCCCAGGCCGTCGCGGATCTCGGCGAGCGCCTGGTCGAGGCCGACGGACGGCGTCCAGCCCCAGCCGCGGGCGCGGTCGGCGAGGATCCGGCCGGTCCAGGCGGGGCCGTCCTCCCAGACCGGGTCGACGCCGACGGCCTCCGTGACGGTCTCGTGGTAGTCGCGCAGCGTGGCGGGCCCGGCGGCGACGTTGACGACGGTGCAGCCGCCGGCGACCGGGCCGGTCGCCGGGTCGTCGGAGGTCGCGACGCGTCCGGTGGCGAGGTCGGCGATGAGGGCGGTGAGGTCGTCGACGTGCACCCACGCGAAGCTCTGCTGCGGCCGCGCGTGGCGGGCCTGCTCGTCGTCGCGGACGTCGGCCGGGCGGAGCGTGTTCCAGATCGAGCTCTCGCCGGCGCCGAGGATCGCGGGCGGGCGCACGAGGACGCGGGTGATCCCGTCGATGTCGGCCAGGGCGGCGTCGGTGTCGCGCTTGGTCACCGAGTAGGCGCCGCCGTCGTCACCCACCAGCGCCGAGGACTCGTCGACGTCGCCGACCCCGGGGGAGCGGTCGTAGACGCCCGCGGTGGAGACGTGCACCAGCCGCTCGACGCCGGCGTCGGCCGCCGCCCGCGCGATGACCGGTGTGCCCTCGACGCCCACCCGGTGCTGGGTCTCGCGGTCGCTGCCCATGGGGTGCACCGTCGTCACGACCGCCGTCGCCCCCTCGACCACGGACGAAGCGAAGTCGGGGTCCGGGAATTCGCCGACCCGCTCCTCCACGCCGGGGAGCTCGGGGGCGGTGCCGGGGCGGCGTACGACGGCGCGCACGGTCGCCCCGCGCTCGACCAGGGCGGCGCAGGCTCGGGAGCCGACGAGGCCGTTGGCACCGGTGACCACGACGACAGGGGCGGGGGCAGGGCTCGACTCGGTCATGCCCCCAACTCTGGCACGGCCGTGTGTGCCCGCCTCCGGCAGGCCACGCACGCTCAGCCGCCGCCCCCACCGCGTGGAATCGGCGTACCGTGGGTGGGATGAACCAGCACGAGATCCTCGGCCGCGTCCAGACCCTCGTCGACCGTGAGCACGAGCTCCGCGAGAAGCGACAGAGCGGCGAGCTCAGCCGCGAGGAGGAGCAGGCGGAGATGAGGCACGTGGAGGAGGCACTCGACCAGTGCTGGGACCTCCTGCGCCAGCGCCGCGCCAAGCGCGAGTTCGACCGGGACCCCGACGAGGCCACCGTGCGGTCGGTCGGCGAGGTCGAGGGCTACCTGCAGTGAGCGGCCACCGCTCCCCGCACGTCGGTGGCTGACGCCCCCCACGTCGTCGCCATCCACACCGCCAAGGCGACCCGCCTGCCGATGAGGTCGGTGGACTCCGTCGAGGTGGAGGCCGGCAAGGGCATCGTCGGTGACCGCTACCACGGCACCAGGCACCGGCACGTGAGCGTGCAGAGCGCCACCGCGCTCGCCGAGGCGGCGAAGGTGTACGGCGCGCCCGTGCCGGCGGAGCTGACCCGGCGCAACCTCACGCTGAGCCACGGCGACGTGCCGCGCGACCCGGGCACCCGACTCCGCATCGGCGACGTGCTGCTCGAGGTCGTCCGCGTCGCCGCGCCCTGCAAGCTGCTCGACGACACGATCGGCCGCGGCGCCCAGGAGGCGCTGCGCCGCCGCGGCGGCACGATCTTCCGGGTGCTGGAGTCCGGCCGGATCAGCGTGGGGGACGAGGTGACGGCGTGCCCGCCGACGTGAGCAGGGTCCCGGCGGCCTCGAGGGCGCTGCGGAACGCCTGTGGCCGCCCGCCCGCGCTGGTGACGACGAGCGCTCCCTCGTAGAGCAGCTGCAGCTGGCCGCAGGCGCGCTGGGGGTCGGGGTGGCCGGCGTCGACCAGGATCTGCCGGAAGAGGCTGCGCATCCAGGCCTTCTCGTCGCGGATCACCTCGTGGGCCGGGTGCTCGGCGACCCCGAGCTCGGCCCAGGCGTTGACGAACGCGCACCCGCGCTCCGCCCCGGCCGACCACTCCTCGGCCACCTCGAACACGGTGAGCACCTGCTCCACACCGATGCGGTGGGTGCTGCTCAGCCGCTCGGTGACCAGACGCTGCCAGCGCTCGGCGCGCCGGGTGAGGTAGGCAGCGACCAGGGTGTCCTTGGAGCCGAACCGGTCGTACAGCGTCTTCTTGGTGGTGCCTGCCTCGTCGGCGATCAGGTCGACCCCGACGGCACGGATCCCGCGCTCGTAGAACAGGGCGCTGGCGACCCCGAGGATGTGCTCGCCCATCGGGGTGGCGGGATTGGGGGTGCGGGTGCG
>NZ_CADCUP010000142.1 GCF_902805925.1 uncultured Nocardioides sp.
ACCGGGCGGGGCCTGATGATCGTGGACGACCAGGCCGACCGATGGGGCTGCGTCCGCACCGACACGGGCAAGGTCGTGTGGTTCGAGATCGGCAGCCCCACGGCCCCGCTGCGGCTCGTCCCCGCCCCGGAACCGCGGCCGGACACGGTCGAGGTGACCTTGATCGACCTGCCCGTGCTGATGCACTGGGCGTGGCAGGAGCACGCGTCGGCGTTGCTGCGGGAGTACCTCCTCCACACCCTCGACGAGGACGCCCACGCCATCCTCCGGCACGCCGCTGCCAGCGACGCCCTGAGCATCCTCGACGAACAGCTGCCGGCACCCGACCTCCCGGCGGATCCCGGCGCCCTGATGGCCAGCTCGATCGAGCCGACCGTCACGGCCGACAAGGTTACTCTGCGGGTCTCCCACGCGTCGGTCCCTCACTTCGAGGTCCTCGACGAGCTGTTGACGCAAGCCATCAACGCTGCCCAGGACGGCCGTCTGCTGGGCCCGCCGACGCAGCCCGAGATCGCCGAGCTGCGCTCGTGGCTGTGCGCGGAGGTCGCCGGCCAGGCCGGTCGGGCCGAGCCGACGCCGTGGCGGGCCCGGACCGACGTACGCGTGCCCCTCGCCGGTCCGTCGGGCCGACCCGCGGACGTGCGCGAGCTCGCCGGCGCCGACCTGCCGATGCTCGCGACGAACGAGGCCAGCGTCATCATCGCGGTGACGGCGAGCCTGGTGGAGTTCCTGGGCTACCACTCCGAGGCCGACCTGCTGGGGCGGCGCATCCTCGTCGTGGTCCCGGCGCGGTTCCACCAGGCCCACATCGCCGGGACCACCTTGAACGCCACCAACGGCCGCGACGTGCTGCTCGACCAGTGGCTCACCGTCCCGGTCGTCCGGGCCGACGGCAGCGAGGTGCTGGTGAGCCTGCGGGTCCGCGCCCGACGCGTGGACGACGACCGGATCTTCGTGGCCGAGTTCGAGCTGCCGCCGGCCTGACGCGGGCAGCCGTGGCGCCGCAGCCACGTGCCCGGCATCGCCCGCAGCACCCGCCGGCGATCCGCAGGGCGGGACGGCACAGCGCCTCGGTCGACCCGCTGTGCAGGTGTCTCCTGCCGTCAGGCGGTGCCGCCCCTCCAGCAGGTCGGGCCGTCCCCGGGCCGTGCGGCGCGCACCGTGGGCCGCCCGGCCGTCACGTCGGTGTGCCGGTCGTGTCCGGGCCCTCGGACCCCGTCCGGTGGTGCTCGATCAGGCGTTGCGCGATGACCCGCAGCTTGATGTTCTGGTCCTGGGAGAGGCGGGTGAGGAACCCGAACGCGCGGGCCTCGTCGAGCTGGTAGCGCTCCATGACGATGCCGACGGCCTGCCCGATGAGGCCGCGCGTCCTGACCGACTCGCGCAGCTGGTCGACGTGTCGGGCGTAGTCGAGGGCGACGGCCGCCTGGTGCGCGAACAGCTGGCCGAGGATGCCGAGGTCCGCGAAGACGCCCTCCTGGTGGGAGTAGAGGTTCAGGGCGCCGTTCGACCCCGGCGCGTCGAAGAGCCGGATCCCGGCCTGGGCCTGGATGCCCGCCGCGACGGCCACCGGGGCGTACTTGGGGAACCGCTCGTCGCGAGCCAGGTGTGAGGAGGTGACGTGGACGGTGTCGACGGCAGCCTCGTAGCAGGGACCTTCCTGCAGGTCGTACTGCGCGCCGTCGAGGTCGAGGAGGAACCCGGCGGTGGGCGCCACGGTCTGGAGCCGACCGTCCGAGTGCTTGACCGTGATGCTGGAGTGGTGGACGTCGGGGAGGACCTCGACGGCCGCCGTGGTGATGCGCACCAGCGTCTGGTCCAGGTCGCCCGGGGTGAGCGCCGACGCCAGCCGGCTGGTTGCCTCCAGGAGGCGGTCCTCAGTCATGGGCAACAACCTACGCGACCCGCTCCGCCCACCTGGGGCGCGCAGGCGCGATATCGGTAGGACTGCCGATGCCGCCGGCCGGCGGCGTCGACACACTCAGGGGGTACGCCACCGCCTGGGAGACAGATCATGCACACCACGCTCGTCCGCAGCGCGCACGCCGACCAGCTCGAGGCCGAGCTGCGCGATGCCCGCTGCTGCCGCCCGCTCGACCGGTGTGCCGACTGCCGGGCGAAGGCCGACGAGGTGCGTGCCGCCCGTCGCGACGCCGTTCTCCACTCGCTCGCCACGACCAGACCACGCCGCCTCACGGTGTGACCACCGCCGCGCGCCGGCCCCCACCGACGAGGACGAGACGTCCGGCGCCGGCCGCTGACCGCGACGGCGTCGTACCGGGGCGATCCGGGTACCGGACGGCCATGTCGAACCTCGTGATGGGTCTGCTGGTCGTCCAGCTCGTGGGCGGTGCCTACCTCTTCAGCTTCGTGCTGGGCGCCGGCCAGCGCCACAGCACCGCGCGCGCCACCCGCCTGCCCGGCCTGATGGTCTTCATCCACGCCGTGCTCGGTGTGGCGGCGGCCGGCCTCTGGGTCGCCTGGCTCGAGACCGGCGTGGCGGCGATCGCGTGGACCACGCTGGGCTCGCTGCTCCTGTCCGTCGGCGGCGGCCTCCTGATGTTCGCGCGGACGGCGGGCCACGAGGAGACCGTCGAGCGGTTCGCCACCGACCCGGCCGACGTGCGCGTCGCGGAGAAGCAGATCCCCGGCGTGGCGCTGGTGGGCCACGGGCTGCTCGCCCTGGTGCTGGTCGTGCTGGTGCTCCTCGTGGCCCTGGGGGCATAGCCGGCGGTCCTCGCGTGCGGAACGCCGGGCGGCATGGTGGTCGTCGCGCCGGCCCGGCGCGAGGAGCCGGCCGGCCCGGGGTGCGTCAGTCCTTGGCCCTGGACAGCGCGTCGGGCTTGTGCACCGCCTCGCCGCCGCTCTTGTCGCTCTTGACCAGGTACTGCGGCTCCTCCTTCGAGGCCCGCACCGTCCTGCCGGCGGCCTCGGTGTCGGAGGTGATCTTGCGCTCCACGACACCTTCAGCGGTGCTGCCGTGGCTCTGCCAGGTCACGCGGTCGCCCTTCTTGAACTCCGTCATCGTCTCTCCTCAGGGACTCGGGTGTGCTGCACCGGCGGTACCCGAACCGGGCCCCGCGGACCCGGCCGGGTCGTCGTGCACTCCTCAGGAACGGCTCTTGCGTGTCTGCTTGGCGTTGGCCTTCTTGATGGCCTCGACCAGCTCGGACTTCGTCATGCGCGAGCGCCCGCTGATGTCGAGCCTCTTGGCGACGTCCATCAGGTGGGTCTTCGTGGCGTTCTCGTCGACCCCCTCGGCGGTCTTGCCACCCTTGCGCGCCGGGCCGCCGGACTTCGCTGCCTGCTTGTCCGAGGGACCCTTGCTCTCCTTGGCCTCCCAGTGGTCGCCCACCTTCTCGTAGGAGTGCTTGAGGGCGGCGAAGGCGGTGCGGTGGGCGCGCTCGCCCTCGCCGTACTCCTCGACCGCGGAGTCGTGTGTCTTGACCCAGGTGCGCTGCGCCTTCTCGGGTGAGCGGTCCAGGGTCGAGGGCATGTCATCCTTGCCGGGCATGGTGACCTCCAGGGTTGTCGGGTCCTAGGCCGGTCCGGTACCCCGCCACCGCCCGGTCACCCGTGCCCCGTGCGTGCGGGCGCCCGCGGGCGGGGACTGATCGACGTGCCTGCGGGGTACTTCCGGCCATGCCGAGACAGCACGCGTCCGGAGGCCCGGCGCGCCGCACGAGCGCCGCGGGGGTCGGGATCGGCCTGGCGTGTGCGGGGATGTGTGCGGGCGCCGTGACCGGGTGCTCGACGTCGGCACCCCGGGTGGAGGACGTGGTCACCGGCTTCTTCGCCGCCGTCTCGAGGTCGGACGGGGCGGCGGCGTGCGAGCGGCTGGCACCGGCCGCGCGGAGCGAGCTCGAGTCGTCCGCCGGCACCTCCTGCCGCCGCGCCGTCCTCCAGGAGGTGGACCCGGCGACGGGGCCGCCGGTCGTCGAGGTCTACGGGGGCGGTGCTCAGGCCCGGGTCGGGGACGACACGGCCTTCCTCGCCGAGTTCCGCGACGGCTGGCTGATCACCGCCGTCGGGTGCACGTCGGCGCCCCACCCCGACCGTCCCTTCGACTGCACCGTGCACGGCGGCTGACATGAGGATCGTCTTCTGGTCCTACCTGGCGGTCATCGTCGGGGGACTGGCGTGGTTCCTCGCCGCGGCACTCAAGAGCGTCTGAGGAGGACGCATGCGCACGTTCCTGCGGAGCTCATCGCTGAGCCTCTTCTTCGGGCTCATCTTCCTGGCGTCGCTCATCGGACAGGCCTTCGCCGGTCGGGCCGCGTTCAACGAGCAGCAGCTGGCCGACGGGCTGGCCACCGCGTCGCTGGGCGAGTACGTCTCGTCGGCGCACTTCGCGGGCGACGTGGCCGAGAACTGGCAGAGCGAGTACCTCCAGTTCTTCCTCTACCTCATGGTGACCGTGTGGCTGGTGCAGGTGGGGTCACCGGAGTCCAAGCCGCCGGACCGGGCCGGCCGGGAGAGCGACGAGGACCAGCGGGTGGGCGCCCATGCCCGGCCCGACTCACCCGCCTGGGCGCGAGCCGGCGGCTGGCGGACCGCGCTCTTCTCGCGCTCCCTCGGGCTGGTGATGGGGTCGATCTTCCTGGGCAGCTGGGCCGCCCAGGGCGCGTCCGGCTGGGTGGTCTACAACGAGGACCGGCTGGCCGACCTCCAGGACCCGGTCAGCCTTCCCGGCTACCTGCTCGCGCCGGACTTCTGGAGCCGCACCCTGCAGAACTGGCAGTCGGAGTTCCTCGCCGTCGGGTCGATGGCCGTGCTCGCCGTGTTCCTGCGCGAGCGCGGGTCGCCGGAGAGCAAGCCGGTCGGAGCGCCGCACGACTCGACCGGCGTCGAGGGCTGACGTCCTGGACCGCGCCGGGGAGGTGAGGCTCGTGGCCCGCTGCGTCGTCAGGGTGCTAGCCCGGCGCAGGTCCGCAGCGCCGCGAGGTCGGCGTGGAAGCGGGCCCTCTCCCCGCCGGCCACGGGCGAGGGCAGCCCGTCGGACCCGATCCGGGCCGGCTCCCAGGTCGCCTCGGACACCCGCGCACGGCCCGCGCGCGAGGGCGCCGGACGGACCGTGAGGGTGAGCACTCCGGTGACCGAGGTCGCCTCCGACGCCTGGGTGTACCAGGCGTGGTTGCCGAGGCCGTACGCCACGTAGCCCCCGCGCAGTCGGCCGTCACCCTGCAGCCGGTGGGTGTGGCTGCCGACGACCACGTCGGCGCCCGCGTCGACGAGGTCCCCGGCGAGCGACCGCTGTCCGGCGCCGGGGCACCGCTCGCCCTGCACGCCCCAGTGCAGGTAGACGACGACCACGTCGGCCGACCGGTCGGCCCCCTCGACGGCGCGCAGGAGACGGGCCGGGTCGATGGCGTCGGCGGTGCCGGGCGAGTCGGCGGTGGCCGCCCACTGCCCCGTGGGGTCCGCGGTGGGGTCGTTGCCGGCGACGGTCGCCCCGATCGTCGCGACGAGCGTGCCGTCGACGTCGGTGAGCGCAGGGCGGAAGGCCTCGGCGGCGTCCCGGCCGATCCCGACGACCGCGAGCGACGGGTCGGCGGCCGCGGCGCGGCCGATGGCCCTGAACGTGCCGGGCAGCGGGCCGCGGCCGAAGTCGAGGGCATGGTTGTTGGCCATGGTCGCCACGTCGATGCCGGCCGCGGCGAGCGCGGTGAAGGCGGTGGGCGGCGCCTGGAAGGTGTACCTCTTGCCCGGCTCGGGCCGGCCACCCGAGCCCACGGACGTCTCCAGGTTGACCACCGCGAGGTCGGCTGCCGCCAGCTGCCGGGTGGCGGGGGCGAGCGCCGTGGCCGGGTCCCCGAGGCGGTCACGGAGCGCCCCCTCGAAGTGCACGTCACCGGCCACCGCGATGGTCAGCGGCGGCGGCGGCTGCGGTTGGGGCTCTGCTGCGGAGGTGGGCGCGTGCGGGGCCGACGCGGACGTGGAGGCGGACGTCGTGGCGGACGAGGGTGCCGGGGACGGCTGTGCGGACGGCTCCGCCACGGAGCAGGCCGTGGCCGCGACCAGGAGGGCGACCGCCGCGGCCGCGCGCGCCCGGGACCCGGGGCGCCCACGCGAGGACATGCGAGGAGCCTAGTGGCGCGAGGCCCGCGCGCCGCTCAGCCTGCGTTGGCCGGGTCCGCCGGGGTGGCGGGCGTGGTCGCCGGCGCGGACGGCGTGGGCGCCGTGGGCGCCGGTTCGGTGGGGAC
>NZ_CADCUP010000143.1 GCF_902805925.1 uncultured Nocardioides sp.
GCACCTCGTAGACCGGGTCGACCACTACTCCTCCCCCGACTCGGCGTCGGGCACGAACAGCGGCTCGCCGTACTCCTCCACGCCGAAGTCACCGATCCGCTCCTGCACCTCGGGCTCCAGGAGCCACGTCGACAGGTCCTCGGCGCACGGGGCTGTCTCCTCGCGATCGACGACGATCACGTGGTAGAAGTTCTGGAGGTCGTCGGAGCCCTCGAACGTGATCGCGGCGTCGAGGTTCGCGGTGGCTAGGAACGTGCCCCGGTCGGTGAGCGAGTACGCCGACTTCTGGCCCGCGATCGTGAGGGTCTCGCCCATCCCCTGGCCGGTCTCGAAGTACCAGTCGCCGGCGGGCTCGACCCCGGACTCCTCCCAGAGTGCGAGCTCCTTGGCGTGCGTGCCGGAGTCGTCGCCCCGCGAGGCGAAGGGCGCCTCCGCCTCGGCTATCCGGGTCAGGGCCTCGGTGGCGTCGGCAGCGCCCTCGACCTTCGCCGGGTCGGCCTCTGGCCCCATGATCACGAAGTCGTTGTGCATGACCGGCTCCCGGCTCACGCCGTGACCATCGTCCATGAACTCCTCCTCCGCATCCGGGGAGTGCACGAGGAGGACGTCGGCGTCGCCCCGCGCCCCCAGCTCGAGGGCCTCTCCCGAGCCCACGGCGACGGTCTTCATCGTGCAGCCGCTCTCCTCCTCGAAGTCCGGCAGCAGCTCGTCGAGCAGCCCGGAGTCCTGGGTGCTCGTGGTGGTGGCGAGGATGGCCTCGGTCTCACCGTCCGAGCCGCCAGAGCATCCGCTGGCCATCAAGACACCCGCGGCAGCGACTGCGGCAAGCAGCGCGTTCGACCTCATGCGGCCACCCGAACCTCTCCGCTGCGGTCCAGGTCGTAGCCACCGAGGCGCGTGAGCCTGTCCTGGACGACGCTGCTGGCGAGCACGTCGAGCACCGGCAGCAGGAGCTCGAGCGACTCAGGGGCCACCGCCAGCTCGAAGTCCTCCCACTCCACGGGAATGAAGTCGGCACCGATCGCCTCGGCGGAGGCCTGCACGGCCAGTCCCGCGTCGGCGGCACCCGTCGAGACGGCGACGGCTATACCCAGGTGCGAGCCGAACTCGGCACCACCGGCAGGAAGGACGCCGACCGTCCGGAGCAGTCGGTCGAGGAGCAGCCGTGAACCGGTGCCGGGCGCGCGCCACGCGAGCGTGCGGCCCGCCAGGTCCTCGACACCTGCGATGCCCAGCGGGTTGCCGCCAGAGACGACGATGCCCTGCTGCCGACGCCACAGGTGGACCACGGTGGCCGGCTCTCCGCCGAGCACCCGGCGCACGAACGGGTCGTTGGCCGCGCCCGTCCGGCCGTCACGAAGGTGCACCGCGGCGGCGTCCACCGAGCCGCGAGCCAGCTGCGCCAGCCCTGCCACGCTGCCCGCACTCTGCGTGGACCGCTGGATGGTCGGGCCCACCGCATTCACCAGGTAGTCAAGACCGGGGTCGTCGCTGCCGGCCAGCCGGACGGCTCCGGTGGCGGAGCGGAAGGCCAGCGCTCGTGCCAGCGCGTCCTCGGTCACGACCGCGGTCGAGCGCGGACGCCCCTCGATCACGCCGGCCTCGCGCAGCAGAGCGTGGGCCCGGGCTGCGGTGCCCGGTGAGCACCGCAGCTCCTCGGCCAGGGCGCGGACGCTGGGGACAGGGTCGCCCGGAACGAGCGAGCCGGCCACCACACGGGCCGCGAACTTGGCTGCCAGTGCGTGCGGCAGCTGTGCTATCTGTGTCATGTATACAGACTACAGATCACCGGATGCGGGCGCCAGACTCCGCCGTGTCGTACCCCCCCAACGAAGCGATGGAGTCGTGGAAGCCGGGTGCGGCGAGCAGCTCCCACAGCGGCGCGAGCAATGGATCGTCGAGGGCGGCGACGTCGAGCACCAGGTCGTAGGGCTCCTTGGCCACCGGGACGAAGTCGAGCCCGAAGGCCCGGGCCGCGGCCAGGATGCCGAGACCGCAGTCGGCCCGTCCGGCGGCCACGGCCGCTGCGACGGCGAGGTGGGTGGGCTCCTCGCGGGCGTAGCCCTGCACCTCACCCGGGTCGACGCCGAGCCGGGACAGCTCGTGGTCGAGCAGCATCCTGGTGCCCGCGCCGCGCTGACGGTTCACGTACGACAAGCGGCCGTCGGCGAGGTCGGCGAGGCCGGCGACGCCTCGTGGATTGCCCGGAGGCACGATCAGACCCTGCTCACGATGGACGAGACGCACGACCGCCAGGTCGCGCCCGGGCATCATGTCCTCGAGGTACGGCAGCGTGTACGTGCCTGTGGCCGGGTGCAGCAGGTGTGACCCTGCGACGTGGCACAGGCCGTCGCGCACGGCGACCAGGCCCCCGAGCGACCCGACGTTGGTGGAGACCAGGCTCAGCGTCGGATCGGTGGCACGCAAGGCGTTGGCGGCGAGGTCGAGGACCAGGTCGTGGGAGCCGATGGCCACGATGGTGCGCTCGATCTCCGGCAGTGCCCGCAGCAGCTCCACGGACACCCGCTCGCCCGCATGGTGCCCCTCGATCCCGGCCGGCACCCGGAGCAGTCCGTCGGCCCGCACCAGTGAGGTCAGTACCCCGGCGCCGCGGGGCAGCGGAGAGGCGACGACCTCGCCATGCACCGCGCCCAGCCGCACCCGCACCCAGTCGTCCATCCCGATCACCGACGGCAGCTTGCGAGCCAGGCGGGCGCTCACGCTGGGACGCCGGGACGGAGCCACGCCCTCGAGCCCTGCGAGGAGAGGGGTCGCGAAGATGTCGAAGGTCAGCGCGGCCGAGACCGGGTAGCCCGGGCAGCCGATCACGGGGGTCTCGTCGACGACGCCCAGCACGACCGGGTGCCCGGGCCGGACCGCGACTCCGTGCACGGCCAGCACACCGAGGTCGGCCACCACGCCGGCGGTGTAGTCGTCGCGACCGGCGCTCGAGCCCGCCACCACGACGACCAGATCGGCCTGCGCCGCCGCGGTCCGGACCGCGGTCCCGATCCGCTCGACGTCGTCGGGCTCGATCGGGGTCGCCCACGCCTCGCACCCCGCCTCCCGCGCCTGGGCGACCAGCATCAGCGAGTTGGTGTCGAGGATCTCGCCGTGCTCCGGCACGCTGCCCACGGGCACGATCTCGTCGCCGGTGGGGACGACGACCACCCGCGGTCGGCGGCGTACGACGACCTCGGTCGCTCCGGCCGCCGCCGCGGAGGCGATGTCGACCGGCCGCATCCGGTGTCCCTCGGGCAGCAGCAGCTCGCCGGCACTCACGTCCTCCCCGATCGAGCGCTGGTGCTGGTAGGGCGGGACCGCCGCCATGATCTCCGCCGCGTCGCGCTCGTAGTGGACGTTCTCGCGCATCACGACGGCGTCGAAGCCCTCGGGAACCGGGTCGCCGGTGTCGACCACGACGTAGTGGTCCGGAGGCAACAGCTTGGGGGTGGTCGGCGAGGCTCCGCTCGTCTCCACCGAGCGCACCGCGATGCCGTCCATCGCCGCCAGGTCGGCGGCCGGTGAGGACCTGGTCGCCCAGACGGGCTCCGCGGTCACCCGGCCGAGAGCGTCGGCGACCGGCACCCGCACCGGGTCGAGCCGCTCGGGGCAGGCTGCCTCGCGGCAGGCGTCCAGCCACGCAGTGAACGCTGCGGCCGCTGGCACGTCGCTGACAAAGGGGCTGCTGGGGCCGGGGCGCGTCACGAGGAGATCGTCCTACACGTACAGGGTGACGGTCACTGCGGCTCCCGCGTCGAGCCCGGTCGCCGGCTCGGGCACCACCACGTACCCGTCAGCGGTGGTGAGCAGCGACAGGAGCGCCGAGTGACCGAAGATCGGGGTCGCCTCGCCATCGCGCAGCGTCACCTGGACGACGTCGAGCCGACCGGCCGCGGAGGCGAGCGGTCGGGACAGGGTGGCCGGCACGGTCGGCTCCGGCGCGGGCCTCTCGATCCCGCCCACGAGCCGCAGCACCGGGAGCCCGACCATCCGGAACACCACCAGTGCGGACAGCGGGTTGCCGGGCAGACCGAGCACCGGCACGCCGGCGACCTCGGCGAGCAGGGTGGGCTTCCCGGGCTTGATCGCGAGGCCGTGGCAGAACACCGTCGCGTCTCCCAACGCGTCGACCGCGGCCGTCGTCTCGTCGCGTGCGCCCACCGACGACCCCGCGGACACGACCACCAGGTCGTTCTCGGCCACCGCCTCGGCGAGCGTGGCGGTCAGCGCCTCCTGGTCGTCGGGGACGATGCCCCGGTAGTCGGGTACGCCGCCGGCCCGGGTCACCAGGCCGGCCAGGGCGGAGGCGGTGGCGTCTCGCACCTGGCCTGCGGCAAGGCGCTGGGTGTCGGCCGCAACCACCTCGTCGCCGGTCGACACGATCGCCACCCGCGGCCGGGCCCTGACCTCGAGATCGGTGACTCCAGCGGCAGCCAGCAGGCCGAGGTCCTGCGGACGCAGGGGGCGGCCCACCGGTGCGAGCACCGCACCCGCGACGACGTCCTCGTCGGCGCGGACGATGCCGTCACCCACCGCGACCGGTCTCGTCACCTCCACGGTGCCGGGCATGGTCACCTGCGTGTGCTCGACCATCACCACGGCGTCGGCGCCCTCAGGGATCGCTGCGCCGGTGGGGATCTGCAGTACGGCGCCCGGACGCACGGAGAGCTCGGGCACCGATCCCATCCGAACCTGACCGAGCACGTCGAGGTAGGACGGCAGCCCGTCACTGGCGCCGTAGGTGTCGGCTGCGCGGACGGCATACCCGTCGACCGTCGACCGCGCGAACCCGGGCAGCGCGTGGCCGGAGGTCACCGCCGACGCCGGCACCCGACCGAGCGCCTCGTCGCGCGGGACGCCCTCGACCCCGGTCCGCCGCTGCGGCCGAAACCCGGCGAGGGCGTCCGCGACGGACAACGCCGTGAAGAACTCAGTTCTTGCCGACACCGTCCACCTCGGCATTGGCCGAGCGCCCCAGGACACTGACCACCGGACCCAGTGCCACCTGGCCGAGACCGCAGATCGACGTCTTCCGCATGACCACCTCGAGCTCGAGCAACCGCTCACGCCGCTCGTCATCGAGCTCACCGCCGTTGCTCAGGGTGTCGGCGAGCAGGTTGTGGGCCTTCGTCGATCCGACCCGGCACGGCACGCACTTGCCGCACGACTCGTTGCGGAAGAAACGCAGGAGGTTCGTCGCAGCGGCGAGCGTGTTCGTGCCCTCGGCGATCACGACCATCGCGCCGGAGCCGAGCATGGTGCCGGCGTCCTGGAGTGTTCCGAAGTCGAGAGGAACATCGAGCTTGTCGGGGCCGATGAAGTTCGACGACGCCCCGCCGGGCTGCACCACGCCCAGAGCCCGGCCGCCGGAGACGCCACCGCACAGCTCGACGAGGTCGCCGACCGTCGTGCCCATCGGGACGCAGTAGACCCCCGGCTGCTCCACGTGACCGGAGACGGAGAAGAACTTCAGCCCGGTGCTGCCGTTCGTGCCCTGGGCGTTCCACCACTCGGCGCCGTTCATGGTGATGATCGGGACGTCGGCGAACGTCTCGACGGAGTTCATCAGCGTCGGCCGGCCCCAGAGCCCGTAGTTGCCCGGGAACGGCGGCTTGTTGCGCGGCTCGCCCCGATGGCCCTCCATGCACTCGAGAAGTGCCGTCTCCTCACCGAGGATGTAGCCGCCGGGCGAGGTGAACACGTCGACGATGAGCCGGCGCCCGGAGCCGAGCACGTCGTCGCCGAGCAGCCCCTCGCTGCGCAGGGTCTCGATCTCGGCGCGCAGCACCTGCTCCTCCGGGCCGTACTCGTGGCGGATGAAGACCCACCCCTCCTCGGCCCCGGTGACGACCATGCCCATGAGCATGCCCTCGAGCACCAGGTGCGGCTGCTCCGCGAGCAGCTGGCGGTCCTTGAACGTGCCCGGCTCGGACTCGTCGGCGTTGCAGACGAGGTACTTGTCCATCGCGCCCTTGGGCAGGAAGGAGGCCTTCTTGCCCATGGAGAAGCCGGCGCCGCCGCGGCCGCGCAGGCCGGAGTGCTCGAGCTCGGTGACGAGCGCCTCGCGCGGCATGGACAGCGCCTTGCGCAGCGTGTCGCCGTAGCCGCCGCGCCGGCGGTAGCCCTCGAGCGTCGGGAGGGTCGGGTCGTCGATGTCCTGGAAGAGGAGGTTCTGGCTCATGACTGCCTTGTGGCGTTG
>NZ_CADCUP010000144.1 GCF_902805925.1 uncultured Nocardioides sp.
GGCACGGAAGGGCCGGTGGAACCAGATGGTGTGGTCGAGGCTGGCGGGCTGGAGCCGTGGGGAGGCGATGTTGAGGTCGTGCGGCACCAGCGCCGCACCGAGCAGCGTCAGGTCGCTGGCGTAGGTGAAGGCCGCGAGGTGCGTGATCGGGTCCTCCCCCACGTCGCCGTCGACGCGGACCCACAGCCGCGCCTGAGCGGGGTGCGCCGGATCGGGGGTGAGCCCCTGCGTCGAGGTGCCGAGGTGCCGGATGTCGAGGGCGGACCACTCGCGGTCCCAGTCGTCCCCCGCGCTCTGCGACGAGCGGCGCGCCAGGGCCGACATCGGGTAGCCGGCATCCGGCCCGGGGACGTCGGGCATGACGTCCTGGTGGTCCAGCCCGTCCTCGGCCCGCTGGTAGTTGGCGGTCAGGAAGTAGATCCCCCGGCCGTGCTGGCGCGCGACCACCCGGCGGGTGGCGAAGCTGCGCCCGTCGCGGATCCGCTCGACGTCGTAGATGATCGGCACCCGCGTGTCACCGGGCCGCAGGAAGTAGGAGTGCAGGGAGTGCAGGGAGTACTCCGTGTCGACGCTGCGGGCGCCGGCGACCAGGGCCTGCGCGGCGACCTGGCCCCCGAAGACCCGTTGCCTGGTCGTCTCCGGCTGAGTGCCGCGGTACAGGTCGACGTCGAGGTCCTCGAGCTCGAGCAGGCGCAGCAGGCCGTCGACGGGCGCGGGCATCAGTCGCCCTGCCCTTCCTTGGGGCCGTCGGTGCCGTCGAGGCCGGCCAGGAACTGCTCGAACTGCTGGCCGATCTCCTCCCCCGTGGGCAGCGGCTGGTCGTCGGCGAGCAGCGAGGAGCCGCTCTCCTCCGAGCGCCGGAACGCGTCGTACTGCTCCTCCAGGGCGGTCACGACCTCGCCGACCTCCTCGTTGGACTCCAGGTAGCGCGCGATCTCGACCTCGCACCGCCGGGCGGCCTCGCGCAGGTCGGTCAGGTCGATGGTGAGGTGGCCGCCGAGCTCGAGGTGCTCCAGCAGCGTCAGCGACGCCACGGGGTAGTCCATGGAGGCGAGGTAGTGCGGGATGTGCGCGACGAAGCCCAGGGAGTCATGGCCCCACTCGCCCAGCCGCAGCTCCAGGAGCGCCTGGGCGCTCGAGGGGATCCGCAGCTCGCTCTGCCAGGGGCTGGAGGTCACCAGCAGCTCGGGCCGGTTGGCGTGGGGGGTGATGGCGATCGGCCGGGTGTGCGGCACCGCCATCGGCACCGCGCCCAGGCTCACCACGCGGGTCACCGCGAAGCGCTCGACCACGGCGCGCACCCCACGGGCGAACCCCTCCCACCGGGTGTCGGGCTCCGGGCCCCGGAGCAGCAGGAACGGCGTGCCGCCGGTGTCGCGGACCAGCCGCACCGACAGCCGGGGCGCGTCGTAGTCGGCGTAGTGGTCGCGCACGAAGCTCATCGCCGGGCGCCGGGCGCGGTAGTCGTGCAGCGAGTCGACGTCGAAGGTGGCGACGACCGGGCCCTCGGAGCCGTCCTGGAGGTACTGCGCGGCATGGTCGGCGGCCTGCCCGGCGTCGAGGAAGCCGGTCAGCACGACCACCATGGTCAGGTCGTCGACGCCGTCGAGCTCGGGCACCTCGTCGACGATGTGCACGAGCCTGGACTCCTGGGACACGCGGTTCCTCCTGGGACTGCCGAGACGGCCTGGTGCGCCCACGATAGGGCGACGGGCTGAACGCGCGGGCCGGTGGCCCCATTCCCCCGGCCGGTCAGCGTCCCTCGCCCACGGTGAGGCCGATGGCGGCGCGTCAGGTGGCCGACACGGTGCCGTCGGCCTGCTTGACGACCAGGCCGTCGGTGATGGCGAAGGCCACCGCGTGCTCGAACCGGTTCGACTCCCAGTACGACGCCCCGACCATGACCGCGAGGTCGTCGAGCGACTGGGGGCCGTTCGCCTCCAGGGCGCGGACCAGCTGCCCCATCTCGTGGAACACCTGTCGGTCGCGGGGACCCTCGGTGCTGGGCTTGGGCGGCGGCATGGGCATGGCAGGTCTCCGGGTGGGTGCGTCGTCGGGGTCAGGCCGGGGCGGGGGTGGAGCGGTCGGAGCCAGACGCGGGTGTGTCGTCGTCCTCCGCCGTGAGGGGCCTCGCGATGTTCTCCAGCGTCTGCTGCTCCGCGTGCACCCCGAGGAAGATCGCGACGATGCCGCCGGCGATCATGAGCGCGGCCCCGACGAAGTACCCCGGGGCGATGCCGGCGATGTCCCCGGACTCGGTGGCACGGTCGATGAGACCACCGAAGTACAGGGGCCCGCTGATGCCGCCGGCGGCGGTGCCGATGGCGTAGAAGAACGCGATGCACAGGGCGCGGGTCTCCATCGGGAAGACCTCGCTGGCCGTGAGGTACGCCGCGCTGGCCCCGGCGGAGGCGAAGAAGAAGATGACCATGCCGAAGATCGTCAGCTCGACCGCGCTGAGGTTGCCCAGCAGGAAGCCGGCGACCGCGAGCAGCACGCCGGAGATGATGTAGGTGCCCGCGATCATCTTGACCCGGCCGACGGTGTCGAACAGCGACCCCAGCAGGAGGGCGCCGGCGAAGTTGCTGGCCGCGAAGGCGGCGATGTACCAGCCGGTCTGCTCGACGTCGAGGAACGTCGAGAGGCTGTCGCCGTAGGTGAAGAAGAAGGCGTTGTAGAGGAAGGCCTGGCCGATGAAGAGCGCCAGGCAGAGCACCGTGCGCTTGGGGTAGAGGGTGAAGACGGTCCTGGCGATCGTCGTGAGCGGGATCGTCTTGCGCTGGCGGATCGTGAGCGTCTCCGAGACGGTCGGCAGCGACTTGCCGGTCTCCTGCTCCACGGTCCCCTCGATGCCGCGGACGATCTTCTCCGCCTCGTCCTCGCGACCGTGGATGAAGAGCCAGCGGGGGCTCTCCGGCACGTTGCGACGCACGATCAGGATGCCGATCGCCAGCACCGCCCCGAGCGCGAAGGCACCGCGCCAGCCGAGCTCCTGGTTGGCCACGACGTCGGGGTCGAGCAGCGGCACGGTCAGCATGGCGCCGAAGGCGGCGCCGACCCAGAAGGAGCCGTTGATGGCGATGTCGATGCGGCCGCGGTACTTCGCGGGGATCAGCTCGTCGATCGCGGAGTTGATCGCGGCGTACTCCCCGCCGATGCCGGCGCCGGTGATGAAGCGGCAGACGAAGTAGAAGAGCGGGTTCATCGAGAAGGCGGTCAGCACGGTGCCGAACAGGTAGACCCCGAGCGTCAGGAGGAACAGCTTCTTCCGTCCGAAGCGGTCGGTCAGCTGCCCGAAGAAGAGGGCGCCGATGCACGCACCGGCGACGTACACCGCACCGGCCATCCCGATGTCGGTGCTGGTGAGGCCCAGGCCGGTCTCCTCCGACTTCAGCGCCTCCGAGAGCGAGCCCACGATGGTGACCTCGAGCCCGTCCAGGATCCAGACCGTCCCGAGGCCGATGACGACGATCCAGTGCCACCTCGCCCAGGGCAGGCGGTCCATCCGCGCGGGGATGTCGGTGGTGATCCGGCCCTGCTCGACCCCTGCTGCCATCTGCGGCACTCCGTTCGTCGGTACGGCGCTCGAGACCTTCCTGGGAGAAGGCAACCGGCGAGGGGTACCCCGTCGCGGGTGTGTCATGCGACACAGCACGCACGGGGCAGGCCGTCTGCTCAGGAGGGGTCGGCGCCCACCAGCGCGCGGCCGTCGCGGACCGCGGTGACGTCCTCGACGATGTCGCGCGCGATCGCCTTCGCCGAGAGCCCCGTGCGCTCGAGGATCGCGCCGCGCTTGGCGTGACCCAGGAACTCCTGCGGGATGCCGAGGAGGCGGAACGGCGTGGTCACGCCGGCCTCGTTCAACGTCTGCAGCAGCACCGCACCGCAGCCACCGACCTTGCCGTTGTCCTCGATGCTGACGACGAGCCGGTGGTCACGGGCCAGGTCGACGACGCCCGGGTCGACCGGCTTGACCCAGCGCGGGTCGACGACCGTCACGCCGATCCCCTGCGCCACGAGCCGGGCGGCCACGTCGACCGCGACCTCGCACATCGACCCGACCGCCACCACCAGGACGTCGCGCCTGCCGTTGCGGACCAGCACGTCGGCCCCGCCGGCCTTGCCGATCGCCGGGATGTCGTCGGGCGGCGGCCCCTTGGGGAAGCGCACGACGGTGGGGGCGTCGTCGACCTCGACCGCCTCGTCGAGCAGCTCCTCGACCCGGCTGGCGTCGCGTGGTGCCGCGATCCGCAGGCCGGGCACGACCTGGAGGATCGACATGTCCCACATGCCGTTGTGGCTGGCACCGTCGTCACCGGTGACCCCGGAGCGGTCGAGGACGAAGGTCACGCCGCAGCGGTGCAGCGCGACGTCCATGAGCACCTGGTCGAAGGCGCGGTTGAGGAAGGCCGCGTAGACGGCGAACACCGGGTGGAGACCACCCATCGCCAGCCCGGCGGCGGAGGTGACCGCGTGCTGCTCGGCGATGCCCACGTCGAAGGTGCGCTCGGGGAACCGCCGCGCGAAGGCGTCGAGGCCCACCGGGTGCATCATCGCCGCCGTGATGGCCACGACGTCCTGGCGGCGCTCGCCGAGCGCGACCACGGCGTCGGAGAAGTGGTCGGTCCAGATCCTGCCCTTGGGCCTCTCGGCACCCGTCTCCACGTCGAACGGGCCGGGGCCGTGGAACTGGTCGGCCTCGTGCCGCTCCGCCGGGTCGTAGCCGAAGCCCTTGCGGGTCAGCGCGTGCACGATCACGGGTCCGCCGAAGCGCTTGGCGTTGGCCAGTACCTGCTCCATGGCGGCGCGGTCGTGGCCGTCGACCGGGCCGACGTACTTCAGGCCGAGGTCCTCGAACAGGCCCTGCGGGGCCAGGGCGTCCTTCATGCCCTTCTTGACGGCGTGCAGGGCGTCGTACGCCGCGGGCCCGACGCCGGGGACCGCGTTGAGGCGCTTCTTCACCAGGTCGAGGACCTGCTCGTAGCGCGGGTTGGTGCGCAGCGCGGTCAGCGCGGTGGCGAGGCCGCCGACGGTGGGGGTGTAGGAGCGGCCGTTGTCGTTGACCACGATCACCAGGCGGCTGTCGTGGGCGACGGCGATGTTGTTCAGGGCCTCCCAGGCCATGCCGCCGGTGAGCGCCCCGTCGCCGATGACCGCGACGACGTGGCGGTCCTCGCCGCGGATGCGGTAGGCCTTGGCCAGACCGTCGGCGTACGACAGGGCGGTGGAGGCGTGGGAGTTCTCGACGATGTCGTGGTCGGACTCCGCCTGGCTGGGGTAGCCGCTCACGCCGCCCTCCTGCCGCAGCCTCTCGAAGCCCGCCATCCGGCCGGTGAGCAGCTTGTGGACGTAGGCCTGGTGGCCGGTGTCGAACACGATGCGGTCGCGCGGGGAGTCAAAGGTGCGGTGGATCGCCATCGTGAGCTCGACGACCCCCAGGTTGGGCCCGATGTGGCCGCCGGTGCGGGCGCACGTGGCGATCAGGAAGTCCCGGATCTCGGCGGCCAGGGCTGCGAGCTCGGCGTCCTCGAGGCCACGCAGGTCGTGGGGGGTCGAGATCGACTCCAGGTGCCCCATGGAACTCCCTCACTGCTCGGCGTGCGTACTGACGGTGCTGCAACGTTCGAGTCTAGGCGATGGGGGCTGCCCGACCCGAGTCGAGCAACCCGGGCAGGGTGGCCCGCACCGACGCCGTCAGCGGGCGGCCGGGCAGGGTCGCGGGGTCCACGAACACCATCTGGCGGCCCTCGTGGCACTCGACGTCGTCGTCGGAGAGAGTGGTGCGGGCGACGTACAGCTCGAGCTGGTCGTCCTCGCCGCACGACTCGCTGTAGTAGCGGAACCGCCCGTGGAGGGTCAGCGCGCCGGGCTCGAGACGGACCCCCGTCTCCTCCTCGAGCTCGCGGTAGGCCGCCTGCTCGTAGGTCTCCCCCGCCTCCACGCCGCCGCCGGGGAAGCCCCAGCACTCGGGGTCGATGCGCGGGTGCTCGTCGCGCTCCTGCATGAGCAGCCAGCCGCGCGGGTCGATCAGGGCGACGCTGGCGAAGTGGTGCATGGCGACACCGTAGGACCCCCGCCCCCATGGGGTTCAATGACCGCATGGACCCCCTGCGGCTGCTGCCCGACGCCACCCGGTCGCTGGTGCGCACGGTCGACGGCC
>NZ_CADCUP010000145.1 GCF_902805925.1 uncultured Nocardioides sp.
TGGAATCGTCAATGCCCATGTCTCCCTGTGGCGCAGGACCCGGCGCCGGGAGGTGCCGGTGGCCGATCCCCCCTTCCAGGGCTCCACACCGGGTCCCGACTCCGGCATGGGTGCAGATGAGCGCCGGCGGCTGTGGCTGGCCTGCCGGTCGTTGTCGGTGTCGCAACGGACGGCCGTGGTGCTGCGCTACTACGAGCAGCTGGACTACGCCGAGATCGCGGCATACATGGGAGTGCGGGAGGGGACCGTCCGGTCGAGCGTCTCCCGCGCGTTGGCCCTGCTACGTGAGGAACTAGGTGAAGAGCGTGGCTGACATGCTGGAGACACGGCTGCGCGAAGCCCTCGAGTTCGGCAGTGCCGTTGGCGCGTCGGGCACGGACCTCGCGACCGCCGCGCGCACACGCGCAGCGGCACGCCGACGACACCGGGTCCTGGGCCTGGGCGTGGCCGTCGTGCTCGCCGCGGGACTGGGGGTCGCCACCCTCGTCGACGGTGGCTCTCCCCCCGATGAGGCTCCGCCCGCATCCGGCGAATGGCCCAGGACCAGCGGCGAACTCGATCCGCCGGCAGGGTGGCACGTCGAGCAGTGGCGCGGGGTGAGCATCCACGTGCCCAACACCTGGGACGCGGGGGCGCTGTCCGCATGGTGCGAACGCGGGCCGCTCCTGGGCGTGCCGGTCGTCGAGCGTCCTGGGGAGCCTGCGTCAGCCCCGTGCAGCGATCCTGCTGTGGGCTATGGCGTGCAATTCCTCGGCCCCCGCCGCGGCCATGACCTCGAGTCCCACGCGGTTCGACAGCCTCGCCGCAGCGAGGCCGCGACGTATCCCAGGGATGCGTGGGTCGGGGTCACCTGCGCTGACTGCGACGTTGCCATCCGAGTCGTCGCTCCCACCCCGTACGTCGCCCACTACCTGTTGGGCACGTACGCCCGCACCTCGCCTTCATCGTGACCGTCTCGAGGTGAGCCTCCCTACCGGCTGTGGTCCAGGACCGCGTACAGCCGAGACAGGCGCCGTTCCTCCTGTCGTGCGAGCGCGGGGGCAGGCGGAGGACCTAGGGTCGTAGCCGTGAGCGAGCTCCCCGTTCTGGACGCCACCGAGCAGCGCATCCTGGGTGCCCTGCTGGAGAAGCAGACGACGGTGCCGGCGTCCTACCCCCTCAGCGGGAACGCCCTCCGCTCCGCCTGCAACCAGTCGAACAACCGCGACCCCGTCGTCGACCTGGACCTGCAGACCGTCGAGCAGGCCGCCCGCGCGCTCAAGGACCGGGGGCTGGTGCGGATCGTGTGGGCCTCCACCGGCCGACGGACGCTGAAGTACCACCAGGTCCTCGATGAGAGCCTCGGCCTCGAGCCCGATGAGGGGGCACTCCTCACGGTGCTCCTGCTCCGGGGCGAGCAGTCGCCGGGGGAGCTGCGCACGCGGACGGAGCGGTTGCGCGGCTTCGCCGGTCGCGGGGAGGTCGAGGCGTGCCTGGCCCGGATGGCGGCACGCCCCGAGCCGCTGGTCCGCGAGCTGCCACGACGACCCGGCCAGCAGGATCACCGGTGGATCCACCTCCTCGGCCCGGTCCCTCAGCAGGCCACCGGTGCGGTGCCGGTCGATCGCGACGCCGTGATCGCCGGGGGCGCGGAGGTGCGCGACGGGCGCGTCCGCTCCTCCTACGACACCGTGGCGACCGCCTATGCCGACCACCTCGTCGACGAGCTGGAAGGGCTGCCCTTCGAGACCTGGCTGCTGGACCGGGTGGCCGCCCGTGCGGCCGGAGGGCCGGTGGTGGAGGTCGGCTCGGGTCCCGGGCACGTCACGGCGTACCTGGCCGACCGCGGGGCCGCCGCGACGGGGATCGACCTGTCGCCCGCCATGGTGGCCGAGGCCCGCCGGCGCTTCCCGGCACCGACCTTCGAGGTCGGCGACCTGCGTCGGCTGAGCCGTCCCCCCACGAGCTCGGGGTGGGCGGCGGTGCTGGGGTGGTACTCCCTCATCCACCTCGCCGCCTCCGAGCTGCCCGACGCGGTCGCAGCCCTGGCCCGCCCGCTCGCACCCGGAGGCTGGCTGGTCCTCGCCCTGCACGCCGGCAGCGAGGTCCGCCACCTCGGCGAGTGGCTCGGCCACGCGGTCGACCTCGACCTGGTGCTGCACGATCCGGTGGAGGTGGTTCGGACGGTCGAGGCCGCGGGCCTCCTCGAGCTCGAGTGGTACGTGCGCGGACCGGCCACCGGGCGGGGTGAGACCACCGATCGTCTCTACGTCGTGGGTCGCAAGCCCGACTAGCTGTGCATGGCACGGGAGTGCCTGCAGGGTGGGTGGTCACCGTTGGTGGACAGGTCCCGAGATCCTTGGAGGCACGGCATGGCCAGGTCGAGCGAGCAGCTGCGTGAGATGGCGGAGAACCTGCGCGCGGCGCAGCAGCGCCAGACCAAGCCCACGAAGGAGCCCGAGCAGGGCCAGCTGTTCAGCGGCGCGGACGACGCGCCGGTGTCGCAGTACGAGCTGCTGGGCGGGTTCGCCGCGATGTACGACGAGATGGCTGAGGTCACCGGGCGCCTGGAAGCGCTCGAGCAGCGTGGATGACCGTCAGGGTCAGGCGAGGCGGCGGCGCAGCACCGGGCGGCGGCGCTCAGCGGCGTCCTTGGGGGGCTGCCTCGACGAGGCGCAGCTCAGGTGAGGTCCGGTGCGTCATCGCTCCGCAATGCATCGACGTCCCACCCGGCCCGGGACGCCCCGGCGGCGTACGCGCTCTCCAGGAACGTCAGCACCGTCGCGCGAGGATCCGGTGAGGTCCGCACGACCTCGTAGGGGAGCACGGCGAGGTGACTCGCTCCTCGCGTGACCCACCGCCCCTGCGCAGGGAGCAGGGGCTCCTCCGCGAGGCCCTCGGGCTCCGGGGACGTGTAGGAGTAGAAGGCCGGCTCGGGGAAGGTCTGGTCACCGAACCAGAAGCCGGAGCTCACCACCTCGTGCGAGTACGCCTCGCGCGTGACCGGGTCGACGTCGGGGCCGTGGACGACCCGCTTGTCGGAGAAGCGGGTCACGGCGAGGTCGAAGGTGTGCCAGAAGTGGTGGACCGGGCTCGTCTTGGCGTAGCAGCGACCGGCGAACTCCTCCAGCAGGAGGCCCGCTGCGCTCAGCACCTGCCAGTAGCGGGTGACCTGCTCCGGCACGTACGTCGCGTGCGCATGGTCCTCGGGGAAGGGCGTGCGGTCGGTGAGGTCGAACGGCACGGGCCGGATGGCGGCATCGATCCCCACCTCCCGCAGCGCCGTGAACAGGCGCTCGTGGAACGCGGCGACCGAGAGCCCCTCCAGGGAGAAGGACCTCGACGGACCGCGCACCGTCGTCACCGCGAGCCGGTGGTCCAGGAAGTCGAGGTCGATGCAGAAGATCAGCTCCCGGCCCATGGGCCGCGTGGTGATGCCGCGACCGGTCAGGTGGAAGGGCACGTGCCACCAGTGGTTGCGAGGTGGGGCCTGGTCCAGCTTGACCTTCCCCACCACCTGCAGGAAGCGGTGCAGCGTCTCCTTGGTCTCGATCCACGGCTCGAGCGGCATCGGTGGGAGCGGGGCGCCGGACATGGTGCTCATGATGCCGCCATCCACCCGGACGCGGCACCACCCCGCTACCCCGGATCGAGTCGGGTACGGCGCCTGGCGCGCACGACCACGTCGTGCAGGACGGACGTCCGGTCACCCCGCACCACCGGGCGCTCGTGCTCGGACGCGGTGACGACCTCCCAGGCGCTCGGGTCCAGCACCGCCGTGATGCCCGCGGCGTCCGCCGTCGCCTCCTCCGGCGGGTGCCCGTCCCCCGGTCCGTGCCCGCGCAGGTGCCCGACGACCAGCAGCGTGCCACCGGGAGCGACCCAGCCGGCCAGCCGGCCGTAGAACCGCAGCTGCGGCATGGCCGGGTGGGCGTAGTGGGTGGCCACGAGGTCGAAGCGCTCCTCGGGCTGCCAGGCGCCGAGGTCGGCCTCCACCCAGGTGATCACGTCGCCGGCCGGGTGGCCGGCCGCGCGGGCCCGGGCGCGGGCGAGCGCCTCGGAGGAGATGTCGGCCGCGGTGACCTGCCACCCGGCGGCAGCGAGCCAGACGGCCTCCGCTCCCTCCCCGCAGCCGGCGTCCAGCGCCGTACCGGGCAGCAGGTCGTGCGTCTCGCGCGCCAGGTACGGGTGCGGTGCCGGCTCGTGCCCAGCGCCCGGCGCCTGCTCCCAGTGCGACTCCCAGTAGTGCTTGTCGAACCCGTGCGTCATCCGACCCCCTCGTCGTCCCGACCAGGGTGTGCCCCGGGTGGTCGTCACGCAACCTGTGTTGCGGGAACGGCAAACCCTCGGAGCGACCGCCCTCAGCGGAGGGTGCCGTACCACGCGTTCGCGCGTCGTCCCGCGAGCACCGCCCGCTCCCAGGCGACGCCGGCTGCCAGGAGGGCAGCTCCGGAGGCGCCCATGACGGCCCAGCCCGGCACGTACGACGCCAGAGGCCCGCCCTGGGTGATCGCCACGACCACCAGCACCACGCCGCCCACGGTGACCGGCGCCTGCCAGGACCTCAGGAGGCCGGTGCCGAGCACCACGACGGCGGCGGCGGTGACGACCGCCAGCCGCACGGCGCTCCCCTCCGCGACGGCGAGCATCGTGGAGGGGACGAGAGCCGCGGACAGCGCCGGCCCGGCGGTCAGGAACGTCGGCAGGCGGTGGTCGCGCGACCACTGCACCCGACCGATCCCTGCCAGCAGCACCACCAGCGGCGCCGTGAAGGCCTCCACGGTCGTCACGTCCGCCTCCCACTGGAGGACCCAGAGCCCGGCCGAGACGGTCAGCGAGCCCAGGTAGGCGACCGGCAGCCGACCGGGCGACGCGGCGTACGCCAGGGTCACCACGCCGAGCGTCACCAGCACCGCCGCCAGCTGGTACGGCGCCTCGCCGGCGGCCAGCACGGCCGTCACGGCCCAGAGCGTCCCGAAGCCGAGGGCGGCTCCCTCCACCCCACGGTGGCTGCCGCGGGCCCGGGCGCACGTGGAGCCGACGGCCGCGTTGCCGGCGACCAGCACCAGGGCGACGGGCCACCAGACGACGGCCTCGGAGTCGCGCAGCGCGGTGAACGCGGTGGCGGCCACGGCGGTCTCGGCGAGCGCCACCCACAGGAGCGACCGGGCACGCACCGCGGCGATCACGGCCGGCAGCGACCAGGCGAGCGCCGGCACCACGGGGAGCAGCCAGCCCGCCGGCGGCGCGTCGGTCACGCCGGCCGCCAGCAGCCGGCCGGTGCTCGCGCCCTCCTCCGACAGCGCGAGCACGAGGAGGAGGAGAGCGGGCTGCGCTGCCCACGCCACGGCGGTCACGGCTGTGGCCCACGGGCGGTCGGGGAGCACCCGGCGTACGGCGGCCACGGCCAGCACCGCACCCAGGACCACCGAGACGGCGACGACGACGAGCCGGGGCGCGTCCAGCAGCGGGATGCCCACCACCGGCACCAGCCACGCGACTGCGGCCGGCCACAGGAGCCCCGCGACCCTGTCACCGAGGAGCAGCGCCGCGACCGGCACGACGAGGAGCAGCGCGGCGGCGCCGTACGCCTCCAGGACCGACGAGCCGGGGCCGTACCCCACGCCGAGCCCGGTGAGCACGTGCGTGGCCAGCGCGACGACCGCCGACACCAGCAGCGGCACGCTGGACCACGAGACGCGCAGCGCCGGCGCCGCGTGGTCGAGCCGGTACGCCGCCCACGCGCCGGCACCGCTGCCGACGGCGAGCAGCAGGGCCAGCCCGCAGAGCGCGACCGGAGCGGGATCCGCCGCGGCGACGGCCGACCACCCGGCGACCGCGAGCATCGACGTCGCGGCGGGCCGGTGGACGAGCACCCGTCGCAGCGCGGCACCGTCGTGCGTCCGGGGCACGAGTCGGTCGAAGCCGAGCAGCAGGACGCCGCCGAGGAGCCCGGCGCCGGCCCAGTACGCGTCGGTGGCGAGGTGGCCAAGACCCGCGAGGTCGAGCCAGTGGGCGGCGGCGAGGTCGAGGGTGAGCAGCCCCGTCGCGACCACTGCGGCGGTTTCGGCGGCAGCATGCAGGCGACGCCTGGTGGCGACTGCCGAGCCG
>NZ_CADCUP010000146.1 GCF_902805925.1 uncultured Nocardioides sp.
GCACGTGCGCAACGCCCGGGAGGCGGCGCGGCTGACCGGGACGATCCCGGCCACCTACATGGCCTTCGACCTGCTGCGGCTCGACGGCCGGGACGTCACCGCCGAGCCGCTGGAGGAGCGGCGCGGCCTGCTGGCCGGGCTGGGCCTGGAGGAGTCGGCCTGGCAGGTGCCGGCGTCGTACGACGACGGGGCGATGCTGTTCGACGCCACCCTCCAGCAGGGGCTCGAGGGGGTGGTGAGCAAGCGCCGCGACTCCCGCTACGAGCTCGGCACCCGCAGCCACCACTGGCGCAAGCTGGCCCACCGCCACCGCGGGTCGTTCGTGGTCGGCGGCTGGCGCCCGCAGGTCGGCACCTCCGACCGACTCGCGGCGCTGCTGGTGGGGGAGCCGACCGCCGAGGGGCTCATGTACCGCGGGCGTGTCGGCAGCGGCATCGCCGGCGCCACCGGGCGCGTCCTGGGCGAGCTGCTCGCCCCGCTGGGCCGTCCCGACAGCCCCTTCGGCGACCAGGTGCCACGGGTGGACGCCAGCGGCACCTCGTGGGTCGAGCCCGTCGTCGTGGTCGACATCGACACCCACGGACTGGGCTACGACCGGCTCCGCCAGCCGTCGTACCAGGGCGTGCGCGACGACCTCTCGCCCGACGACCTGCTGCCCGGCGGGGGAGGTGGGGCCGGGTGAGCGACGTGCACGTGGAGGTCGACGGCCACACCCTCAGGCTCAGCAACCTCGACAAGGTGCTCTACCCGCGCACCGGCACCACGAAGGGGGAGGTGCTCAACTACTACGCCCAGGTCGCCGAGGTGCTGCTCCCGCACGTGCGCGACCGGTGCGTCACCCGCATCCGGTGGCCGCACGGGGTGGCCGACAAGAGCTTCTTCGAGAAGAACGCGCCGGCCCGCACTCCGGCCTGGGTGCGCACCGCGGAGGTGCCGACCACCGGCTCCCGGGCCCAGGACAGCACCGCCGACACGATCGTGTTCCCGATCATCGACGACCTCGCGACGCTCACCTGGCTCGTCAACCTCGCGTCCCTGGAGCTGCACGTCCACCAGTGGGGGGTGACGAAGGCGGGGAAGCCGCGCAAGCCGGACCGGCTCGTCGTCGACCTCGACCCCGGTGAGCCCGCCGGGCTCCACGAGTGCTGCCAGGTGGCGCTGATGGTGCGGGAGAAGCTGGGCGAGCGGGGCCTCGACGCGCGGCCGGTCACCAGCGGGAGCAAGGGCCTGCACCTGTACGCCGCGCTGCCCCGCACCCGCGACAGCGACGGCACCACGGCGCTGGCCAAGGAGGTCGCCGAGGAGCTGCAGGGCGAGCACCCCCAGCTCGTCACCGCGACCATGACCAAGGCCAGGCGCGGCGGCAAGGTCTTCCTCGACTGGTCGCAGAACGCCGGCAGCAAGACCACCGTGGCGCCGTACAGCCTGCGGGGCCGGGAGACGCCCACCGTGGCCGCGCCGCTGGCGTGGGAGGAGGTCGAGGCGGGCGCCGAGGACCCCCTCGGCCTCGACCAGCTCCGGTTCGAGGAGGTGCTCGAGCGGGTGGCCGACCGGGGAGACCTGTTCGCCTGACGCGCCGCGAGCGAGTGGGTGAAGACGGCCCGGCCGCGATACCTTCCGGCCTATGCTTCATGCCATGGGCCATCAGGTGGTCCTCGTCGAGGACGAGGAGGACATCGCCCTCCCTCTCGTCCGCACCCTCCAGCGCGAGGGCCACGACGTCACCTGGCTCGACGCCGGTCTCAAGGTGCTCGAGCACGTGGCGGGGCACGAGGTCGACCTGGTCATCCTGGACCTCGGTCTGCCCGACATGGACGGTCTCGACGTGTGCCGGTCGCTGCGGGAGCAGGGCTTCGACGGCGGCATCATGATCGTCACCGCACGCGCCGGTGAGCTCGACCGCGTCGTCGGGCTCGACTACGGCGCCGACGACTACCTGTCCAAGCCGTTCGGCCTCGCGGAGCTGCAGGCACGCGTGCGTGCGCTGCTGCGCCGCAGCCTCCCGCGGGACTCCCGGCGCGCCAACGCCTCCGAGGGCGGCGACCCACCCGGTCTGCGCATCGACGAGGGCTCACGACGCGTGCGCCAGGCGGACCGCGAGATCGCGTTGACCACCAAGGAGTTCGACGTGCTCGCGCTGCTCGCCAGCAGGAGCGACCAGGTCGTCTCCCGCGAGCACCTGATGAGCCAGGTGTGGGACCAGAACTGGTTCGGCTCGACCAAGACCCTCGACGTCACCATCGGCCGGCTGCGGCAGAAGCTCGAGGACGCGGGCGCGAGCGAGCGCGTCGTGGCGGTCCGCGGTGTGGGCTTCCGCCTCGAGAGCAGCCGCGACGATGCGTGAGCGGCTCACCGTCGCCTTCGTCGTCCTCACCGTCACCGTCCTCCTCGTCGT
Source organism: uncultured Nocardioides sp. (assembly GCF_902805925.1). GTDB lineage: Bacteria > Actinomycetota > Actinomycetes > Propionibacteriales > Nocardioidaceae > Nocardioides. Next base: position 2,396 of record NZ_CADCUP010000146.1, read on the forward strand.
CGGGGTGGTGCGCGCGTTCACGCTGCGTGAGCTGATCGAGGAGCGGGAGTCGGTCACGCTGGACCGCCAGGCACGGCTCGTCGCGGTGCTGGTCGGCAACGCCGAGCGCGACGGCGACGCCGTGACGCCGGCGTTCCTGCAGCCGATGGCGGTCGGGGGCACCTCGATCACCGTCGAGCGCACGGGCCTGCCCCCGGTCTCGGTCGCGGACCCCGGCTACGACCCCTCCGACCCGGGCAGCGACACGGTCGGGCGCGAGAGCCTGGACCAGGCGACGGTGACGGTGCGCCAGTCGGAGGCCGTGGTCCGAGACGTCCTGGGCCGCAACCTCGGCTCCCTCGCCGCGCTGCTGCTGATGCTGCTGCTGTTCGCCGGCGTGGTCGGGTTCGTGCTGGCCGGCTACCTGTCACGTCCCTTCGTGGCCCTGGCCGAGAGCGCGGAGGCGCTGGGCCGAGGGCGGTTCGACCTCGAGCTGCCGAGGTCCTCGATCCCCGAGGCGGCCGCCATCGCGACGTCGCTGATGGCCAGCTCCGGGCGCCTCGAGGACTCCATCAAGCGGGACCGGGCGTTCTTCCACCACGCCTCCCACGTGCTCCGCACCCCGCTCACGGGCATGCGGCTGGAGATCGAGGACCTGTCGCTGCGCTCCGACCTGCCCCAGGACGTGCGCCGTACCGCCTCGCGCTGCGTCGGCGAGGTGCAGCGCCTCGACGGCGTGGTCGACGACCTGCTGGAGTTCGCCCGGGGCCGCAGCCTGGTGGCCGGGGCCGAGATCAGCCTGGCCGCGCTGGGCTCGCGGATCGCCCAGCACTGGCGGGACCAGCTGCCCGAGAGCATCGAGGTGCGTGCCTACGTCGACGGCGGCGGCGACGCCCGCCTCACCCCCGGACCCGTCGAGCAGCTGCTCGACCAGGTGCTGGCCGAGGTCACCTCGACGGCCGCCGGGCCGGTGAGCCTGCGGTTCGCCGGCCAGCCCGAGCACGTGCGGATCCGCATCGAGGGCGGACGACCGCGCAATGGCGGATCGCAGGGCCACGCCGGCTCCGAGTCGGCCCTGGCGATGGTGGAGGCGCTGGGTGGGCGGCTCTCCGGTGAGGTGGTCAGCGCAACGGGGCTGGAGATCCTGCTGCCGCGGCGCTGACTGTTACCCAACGGTGGAGCCGACGTGGGGCTGGCGTGCACCGCCGATCCCTACAGTGGACAGATCAGCCGGCACCACTGGCAGCAGAGCACGGAGCATCCACTGTGAGCATCGAGACACCGTGAGCATCGAGACACTGTGAGCATCGAGATCAGCCTCGACCGCCGCCGTCGCGTCAGCCGCACCCGACGCGTCGCGGTCAACGCGTTGTGCCTCCTGGTGATGCTCGTGGCCCTCGGCTTCATCCTCCCGGCCGCGTTCGGCTTCTCCCGCTACGTCATCACCGGCGACTCGATGGCCGATGCCTACGACAAGGGCTCGATCGTCTTCGAGCAGACCGTGCCGGTCTCCGAGCTCGAGGTGGGCGACACGATCACCTACGTGCCACCGGCCGGGTCGGGCACCGACACCCTGGTCACCCACCGCATCGTGGCCATCGACGGCGACGAGCTCCGCACCAAGGGCGACGCCAACGAGCAGCCCGACCCGTGGACCTTCGAGCTCACCGCTGCCACCCAGCCCCGCGTCGTCGCCTCCGTCCCGTACGTCGGCTACGCCTTCATCGCGCTCACCGACCGGTCCACCCGGCTGCTGGTCGTCGGCGTGCCGGCCACGATCATCGCCCTGATGAGCGTGAGCGAGCTGTTCGGCGCCGACCGCCGGCGCAGCCGTCGCCCGCAGCCCACCACCGGCACGGCGGTCACCGGGGCGCCCCCGGCCGACCCGGCCCACATCCCGTCGGCGCGCACGTCGTCGGACCGGCCGGTCATCCGCCACTGACCGGCTGTCGGCTCCCCGACGGCGGCGGACCTCGGCGCTCCGCCGGTCCGGCACCGGTCAGGAGGTGCTGAACCACCCCGACGGGCTGAGCTCGGAGCCCATCCGCGGGACGTACTGGTCGAAGTAGATGCGCGAGATGAGCTCGCGCCGCGACCGGACGTCGGCCTTGTCGAAGACCGACTTCAGGTGGTCCTGGACGGTGTAGGTCGAGACGTGGAGGGTCGCTGCGATCTCCTTGGTGTCGACGCCCTGCAGCACCAGCTGGGTGACGTCGCGCTCCCGGGCGGTGAGGTCGAACGCGGCGACCACGAGCGCCACGATCTCCGGCGGACGAGCCTCCTCGATGGTGACCACCACGTCGTTGCCGCGTTGGCCGAACGACGTCAGCGGCGACGCGTGCAGCACCAGCCACATGCCGCTCGCACCGCGGACCCGGCACCGCGGCGGTGCCGTCGACTCGCCCCGGGCGTAGCGGCGCGCCGCCCCCACGAGGGCCGCCACCGGGGTGAGGGGGTCGCCGGCGGCGTCGCCGGTGATGAGGTCGGCGACACGCTCCTCCGCGCCCAGGCTCATCTGCGTGATCTCGTCGTCCGCGTCGACGATGAGCACCGCCGGTCCGCTGGGCGAGCTCGGCGGGGGCGCATCGGCGAGGCGCGACAGCAGGCCGCTGCGGACACCGCAGGCGAACTGGCCGGACAGCGAGGCGAGGAAGGCGACGTCGGACTCGTCGAAGGGGTCGTCGTCCGTGCCCCGGAACAGCGCCATGCCGCCCCACACCTGACGTCCGTCGCGGAAGATCAGCCGGGCCTCGTCACCGAACCCGAAGTGCGGGACCATGAACGTCCGCATCCGGCCGGAGCGCTCTATCTCGCCCTCGTGCAGCAGGTGCACGCCGGCCGCGGTCATCCCGGACCCGGCGAGCTCCAGGAAGGCCGTCGGCTCGGCCGTGCCGTACTCGATCAGGCCGAACTCGTGGTCATGGGTGTTCACGGCGTGGAGGTGACCGTACTTCCGGGCGCTGGTCAGCATCTGGGTGCCGGGGTCGTGGGTGGCCAGGCAGGCTCCGACCCACGGCACCGCCCGGCGCACGGACTCCACGGCCTCCTCGAGGAAGGAGGAGAGGTCCAGGCCCGCGCGCGCGACGACGTCGATGTCCTGGCGCACGCGCTCGGCGGTCAGTCCGGTGGGCATGGTTCGGAGTATCCGGTCGGGACGCCGGTGAGTACATCCCACAAATCTGGGTAGAGCCCACCCCAGACCCACCGGCGGGCAAGTCCCCACGGCCCCGGGATGGTCGCGCAGCGGTGTCCCGCCCGACGCTTGGCACATGCACACCTTCCCCGCCATCGGACCGGTCGACACCCTCGGACGCCTCCTGCACGAGGACGACGCGGCCGCCCAGCTCGCGCTCTCGATGTCCCGCGTCGAGGCCGCCCTGGCCGCGGCCGGCCGGTCGACCGCGGAGCTGCGCGCGCTGCGCGTCCTCACGACCGACCGGCGTGGTCTCGACCAGGTGTACGACGTGCTGACCGAGCGCCTCGACGCGCTGGGCATCGACCCCGTCGTCACCGTCGAGGTCGCGCGGCTGCCGGTCCCCGGCATGGTCGTCGCGCTCGTCGCGGCGGCCGCAGACGTCCGCGCCCCGGCCGCGCGTGCCGGCGTCGAGCCCAGCTGACTGCCACACCCTGATCTCGGGACCACCCACAAGGATCCCACCACCGAAGGAAGCACGATGACCATCACCACCCCCGTCCCCTCCGCCGACACCCTGCGCGGCCTCTGCGAGGTGCACCTGCCCGGCGACCCCGGCTACGACGTCGCCCGCACCCCGTGGAACGTCGCCGTCGACCAGCGCCCGGCCGCCGTCGCTGTGCCGCGCTCCGTCGACGAGGTCGTCGAGGTCGTCAGGGCCGCCGCCGCCTCGGGGCTGCGGGTCGCCCCGCAGAGCACCGGCCACGGAGCCGGCCCGCTCGAGGGGGCCGACCTCGGCGACGTCGTCGTCGTGCGGCTGTCCGCGCTGACGGGCGTCACCGTCGACCCGGACGCCCGCACCGCCCGCGTCGTCGGCGGGACGCTGTGGCAGGACGTGATCGCCGCCACCTCGCGGCACGGCCTCACCGCCCCGCACGGCAGCGCACCGGACGTCGCGGTGGCCGGCTACGCGCTGTCGGGCGGCCTGTCGTTCTACGGCCGGACCCATGGCCTGGCCGCGAACTCGATCCGCGCGGTCGAGGTCGTGACCGCGGACGGCTCCCTGGTGCGCGCCGACGCGACCACGAACGCCGACCTGTTCTGGGCGGTCCGCGGGGGCGGCGGCAACTTCGGCGTCGTCGTGGCGATCGAGCTCGACCTCCTGCCGTACCCCGACGTGTACGCCGGCATGCTCCTGTGGGACCGCGAGCGAGCCCCCGAGGTCGTGCGGGCGTGGGCGCAGTGGACGCGCGAGGCCCCCGACTCGGTCACCACGTCCCTGCGGATCATGAGCTTCCCACCCCTGCCGGAGCTGCCGCCCTTCCTGAGCGGCCGCGACCTGGTCGTGATCGACGGCGCCATCCTCGAGGACGACGAGCGCGCCGACCAGCTGCTCGCCCGGCTCCGCATGTACGAGCCGGAGATGGACACCTGGGGCCGCATCCCGGCCGAGGCGCTGCTCGCCGTGCACATGGACCCGCCGCAGCCGACGCCGGTCGTCTCCGACCACAGCGTGCTCGGGGTGCTGACCGACGACGCCATCGAGGCGCTGCTGGGCCAGGTGGGCCCGGGACGGCAGTCGGGCCTGCTCCTCGCGGAGCTGCGGCACCTCGGGGGCGCGTTCGCCCGGCCCGCGCCGCACGGTGGCGCACTCTCGCACCTGACCGGCAGCTACGCGCTGTTCTGCATCGCCGTGGCGCCCTTCCCCGAGGCGGTGGCCGCCGGCCGGGAGGCAGCGAGGCGGACGGTCCGGGCCCTGGCCCGGTGGTCGCAGCCCAGCCGGGTGCCGACGTTCACCGAGAACCGGGAGGACGCCAGCAGCATGTTCGACGGGGAGGCCTGGGCCCGGCTGGCGCACCTGCGCGCGCATGCCGACCCCACCCGGTTGTTCGTGGCCAACCACCAGGTCTGACCGGGCCACCACGCCCACCGGCCCCGCATCCTGACCTTGGGGGTGTGGGGCAGGTCAGGCGGCGGGGCCGGATCGCTTCGTCGCGCTTGGGGTCGCGACGACGCTGGCTGGCCCGGCAGGGACTGCACCGGGCGCAGAGGGGGGTGACACGCCGGTTTCGGGCCGGCTCGTCCACGGTAGCCAGCGGCCCGGATCCCGGGCATGCCCCATATGGGGCATGCTCGGTCAGGACTGCTGGGGAGCGTGCCAGCCGGCGTGGTGGGCCAGGCCGACGGCGGCGAGCTGGGAGGTGACCTCGAGCTTGGAGAGGATCGACTTCACCTGCGTGCGGACCGTCGCCTCGGACACGGTGCTGTGCACGGCGATGTCGCGCACCTGGAGCCCCTCCATCAGCATGCCGAGCACCTGGGACTCGCGCTGGGTGAGCCGGCTGAGGCGCTCGCCCAGCTCGCGCACCTCCTTGCGCTCGTCCTGCCAGAAGCGCACGAGCTCGTCGCGCTCCTCCTGGGTGGTGACGGTGCGGCCCTCGGAGATGCGGCGGATGGTGGCCAGGATGTCGTTGAGGGGCCCGGTCTTCGGCAGCACCTTGCGGGCGCCGTACCGCATGCAGAGGCCCCACCGGGCGCGGTCGGTGCTGCCGGTGACCACCACGACGGCGGTGCCCGACTTGGTGGCGGGCTCGATGAGGGTGGAGCCGTCGGCGTTGCCCAGGTCGAGGTCGAGCAGCATGATGTCGGGCTTGTAGCGCTGCACCTGCGGCAGCAGCGTCGCGGCCGCGTGCAGGTCCTTGGGCAGCGGCAGCCGCCTGACCTCGTGGCCCTCGAGCCTGAGTGCGATCTCGAGCGACTCGGCGAAGAGTGCGTGGTCGTCGACGATGCACACGCGCGATCCCTGTCGCATGACGCCGCCCCCTTCCCCGACGTGGGGTCGGTCACCCACGTCGATCGCATCGTACGGGTCGGCGGTCGCACGTGCCCGCGAACCGCCGCCCCAGCGCGTCTCCGCGTTCCTCCGACACGGCCCGCCGCGATGTCCCACACTGTCGGGCGTGCCTCCTCCCTCGCCCGTCACCTGCGCCCTGCTGGCCCACAGCCGGCTCGTGGGCGAGGCCCTGTCGGTCGCGCTGGAGACGCGCGGCGTGGCCGTCGTGCACGCCGACCTGCCCGAGTCCCGCGGCGAGCACACGGCCCTGCGCCGGCTGCTCGCGGACTCCGGTGCGGAGAGCGGTCTGGTGGTCGCCGACCTCGACGACGTGGCGCAGTGGCGCGACGTGCTCACCGTCGTGGAGTCCGCCGACCTGCCGTGGCTGGTCGTCACCGGGTCGCAGGACCTGGTGCGCTGGGGTGCCCTGCTCGACCTCGGGAGCCCGGGCGTCGTGCCGATGACCGGTGGGCTGGACGAGCTGGAGGGCGCGGTGGAGGCCGTACGCCGCGGCGCGGGTGCGATGCCCGTCGCCGAGCGGGACGCCGCGCGGGCCGCCTGGCACGACCTCCCGGCCGGGCAGCGCGACCTCGTCCGCCGCATCGCGACCCTCTCGACGCGCGAGTGGGTGGTGCTGGAGAGCCTGACCATGGGGCTGACCCTGCGCGACATCGCCGCGCACGCCGGGGTGAGCGAGGGCACGGTGCGCAGCCAGATGCGCACGATCCGCCAGAAGCTGGGTGTCTCCTCCCAGCTCACCGCCGTCGCTGCGTTCCAGCAGACGCTCGGCCTGCGGCGGGAGGCCGCGTCGTAGGAGGTCGTCGAGATTCGGGTCGGGCAGGGTTGTCAGCGCTGGCGCGCCGTCGGAACGAGTCGACCCCGAGCTGCTTCGGCTGATGGGCATGTGGCCGGAGAACCCGGCGCTGGTCCTGGGCCGGGCCTACGACGTGCTCGCCGGCAACCAGCTCGCCGATGCACTGTTCGACGGCTTCCTCCACGGTGCCAACCTGGTGACGAAGGTCTTCCTCGAGCCCGCGGCCCGTCCGTTCTACGCCGAGTGGGAGCAGGCTGCGGCCAACACCGTCGCGGGCTTCCCGGTCCTGTACGGCCGGTACCCCGGTGATCCGCGCATCGCGGAGGTGCTCGACGCCGTCCTCACCCGCAGCGAGGAGTTCGCGGCTCTCTGGGACCGCCACGACGCCCGCGGCAAACAGCTCGCGCTCCGCCTGCTCGGGCACCCTGGCCGCCACCCGCGTGCGCCAGCCGAGCTGATCGACGGACACAGGGGGCTGCCCCTGCGCGACCTCGCCGGCGGGAGCGAGGGTGTCTCCTCCCAGCTCACCGCGTTCCAGCGGACCCTCGGCCTGCGGGGAGCCGCGACGTGAAGGTTGTCCACAGCCGGCTCCGGGGCAGTGTCGCGCGCGCCGGTGTTCGCGTACGTTGACCGGCGGAACCTCATCCGGGACAGGGGCCGCAATGACTCTCACGCACGCCGGCGCACACGGTGCCCACGTGGAGCTGATCGAACGGCTCGACGGGCAGGTGCGCTCGATCGTGCGCAGCGACGGGGTCGACCCCCAGCGTGACGCCCACCTCGTGCGCCGCATCGCCGAGCGGGTGGTGCGCGAGCACGACGACCGCTCGCTGACCGGGGCGGTCGCCCCGGTGCCCGACAGCGACGCGGTCGTCGGCGAGCTGGTGGCCCGGGTGGCCGGCTTCGGCCCGCTCCAGGCGTTCCTCGACGACCCGAGCGTGGAGGAGGTGTGGATCAATGATCCGAGCCGGGTGTTCGTGGCCCGCAACGGCCGCCACGAGCTGACCAACCTGGTGCTCTCGGCCGCGACGGTGCGCGAGCTCGTCGAGCGGATGCTGAAGACCAGCGGGCGCCGCATCGACATCTCGCAGCCCTTCGTCGACGCGATGCTGCCGGAGGGCCACCGCCTGCACGTGGTGCTCGAGGGGATCAGCCGGGGTTTCTCGGCCGTCAACATCCGCAAGTTCCGGCTCCAGGCGGCGCAGCTTGGCCAGCTGGTCGAGCTCGGCAGCCTCACCCCCTCGGCCGCGGCCTTCCTCGAGGCCTGCGTGCGCGCGGGCCTCAACATCCTCGTCGCCGGCGGCACGCAGGCGGGCAAGACCACGATGCTCAACTGCCTCGCTGCCGCGATCCCCGGCGGCGACCGGGTGATCAGCGCCGAGGAGGTGTTCGAGCTCCGCTTCCCCCACCCGGACTGGGTTCCCATGCAGACCCGGCAGGCGGGGCTGGAGGGCACCGGCGAGGTGGTGCTGCGCGACCTCGTCAAGGAGGCGCTGCGGATGCGCCCGAGCCGGGTCATCGTGGGTGAGGTGCGGGCGGAGGAGTGCCTCGACCTGCTGCTCGCCCTCAACGCCGGCCTGCCCGGGATGTGCACGCTGCACGCCAACAGCGCCCGCGAGGCGCTGGTCAAGATGTGCACGCTGCCGCTGCTGGCGGGGGAGAACATCTCCGCCCGCTTCGTGGTCCCGACCGTCGCCGCGTCGGTCGACATCGTGGTCCATCTGGGCATCGACACCAGCGGCGTACGGCGCACCAACGAGGTCGTCGCGGTGCCCGGGCGCGTCGAGAACGACACCATCGAGGTCGAGTCGATCTTCCACCGGGTGCGCGGCGAGCTGCGCTGGGCCGGAGGCATGCCCCACCGTCTCGAGCGGTTCGAGCGGTTGGGCATCGACGTCCACCGCATCCTCGAGGGCGGCCGCTGATGGGCGCGCTCGTCGGGCTCGGGTTCGGCATCGGGGCGCTGCTCATCTGGTCCGCCTTCTTCCTGCCGCGCCGGCCGAAGGTGACCGACCAGCGAGGCGGCCGCGGCGAGCAGCTGCTCGCGCGCGCCGGGCTCGGGGACGTCTCGCCCGCGAGCCTGACCGCGCTGTGCGTCGTGCTGGGCGTCGCCGCCTTCGTCGTGGTGCAGGCCGTGAGCCGGGCTGCTCCGGTGGCCCTCTGCTTCGCGCTGATGGCCGGCTACCTGCCCGTGGGCGTGCTGAAGGCGCGCGTGCGCAAGCGGCAGGCCGAGTTCGCCGAGGTCTGGCCCGACGCGGTCGACAACCTGGCCTCGGGCGTGCGCGCCGGGCTGTCGCTGCCGGAGGCCGTGGCGTCGCTGGCCACCAACGGGCCGGAGCCGCTGCGCCCCGACTTCGACCAGTTCGCGCTCGACTACCAGGTGACGGGGCGCTTCGACGAGTCGCTCGAGCGGCTCAAGCACCGGTTGGCCGACCCGGTCGGCGACCGGGTCGTCGAGGGCCTGCGCATCGCCCGCGAGGTGGGCGGCGGTGAGCTCGGCCGGCTGCTGCGCAACCTCTCGGGCTACCTGCGCGACGAGGCGCGCACCCGGTCGGAGCTGGAGTCGCGGCAGGCCTGGACCGTCAACGGCGCCCGGCTGGCCGTCGCGGCGCCCTGGGTCGTGCTGCTCTTCATGTCCTTCCAGGGCGACGTCATCCGCCGCTACGCCAGCGTCGGCGGGGCGCTCGTGCTGGGCGTCGGCGGTGCGGTCTGCGTGCTGGCCTACACCGTCATGATGCGCATCGGCCGGCTCCCGGTCGAGCAGAGGATCCTGCGGTGACGCCCGCGCTGTGGGGTGTCGTCCTGGGGGGCCTGGCCGCCGCGGGCCTGCTGCTGGTGGCCTCCCGGGTGCTGGTCATCCGCCGCACCCAGCTGGCCATCCGGGTGCTGCCGTACGTCCGCGACCTCCCGCAGGTGGGCCGCGTGCCGGCGCTGCGCGTGGTCTCGTCGTCACCGGCGGCCGCGGCGGCCGGCGTCTTCGGCCCACCCATGCGTGCGGCGGCCGACCTCGTGGAGCGCGTCCTCGGGGGTGCGCGCTCGATCGAGCGGCGGCTGCAGCGCGCCCGCATCCCCAAGACCGTGCACGAGTTCCGCCTCGAGCAGGTGGTCTGGGGGCTCGTCGGCTTCGGCGTCGGCGCAGCGTACGGACTGGTCAAGGCGCTCGGCGGCGGCATCAACCCCGTGCTCGCGCTGCTGCTGTGTGTGCTCGGCTTCGCCGTTGGCGTCATCGCCCGTGATCACCGCCTCACGACGGAGGCCACCCGGCGGGAGCGTCAGATCGTCGCCGAGTTCCCGACCGTCGCCGAGCTCCTTGCCCTAGCCGTCGCGGCGGGGGAGAGCCCGGTGGCCGCGCTCGACCGCGTCGTGCGCCGCAGCCACGGCGAGCTGTCGGCGGACCTCGCCGACGTGCTGGCGCGGGTGCGCACCGGGGAGCCGGTGAGCGTCGCCTTCGACGCGCTGGCCGCCGCCACCGGACTGCCGCTGGTGGCTCGCTTCGCCACCGGTGTCGCCGTCGCCGTCGAGCGCGGTACGCCGCTGGCCGAGGTGCTGCACGCCCAGGCCGCCGACGTGCGCGAGGCCGGGCGGCGTGAGCTGATCGAGAGCGCTGCCCGCAAGGAGGTCCTGATGATGGCGCCCGTGGTCTTCCTCGTCCTGCCGATCACCATCGTCTTCGCCTTCTATCCCGGGGCCATCGGCCTCAACCTCACGACTCCGTGAACCGACACCAAGGGAGACCCATGAACGACCTCACCGCCGCACCGATGCGGGCCCTCGCGTGCCTGCACGCGGCCGTCACGGCACCACGCGAGCGCGACGAGCGCGGGGACGTGCCCGGCTGGGTGATGATCACCGTGATGACCGCCGCGCTCGTGGCGATCATCTGGGGCGTGGCCGAGGACCAGCTGGTGAGCCTGCTCGAGAGCGCCCTGCAGTCCGTCGGCGTCAAGGGCTGATGCACCTCCCGCGGCGTGACCAGCGCGGGTCAGCCGTCGTCGACTTCGTCCTCGTCCTCGTCCTGCTCCTGCCGCTGTTCCTGGGCATCCTCCAGCTCGCCCTGGTGCTGCACGTGCGCAACACCCTCGCCTCGGCCGCGGCCGAGGGCGCCCGGTACGCCGCCACCTTGGGCGCGACGCCCGCTGACGGCCAGCAGAAGGCGCGCGACCAGATCCAGGGTGCGGTCTCGGAGAGGTTCGCCCACGACATCGCCATCGAGCAGGTCGTGGTCGAGGGAGCGCCTGCCTACCGGGTGACCATCTCGGCCGACGTGCCCGCGCTGGGGCTGGGTGGACCCGGCGTGGGGCTCAGCGTCTCGGGCAACGCGATCATCGAGCAGGGCCCGGAGGGCACTCCGTGAGGCGACGTCGCGACGAGCGGGGCAGCGGGCTCGTCGAGTTCACCTGGCTGGGCATCATCCTGATCATCCCGCTCGTGTGGATCGTCATCTCGGTGTTCGAGGTGCAGCGCGGAGCGTTCGCGGTCAGCGCGGCCGCCCGGGCCGCGGGCCGCGCCTACGCGCTCGCGCCCAACGACCGGGAAGGCCTCGCCCGGGCCCGCGCCGTCGCCGGCCTCACCCTCGCCGACCAGGGCTCGCCGGGGATGCGCGCGGAGGTGGTCTCCTCGTGCGAGCCGGGGCCGCCGTGCCACCGGGGCACCTCGGTGATCACGGTGACGGTCCGCTCGGCCGTCGACCTGCCGTTCCTGCCGGAGGTCGTCGGCGGCGACCGCCCGAGGTTCGCGCTCTCCGCCACCCACCGTGTCCCCATCGGGCAGTACGTCGAGACCGGCACCCTCGACGGGGGAGGAGCCCGATGACCGGTCGGCGCCGCGACGAGCGCGGCTCCACCATCCCGCTGATCGTCGGGCTCGCGTTCGTGCTGGTGATGGCCGTCGTGGTGGTGGTCGACGCCTCGGCCGCCTTCCTCCAGCGCCAGGGGCTCGACACCCTCGCCGACGGCGCCGCCCTGCGGGGTGCCGACCTCGGCTCCGTGGGTGCCTACGCCAACGGCATCCCCGACGACCGCCTCGACCAGCTGGAGACGCAGGTCGACCGGGCGGTGGCGGCGTACCTCCAGGACTCCGGGGCCCACGCGCGCTATCCCGGCATCGAGCACCGCTCCGCCGTCGACGAGGCGGAGGCGACGGTGACCGTGCAGCTCATCGCCCCCCTCGACCTCCCGCTCACGGTCCCCGGCTCGCCGGACCGGCCCACGGTCGCGGCCACCGGCACGGCCGCCGTCACCGTGCTGCGATGACCGTGTCGGTCGACGTGCGGCTACTCCGTCTCGGCGTTGACAGACTCCGAGCGGTCCACCAGCCTGACGCCCACCGCAGCAGAACAGTGACCAAGCCACCCATCTCGGACAGGACACCCTTATGAAAGCACCAGCCAACCTCCTCGTAGCCACTCTCACGGCAGCCGGCATCCTCGCTGCGGCGCCCGCTGCCGGCTCGGTGGCGGACAACACCCCTCCGGTCCTGACCTCCCCGGCCGTGCCCTCCTTCGTCGTCGGCTCACAGCTGGGCGTCGACTTCCAGTCCGCCTATGCGTCGCCGGGGACGATCACCGCAGCCGCGCCGCTCACCTTCAAGTGGTCAGCGACCGACGCGAGCGGCGAGGTCCGCTACGACCTGGTGGAGATCAACAACGCGGTGGGTCCCATCCCGGTGTTCGAGGACGGCACCGAGCTCTCGCACCGGTTCTTGGGATACAACGACGACGACGACTTCGCCACGGACAGCTTCGAGGTCACGGCCCGGGACACCTACGGCAACGCCGTGACCCGCGTGGTCAGGGGCAACCGCACCCGCCTGACCCAGGAGAACAACGTGTCGCACGCGTCCCGCCCGGAGATCGCGCAGCCGACCATCGCCTACGCCGGCACCTGGGGCTCCTCGGCATGCGCGTGCTGGACGGGGAAGGCCGTACGTCGCACGACGAGCCGCGGCGCCTCGGCCACGGCGACGGTGACCATCCCCGACGGCGGGGCCACCCATCTGGCCCTGGTCATGCACGCCGGACCCGACCGCGGCCGGTTCCAGGTCTTCGTGGACGGGACGCTCAGGGGGACGGTCGACACCTACGCCGCGGTGTCGACGCCGAGGCGGATCGTCTGGGACACCGCGCTGGGCCGAGGCACGCACAGGGTCAAGATCGTGAACCTCGCCACCGCGGGCAGGCCGCGCATCGACCTCGACGCGGTGCTGACGAACGGGCCGACGATCCTGTACTGACTGTCGACTACTCGGCCGCCATCACCGGCCTGCGGTGAGCTCCTCCTCGAGGGCCAGCAGCGCCTGCTCGACGACCTCGGTGGGGGCGGGGTGGATCCAGTACTGCGAGCGCGCCAGCCCGACCACCGGGAGCTCCAGGCCCATCGCCATGATCAACGGCTGCACGAGGGTCGCCGCGTGCGGCCCGGCGAGGTGGGCGCCGACGAGCCGGCCGGTCGCGCGGTCGGCGACGACCTTGCAGAACCAGCCCTGGTCGTCGGCCTCCAGGGCCCAGCCGTAGGCGGTGTCCTCGAAGCGGCTGGTCGCCACGGCGACGTCCAGGCCGTCCTCGCGCGCCCGCTGCTCGGTGAGGCCCGCCGCGCCCACCTGGGGCGAGGTGAAGACGGCGTTGGGCACGAACCGGTGGTCGGTCGTCACGAGCTCGTCGGGGTGCAGCAGGTTGTGCTGCACCACCCGGGCCTCGTGGTTGGCCACGTGCTTGAGCGGGACGTCGGTGGAGACGTCGCCGAGCGCCCACACGCCCTCGGCCGAGGTGCGCTGGTGACCGTCGACGACCACCCGGCCGCCGTCGTCGAGCTCCACGCCGGCCACCTCGAGCCCGAGACCGGCGGTGCCGGGCCGGCGGCCGATGCTCACCAGCACGGTGTCGACCGTGACCGGGTCCCCGTGGTCGAGGTGCATGGTGACCGCGTCGCCGTCGCGGGAGAAGCGCTCGACCGTCGTGCCGGTGCGCACGTCCCACTGGCGCGCGCAGTGCTCGGTGACGAGCCTCGCCACGTCGGCGTCCTGGGTGCCCAGCAGGGTGTCGGTCGCCTCGACCTGCACGACCGTCGAGCCCAGCGCGGCGAAGACGTGGGCCAGCTCGCAGCCGACGTACCCGCCGCCGAGGACGCCGATCCGGCGCGGCAGCGCGTCGAGGCGCATGACGTCGTCGCTGGTGTGGTGCCGCACCTCGGCCAGCCCCGGGATGTCGGGCACCACCGGGCTGCCGCCGGTGGCGAGCACGACCCGGTCGGCGGTCAGCGCCACCTCGCCGCCGTCCTTCAGCGCCACCGTGAGCGCCCGGGGGCCGGTGAAGCACGCCGTGCCGGTAAGCACGTCGACGTTGTCGGACCGGTCGCGGTCCGCGCGTCCCTGGCGCGCCGAGGCGTCGGTGCGGCCGAAGATCCGGTCACGGAGCGCGGGCCAGTCCACCCCGTCGTACGAGGTGTGCACGTCGAGGCGTTCGCCCTCGGCGGCGTCGCGGGCGAGGTCGGAGGGCAGCACGAACATCTTGGTGGGGATGCAGCCGCGGTTGAGGCAGGTGCCGCCGAAGGCGTCGCGCTCGATGATCGCGACGCGCCAGTCGGAGAAGCGGTCGTCGACGACCGCGCTGCCGGAGCCGGCGCCGATGACGACGAGGTCGTAGTGCGTCGCGTCTGCCATGCCGAGACCCTAGCCACGAGCCCCTCGGGGCTCTCCCGCAACCGTCAGCAGACCCGGCGCATCAAACGGGGTGCACACGCCACCCCGAGGGGCCACGCCGCTGTGGGGCGCCCATCCACCCGCTCGCCCACGCTTTCGACACCGCCACCGGCACCGCCGTACTGTTGCTCCCCGTGGCAGGCACCGACTTCGACGCAGAGATCAAGACGCTCCAGGCGACCATGGGCACCATCGGGCAGGTGCTCGACCTCGACGGGATGCGCTCCGAGATCGCCGACCTCAGCGAGCAGGTCGCCGCACCCGACCTGTGGGACGACCAGGACAACGCCACCCGCGTCACCGGCCGCCTCTCCACCCTCCAGGGCGAGCTCGACAAGTTCACCGGCCTCGACTCGCGCATCGGCGACCTCGCGCTGATGGTCGAGATGGCGCAGGAGGAGGGCGACGCCGACACCCTCGCCGACTCCGAGCGCGAGCTCGTCCGCATCAAGAAGTCGGTGGAGTCGCTGGAGATCCGCACCCTCCTCAACGGCGAGTACGACGTCCGCGAGGCGCTGGTGACGATCCGCTCGGGCGCCGGGGGAGTCGACGCCGCCGACTTCGCCGAGACCCTGATGCGGATGTACACGCGCTGGGCCGAGCAGCACAAGTACCCCGTGGAGGTCTACGAGACCTCCTACGCCGAGGAGGCGGGGCTGAAGTCGGCGACCTTCGCGATCCACGCGCCGTACGCCTACGGCACGCTCTCGGTCGAGGCCGGCACCCACCGGCTGGTGCGGATCAGCCCGTTCGACAACCAGGGCCGCCGCCAGACGAGCTTCGCCGCCGTGGAGGTGGTGCCGGTGCTCGAGCAGACCGACGAGATCGACGTGCCCGACGAGGAGATCCGCGTCGACGTCTACCGCTCCGGCGGCCCCGGCGGCCAGTCGGTCAACACCACCGACTCCGCGGTGCGGCTCACGCACATCCCCACGGGCACGGTCGTGTCCTGCCAGAACGAGAAGAGCCAGCTGCAGAACAAGGCCAGCGCGATGGTGGTGCTCAAGGCCAAGCTGCTCGCCTTGAAGAAGGCCGAGGAGAAGGCGCACCTCGACGGGCTGCGCGGCGACGTGCAGGCGTCGTGGGGGGACCAGATGCGCAACTACGTGCTCAACCCCTACCAGGTCGTCAAGGACCTCCGCACCGGCTACGAGAGCGGCAACCCCAGCGCGGTCTTCGACGGCGACCTCGACCCCTTCCTCGAGGCGGGCATCCGCTGGCGCCGCGGCGCCGAGAAGGCGGAGTCCAACTAGCCCCAGACGGAGCCGCCCTCCGCCGGCTCCCGTGCCCTAGGGTCGGTGCACCAGCCACATCCTGGGAGGTTCGCGTGGATCCCGCACCGATCGCACCGGCATACAGCGCCGGCGTCCTGCTCGCCATCGCCGCGGCTGCCGTGCTGGTGCTGCTGTTCCTGATCATCCGACTCAAGATGCACGCCTTCGTCGCGCTGATCCTGGTCAGCGTCCTGACCGCGCTGGCGACGCAGATCCCGCTCGCCGACATCGCCCCGGTGACGACGTACTTCTTCGGCAAGACCCTCGGCACCGTCGCTCTGCTCGTGGGGCTCGGCGCCATGATCGGGCGGCTGCTCGAGGTCACCGGCGGCGCGCAGGTGCTCGCCGACACCCTGATCAACGCCTTCGGGGAGAAGCGGGCGCCCTTCGCGCTCGGTGTGGCTGCGCTGCTCTTCGGCTTCCCGATCTTCTTCGACGCCGGCCTCGTGGTGTTCCTGCCCATCATCTTCTCGGTCGCCAGGCGGTTCGGCGGCTCGGTGCTGATCTACGCGCTGCCGGCCGCCGGAGCCTTCGCGGCCATGCACGCGATCGTGCCGCCCCACCCCGGCCCCGTCACGGCGGCGACCGAGCTCGACGCCAGCATCGGCCTCACGCTGCTGGTGGGCGTGCCGGTGGCCGTGATCTCGTGGTACGTCGGCGTCTACCTCTTCACGAAGTTCTACGCCGGCAAGATCGACGTGCCCATCGACGACAGCCTGCTCACCGGCCGCAAGGCGGGCCAGGAGCAGGAGGGACGCCGCGGGCCGCTGCCGAGCTTCGGCCTGGTGCTGCTCGTGCTGCTGCTGCCCCTGCTGCTCATCGCCCTCAACACCGTCTTCACCACGCTGATCCAGGGCGGCACGCTCGAGGAGGCCACCTGGATCGACGCCCTGGTCTTCATCGGCCAGACACCCATCGCCCTGCTGATCACGCTGCTGTTCGCGACGTACGCCCTGGGCACCAAGGGCCGCTCGGCCGCCCAGGTCGAGACGATCCTGAACGACGCCCTCGGCCCGATCTCCGCGATCATCCTCATCACCGGCGCGGGTGGCATGTTCGGCGGCGTGCTGCGCCACAGCGGCATCGGCGAGGCGCTGTCGGACTCGCTGGCCGACATCGGGCTGCCCCTGATCATCTCCGCGTTCGTCATCGCGACCCTGCTGCGGGTGGCGCAGGGCTCGGCGACGGTGGCCCTGACGACCACCGCCGGCCTGCTGAGTGCGGGCGCCGCCTCGGCCGACCTGTCCTCGATCGACCTGGTGGCCATGGTGATGGCGATCGCCGCGGGCGCAACGGTGCTCTCGCACGTCAACGACTCCGGCTTCTGGCTGGTCAGCCGGTTCTTCGGCATGGACGTCAAGACCACGCTGCGCACCTGGACGGTGATGGAGACCACGCTCGGGCTCTCGATCTTCGTGCTGGCGCTCGTGCTCTGGTACGCCACGCCATGAGCACCGAGGGGCAGCCGGTGTGGCACCTGGTGTTCATGGGCGTCTCGGGGTCCGGCAAGTCGACCGCCGCCCTGGCGGTCCAGGAGCGCCTGGGCTGGGAGTTCGCCGAGGGGGACGACTTCCACCCCGCGGCCAACATCGAGAAGATGTCGGCCGGCTACCCGCTGACCGACGCCGACCGTGAGCCGTGGCTGGCGTCGCTCGCCGCCTGGACCCGCACGCACGAGGACGCCGGCACGCCGACGATCCTCAGCTGCTCGGCCCTCAAGCGGGTCTACCGCGACGTCCTGCGCACCGGCGGCGAGCGCACCTTCTTCGTGCACCTGCACGGCGACAAGGGCCTGATGCTCGAGCGGATGGGCTCCCGGGAGCACTTCATGCCGTCGTCCCTGCTGGAGTCGCAGCTCGACGCCCTCGAGCCGATCCAGCCCGACGAGGACGGCATGCTCGTCGACCCCGCGGACGCCCCCGCCGAGATCGCCGGGCAGGTGCTGAGGAGGATCGGCCTGGCCGGGTGACCGGCCCGGTGACGCGCCTGCCGTCGGGGATCCGGCGGATGCGTGGGGTGCTCGCGTAGCCTCGGCTCACGTGATTCGCTTCGAGAAGGTCACCAAGACCTACCCCGGACACGCCCACTCGGCGCTCGACCAGGTCACGGTCGAGGTGGAGAAGGGCGAGTTCGTCTTCCTGGTCGGGTCCTCGGGCTCGGGCAAGTCGACGTTCCTGCGTCTCGTGCTCCGGGAGTACCGCCCCACGACCGGGCGCGTGTACGTCGCCGGCAAGGAGATCAACCGCCTCGCCGGCTGGAAGGTGCCGCGGCTGCGCCGTGACATCGGCACGGTCTTCCAGGACTTCCGCCTGCTCGGCAACAAGACCGTCACCGAGAACGTCGCCTTCGCGCTCCAGGTCATCGGCAAGCCTCGCGGCGAGATCGAGGAGCTGGTGCCCGAGACGCTGGAGATGGTGGGCCTGGACGGCAAGGGCGAGCGGATGCCCGACGAGCTCTCCGGCGGCGAGCAGCAGCGGGTGGCCATCGCGCGCGCGTTCGTCAACCGGCCCAAGATCCTCATCGCCGACGAGCCGACCGGCAACCTCGACCCGACCACGTCGGTCGGGATCATGAAGCTCCTCGACCGCATCAACCGCACGGGCACGACCGTGGTGATGGCCACCCACGACGCGGGCATCGTCGACCAGATGCGCAAGCGGGTCATCGAGCTCGAGGACGGTCACGTCATCCGTGACCAGGCCCAGGGCGTCTACGGCTTCCAGAACTAGATCGAGAGTCTCCCCATGCAGCTTCGCTACGTCTTCTCCGAGCTCGGCCAGGGCCTGCGGCGCAACCTGTCGATGCACATCGCGGTGGTCCTGACGCTCTTCGTCTCGCTGACCCTGGTGGGCCTCGGCGTGCTCCTGAACCAGCAGGCGGCCAAGGCCGCCGAGCAGTGGGGCAGCCAGCTGCAGATCACCGTGTGGCTGTGCAAGGCGCAGGACGACAACCCCGCCTGCACGGGCGAGGTCACCGAGGCCCAGCGGACGGCCATCGGCACGGTCGTCGAGGACAACCCCGAGGTCGCCGGCTACCACACGGAGTCCAAGGAGGAGGCGTTCGCGAAGGTCAAGGAGCTGCTGGGGCCCGAGAAGTTCGAGGGCGCCAACCCGGCCGCGACCGCCGAGGACATGCCCGAGTCGGTGTGGATCGAGCTGCGCGACCCCGAGCAGTACGACGGCATCACCAGCGCCGTGCGCGGCCTCGACGGCGTCTCCGGCATCCGGGACATGCGCGAGACGCTCGAGCCGATCTACGGGGCCATCAACCTCCTGCAGGTCAGCGCCTTCGTGACCTCGATCGTGCTGGTGATCGCCGCCCTGCTGCTGGTCGCCAACACGATCCGGCTGGCGGCCTTCGCCCGCCGCCGGGAGATCGGCATCATGCGCCTGGTGGGTGCCTCCACCCTCTACATCACCCTGCCGTTCCTGCTCGAGGCCCTGGTGACCGCGCTCGTCGGTGTCGCGCTGGCGGCGGGCGCCCTCGGCGCCTTCATGTACTTCGGCATCCACCAGCGGGCGACCGACTCGCTCCAGTTCATCCCGTGGATCGGCGCCGACCAGTACCTCGTGGCGCTGGCGGCCGTCGGCGTGCTCGGGCCGGTGCTCACCCTGCTCCCGACACTCGTGCTCACCCGCAAATACCTCAAAGTCTGATCGGCAGCCGCTACGGTCGCGGTGTTCACTTCCCCGAACACCAAAGGCTGACCGGTGCGCACCTTCCCCCGTACCGCTCGTCGACGCATGGTCGCATCCTCACTGGTGGCGGCCCTCGCAGTCGGCGCGTTGAGTGCCCCCTTCGCCAGCGCGAACGACGACCTCGAGGACCGGCGGAAGGCCGTCGAGCGCAGGATCGAGCACGCGCAGGAGGACCTGCACGAGTCGAGCAGCCGGATGGCCGCCGCCCGCTCCCGGCTCCAGGCCGCACGCACCCAGCTCGACGGTGCCCGCGTCGCCCTGGCGACCGCCCAGGGGAAGGTCGCGGTCGCGCAGCAGCGCGACGCCGAGATGCAGGTCGAGCTCACCGACGCCGAGGCCGAGCTGGCGCAGGCGCGGACCGACCTCGACACCGGTCGCACCGACATGCGGGCCCAGCAGGACACCGTGGCCTCCACCATCTCCTCGATCTATCAGGAGGGTGACCCCGAGCTGCTGGCATTCTCCGCACTGCTGGACTCCCGGACACCGGCCGACCTGACGCGCTCCTCCGAGGCCCGCGACGCCATGGTCGGCCGCGAGACCCGCGCCTACCAGGCGCTCAGCGCCGCGGAGGTGCTCCTCGCGGTGCGCGAGGACCAGGTGGAGGCCGCCAAGGACGCCGTGCAGGCCAAGCGCGAGGAGGCAGCCGCGCACCTGGCCGAGATGGAGGCGCTCGAGGCGCAGACGGCCGCCGCCGCGCAGTCCGTCGCCGCGCTGGTCGGCGAGCGGCGTACGGCCGAGCAGGAGGCCACCGTCGCCCGGGCCGCCGACGCGCGCACCCTGGAGGCGCTGCGCCGGGAGGATGCCAGGATCGAGGAGATGCTGCGCCGGCGCGCCGCCGAGGCCCTCCGCCGCGCCCGCGCCGCCGCGGCCCGCGCCAACACCAGCAGCCAGGCGGGACCGCCCGCCAGCAGCGGTGGCTTCCTCAGCATGCCCGCCGCCGGAGGAGTGACCTCGCCGTACGGCATGAGGACCCACCCGATCTACGGCTACTACAGCCTCCACGACGGCACCGACTTCGGCGCCGACTGCGGCTCCCCGCTCTACGCCGCCGCCGACGGCACGGTCATCTCGTCCTACTGGAGCAGCGTCTACGGCAACCGGATGATCATCGACAACGGCGTCGCCGCCGGGGTCGGCCTCGCCACCATCTACAACCACGCCACCCGCTACACCGTCGCCGAGGGCCAGCAGGTCTCCCGCGGCCAGGTCGTCGGGTACGTCGGCTCGACCGGCTGGTCGACCGGCTGCCACCTGCACTTCACCGTGATGGCCAACGGCAGGGCCGTGGATCCGGCGAACTGGCTCTGAGCCCCGTTGCGCCGCCTGAGAGGATGGCGCCATGGCACGTGAGCAGGGCACCAAGTCGGTCGCGCAGAACAGGAAGGCGCGCCACGACTACCACATCGAGGACACCTGGGAGGCCGGGCTCGTCCTGGTCGGCACCGAGGTGAAGTCGCTGCGGGCCGGCCGCGCCTCCCTCGTCGACGGCTTCGCCGAGGTCGACGGCGGCGAGGTGTGGCTGCACGGCGTGCACATCCCGGAGTACTCCCAGGGCACCTGGACCAACCACTCGGCCCGGCGCAAGCGCAAGCTGCTGCTCAACCGCGCCGAGATCACCAAGATCGAGCGCAAGATCACCGACAAGGGCTACACGATCGTCCCGCTCAACCTCTACTTCAAGGACGGCCGGGCCAAGGTCGAGATCGCGCTCGCCAAGGGCAAGAAGGCCTACGACAAGCGGCACTCCCTCGCCGAGAAGCAGGCCAACCGCGAGAAGGAGCAGGCCGTCCAGAGGCGGCTCAAGGGCATCCGCGACTGATGCCGCTGCCCGTCGTCGAGCCCGTCGTCGAGCGCCTAGGGATCCCCGGGCAGCTCGACGTGCACACCCACCCGGCTCGCCTCCACCGGCAGGGTGGGCTCCCGCAGCCACGCGCTCACGGTCGGCTGAGGGGAACGCGGGTCGTGCTGGCCGCGTTCAACCCGTAGACTGACCGAGCACAACTCAAGAGGGGCTGATCGGTTTCGACTTGGGACGTTAGTTCCAGGAGAAGCGGGTCGAGAAGCCAGCGCCATCTCGTAAACGATCGCTGGAAAATACAGTTGCCAATACTAATCGCAACGACTTCGCTCTCGCTGCCTGAGCAGTGATCGAAGGGTCTGACCGGGCACCCGTCCTCGTCCCGGATCCAGGCCTCATCTAGAGGACTTGCTGGTCACTTCCTGCCAGGAGGAGTGACCGGGACTTTTTCCTGGCTGGGCCTGTCGGCGACGTGTCTGTGCGAGCGCCGGGGCCGAGAAAAGCGACAACACCGACTGCACCCGGAGAAGACCTGGTTCGGCGCTCGAGGACGCGGGTTCGATTCCCGCCAGCTCCACCGACCAACGGTCCCGGTGG
The DNA here is from genome assembly GCF_902805925.1 of uncultured Nocardioides sp. GTDB lineage: Bacteria > Actinomycetota > Actinomycetes > Propionibacteriales > Nocardioidaceae > Nocardioides. The sequence goes on from NZ_CADCUP010000146.1 coordinate 24,220, forward strand.
GTCGCCCCACCGAGAGCCAGCCCTTGCGAGCGAGAGCCGCTCCGACATCGCGTCGGAGCGGCTCTTGTGGCTGTCGGCGCCGTCACCGCGGCCCAGGAGACGGCGCTATGCTGGCACTCCCCGCTGCGCCGTACGGCGCGGAGCACTGCAGCACTGTGACACCGAACGGGCCCGCGGCAAGCGCCGCGGGCCCGTTCGTCACGCTGGGCACCGGCCCGTCAACCGCCTCTCGGCGAGTGGCCGCTCGTAGCGGCAATATTTAGAGCCCGGGGGGATGAAACGGGCCGGCACGTCCATGCTAACCGCTGTACCCCTGTGGTTGTTCCCCCGCGGCGTCGTCCGCCGCGCGGCTCACACGTCCGGGCGGGCGTTGCGCCGCCGGGTCTGCCACGCCTTCTTCGCCGCCCGGCTCCGTCGGCGGCGCAGCCGCTCCGCCTCCAGGCGCGCGCGCTCGACGGCGCGCTGCTGGCGGCGTACCTCGTTCTCCGCGCGTCGGCGCTCCGCCTCCACGACCGCGGGGGAGCGCACCGGCCAGACGTAGGGCAGGTCGTCGGGGTCGTCGGGGAACAGCGGCCGGTAGTACGCCGGGTCCTTGCGGACCAGCGCGGAGCGGTGGCTGCCGTGGACGGCCTCGTCGCCCAGCCACGGCGGGAGCGCACCGGCGGCGGCGAGCTCGGCTTCCGACCGGATGCCGGTCACCCCGGACGCGGCCAGGTCGGCGGCGATGGTCGCGGCACAGGTGTCGCCGAAGCCGAGCTCGGTCCAGACCTCGCAGCAGACGATGCCGTAGCGTCCGAGCGCCTCCTCGAAGCCCTTCCACATCAAGGCGGCTGGGTGGTTCGCCCAGCCGTAGCCGGGCACGGTCAGCGCCCGGACCACCTGGATCGTCTCGACCCGCTGCTTGCCCAGCCGCTTGGCGTCCAGGGAGCGCGCGGAGCGCTCGAAGTCGGCGTACGGGAGGAACGTCTGCACCCCTCCCACCGTATCGGCGCCGCGGAGGGGCTACTCCTCCAGGTTCCGCAACGCTCGTCCCCGGGCCTGCCGCAGCAGCGCCACGTGGGTGGCGAAGTCGGCGACCTCGGCATCGCGGCGGCTGGTGAGCTGGTGGGGGTCGGAGGCCAGGTCGTAGAGCTCCCACTCGCCGCGCTCGTGGTGCTCGATGTAGGCGTCGTCGCCCTGGCGGAGCATCGCCCAGCCCAGGTTGGTGTTCTCGACGAGGAGCCGGCGACGCCAGTCCGACCAGTCCCCGGTGCGCAGGGGCCGCAGCAGCGACCGGCCGGAGAGCTCGCGGCCCGCGTCGGGGTCCAGACCGGCGATGTCGAGCGTGGTGGGCATCAGGTCGACCTGCGAGGCGAAGGCGTCGGTGGTGGCCGCCTCCACGCCGGGTCCGCGGACGACGAAGGGGACCCCCGCCGACTCCTCGTACGGCTGCTCCTTGCGGAAGAGCCGGTGCTCGCCGAGCAGGTATCCGTTGTCGGAGACGAAGAAGATCCACGTGCGATCGAGCTGGTCGGTCCCGAAGAGGACGTCCATCAGCCGGCCGAGCTGGTCGTCGAGGTCCTGCAGCTCCTCCAGCTTGCCCTCGAGCACCGCACGCATCTGCGACCGATCCTGCGGCGGAAGGGCGCGCATCCAGGTCGGCTTGTCGGACAGGTCGGCCTCGTTGAAGGCGGCCGGGTCCCACGTGACGTCGTCGAAGTCGTGCCGGTGCCTGCGGCTCGGCGTGTACGGGTCGTGCGGCGTCGAGGGCGCCCACACCGCGAACCACGGCCCCGTGTCGCGGTGCCGCTCGATGAACTGCCGCAGCCGGTCGGCGGCGAAGGTGTCGGCCGCCTTCTGCGTGTCGAGCTGGCGCAGGTCGCCGTCGACGTTGAGCTGTCCCTGGTTGCCCACCGTGGCCACCCAGCGGCCCCAGCCGGGGGCGACGTACTCCGGGTCCTTGCCCAGGCCGTTCATGTACTTGCCGAAGTAGCCGGTGTCGTAGGCGGCGCCACGGATGCGGGTGGCGACGGTGTCACGGTCGTGGCCCTGCGCGACGAAGGGCTGGTGCGTCATGTTGTTGTGGCAGCCGTGGTCGTGCGGGTAGCGGCTGGTGAGCATCGACGCGCGGGCCGGACCGCACCACGGCATGGCGGTGTAGCCGCGCCGGAAGCGCACCCCCTTCTCGACCAGGCGCCTCCAGGTCTTGTCCATGGAGCGCAGCGTCGAGCGCATCTGGTCGTCGGTGATGATCCACAGCACGTTGTCCGCCATGCGGCCCGACCCTACGCAGGTGCCGGAGGGATACGGTCGCGCGGTGACCCGACGATTCCTGCTGCGCCGCACCGTCGCACGACTGGCGCTGCGTGCCGCGCGGTGGCGCACCGTCGGCACGGTGCCGCCGCGCAGCGTGCTGGTCGGCGCCCCGCACACCTCCAACTGGGACTGGGTGCTCACCATGCTGCTGGCGTGGGACCACCGCATCCGGATCCGGCTGCTCGTGAAGCAGGAGCTCTTCGTCGGACCCCTCGGGCCGCTGCTGCGCGCCACGGGCGCGGTCGAGCTGGACCGGCGTAACCCCGGCGCGACCATCCGTGCGCTCCTCGCGGAGGCCGAGGGCGGGGACCCGTTCGTCCTCGGCATCGCGGCGGAGGGCACCCGCGGCAAGGCGGAGTACTGGAAGTCGGGCTTCCACCGGATCGCCCGGCAGACCGGACTGCCGATCACGCTGGCGTTCCTCGACGTGCCCTCGCGCACGGTCGGCTGGGGCCCCACCTTCCACCCCAGCGGTGACGTCCGTGCCGACATGGACCGCATCCGCGACTTCTACGCCGACAAGACCGGCTTCCGGCCCGAGTCGTTCACCACCCCGCGGCTGCGCGACGAGCCCTCGGCGCCCCCGAGCTGAGGCGGCGGTCGCCCGGGAAGTACTGACCGGGAAGCGCCATGAGAGCTCGGGCATCTTGCCTCACGAGACGGGGCGTCGTCCTGGTGTCGCGCGACAGCTCCCGGCCGGTCCCCGGGTGGTGGCCGCGCTGTGGCGGCCGGTCCACGAGGCTGACCAGCGCTGCGGCGCGACAGTCGCTCCGTTGCCTGCGCTGACGCCACCCGATGCGCCGGCTGCCGACAACAGCCGGCGGGCAGGCCGGTAGCCCCGCCGTGGGGTGGCGGGGTGCGGGGCGGGGTGGTCAGTGCTCGGGTGGGTCGCCCGGGACGGTGATAGGTCCGGTGCCGGTCTGGTCGCGGAGGTAGGTGTGGCCCTGCGGGCTGGTCCAGGTGTACGCCGCGGGGCCGGTGCGTTGGTAGCGCCACCGGCCGTGGGTCTTGAGCCGGTGGTGGGTGCGGCAGAGCGCGGCGAGGTTGTCGGTGGACGTCGGGCCGCCGGTCTCCCAGGGGGTGATGTGGTCGAGGTCGCAGGACCGCGCCGGGCGGGTGCACCACGGAAAGACACAGCTGCCGTCTCGGGCGATGACTTGCTCCCGGAGCCGGGCCGAGGGCTGGTAGCCGTCGCAGGCCA
>NZ_CADCUP010000147.1 GCF_902805925.1 uncultured Nocardioides sp.
GGCTGGGGGTGTCGAAGGTGTTCGGCCGTCGCTACGAGCGCGACGTCGCGCCCACGTGGCGCTGACCTCCGCCTGTGCGGGCCGGCGCACCAGCCGTCCTAGGATGGCGCCGTGAGCAAGGAGCGGGCCCGCCGCCGTGAGGAGCGCGAGCGCGAGGCCGCGGTCCGTGCGGCCGCGCGGGCGGCGGTGGAGGAGCGGCGGGCGCGCACCGCCGCGCGGCGGGAGCGGCTCACGAGCCTGCGGCCGGGCCGCCCGAGCGGCCGGCCGACCGGCACCCTCGCCCGGCGCCGGCAGCAGCAGACGACGATGCTCGGGTGCGGGCTGCTCGTCGTCAACCTGCTCGTCTGGTTCGCCTGGTCCGACGTGGCCCTCCAGGTCCTCTCGGCCATGGTCACCGTGCTGGCCGCGCCGGTGCTGCACACCCTGCTGTTCCCCCGCCCGCGCTGACGCACGGCGTCGACTCCTAGGCTTGGCACCATGACCGACCACCTCGAGCTGCTCCCCGCCGTCGACATCGCGGGCGGCCAGGCCGTCCAGCTCGTGCAGGGCGTCGCCGGGTCCGAGAAGCGCTTCGGCGACCCGGTCGAGGCGGCCCTGCGCTGGCAGTCGGCGGGCGCCGAGTGGATCCACCTCGTCGACCTCGACGCGGCGTTCGGCCGCGGCCACAACCGTGAGCTGCAGGCGCAGATCGTGGGCACCCTCGACATCCGGGTGGAGATGAGCGGTGGCATCCGCGACGACGAGTCGCTCGCCGCGGCGATGGCCACCGGGTGCCGCCGCGTCAACATCGGCACCGCCGCGCTGGAGTCGCCGCAGTGGTGCGCCGCCGCGATCGCCGAGCACGGCGACCGGGTCGCGGTCGGCCTCGACGTACGCGGCCGCACCCTGGCAGCACGCGGCTGGACCCGTGACGGCGGTGACCTCCACGAGGTGCTGGCCCGCCTCGACGCCGAGGGCTGCGCCCGCTACGTCGTCACCGACGTCAACAAGGACGGCATGCTGGAGGGTCCCAACCTCGATCTCCTCCGCGACGTCTGCGCGGCCACCGACCGCCCGGTGGTGGCCTCGGGCGGCATCACCGAGCTCGCCGACCTCGAGGCACTCGCCGGGATGGTCGGGGCGGGCGTCGAGGGCGCCATCGTCGGCACCGCGCTCTACGAGGGCCGCTTCACCCTGGAGGACGCGCTCGCCCTGACCTGGCCGGGGCGCGCGACGTGACCCTCGCCGTACGCGTGATCCCGTGCCTGGACGTCGACGGCGGCCGCGTGGTCAAGGGCATCAACTTCGTCGACCTCCGCGACGCCGGCGACCCCGTGGAGCTGGCGCGTGCCTACGACGCCGAGGGCGCCGACGAGCTCACCTTCCTCGACATCTCGGCCTCCCACCAGGGTCGGGCGACGACCATGGAGATCGTCTCGCGCACCGCCGAGCAGGTCTTCATCCCGCTCACCGTGGGCGGGGGAGTCTCCTCGGTCGAGGACGTCGACCGGCTGCTGCGGGCCGGTGCCGACAAGGTCGCCATGAACACCGCCGCGATCCACCGCCCCGACCTCGTGCGGGAGGTCGCCGAGCGCTTCGGCAACCAGGTGCTCGTGCTGTCGGTCGACGCCCGGCGGGCAGCCACCGAGTCGGGCTTCGAGGTCACCACCCACGGCGGCCGCAAGTCCGCCGGTCTCGACGCGGTGGAATGGGCCAAGCGCGCCGCCGAGATGGGGGCCGGCGAGATCCTGCTCAACGCCATGGACGCCGACGGCACCCAGGACGGCTTCGACCTCGACCTGATCCGCGCCGTGCGCCGGGAGGTCACCATCCCGGTGATCGCCTCGGGCGGCGCGGGCCGTGTCGAGCACTTCGCGCCCGCCGTCGAGGCCGGGGCCGACGCCGTGCTGGCGGCCACCGTGTTCCACTTCGGCACCCTGCGCGTCGGCGAGGTCAAGGACGCCCTCGCAGAAGGTGGCCACCCGGTGCGATGATCGGCGTGCGCATCGAGCGGGCCGACCTCGACGGGCTGCGTGCACCGGCCGTCCGCCTCCGGGTGGTGCTCGGGGGCCCCGACCTCGTCGTCTGATCGGGCGCGCTCGCGGCGCTCGAGCCCGCGGCTGTGAGTGCTCGCCGGGCAGCCGGCGTGCTCACCGATGCCCGGCCGCCGGCGTGTCCTCGAGGAAGGCGAGCACGCGCGTCCAGAGCAGCTCGGCCGACGCGGGGTCGTGCTCGGCCGGCAGCGAGGCGTCGGTGAACAGGTGGCCCGAGGTCGGGTAGTCGTCGTGCACCTCGAGGCGCACCCCGGCGGCACGGATCGAGCCCACCACGTCGTCGAGCCACTCCTGGCTGCGGAACGGGTCGTCGGCGCCGTAGTGGATCTGGGCCGGCACGTGCTCCGGCCATGCCTCGGCACCGAGCATGCCGAGCGGCAGCGCGCCGGAGAGGAGCACCGCGGCCGAGACCCGGCGCTGGAGGGCGACGAGCTCGGCCATGCCGGCGCCGTTGGAGAAGCCGACCACCGCGAAGCCGTCGGCCAGGTGCGCGGTGCCCTCGACGGCACGCTGCATCAGCGCCGGGAAGCCCACCGACTCCACGTGCGCCCCGGCCGTCTCGTAGTCGTCGAAGGTCCGGCCGTCGTACTGGTCGACGACGTGGACGTCGTGCCCCGCGGCCCGCAGCCGGTCGGCGGCGTCGAGCACCCCGGGGCGGACGCCGAGGGCGGAGTGGAAGAGGGCGATCTGAGTCATGGAGAGCCTCCCGGCGATGATATTGGACATCGTCCAATATAACTGGACGCTGTACAGTATGTCCATGCCCGATGCGGAGGAGGTCGCTATGCGAGGACCCGGACGCCGCGCCGGGCTCGACCGGGCCGCGGTGGTCGCCGCCGGCCGCGACGCGCTGCGCGACGCCGGGGCGTCCGGGCTCTCGATGCGGGGTGTGGCCAGGCGGCTCGGGGTCGCGCCGAACGCGCTCTACAGCCACGTCGGCAACCGGGGAGAGCTGCTCGACCTGGTGCTCGACGACGTCCTCGGCTCGGTGCCGGTCCCGACCGAGGACCGGGTGGCCTCGACGCCGGTCGAGGTGGTCCGCGACCTGATGCTGGCGTCGTACGACGTGATCGTCGACCACGCCGGGCTGGTCCCGCACTTCCTGGCCCGCCAGGGCGCACGCGGGGAGCACGCGGGGAGCACGCGCCAGCATCGGTGAGGCGGACCGGAGGCCGCGCCCAGCACGCCACCACCATCCTGCGCCGACCATCGCCATTCCCGACCGCGAACAGCGTTCTCACGGCGCTCCACCTGTGGGAGCGTCGTGCCATGTCACTGACGTTCCTGCTGACCTCCCTGGTCATCGTCGCCACACCGGGCACCGGAGCGCTCTTCACGCTGGCCGCCGGGCTGACCCGTGGTGCCCGCGCCGGCCTGCTGGCCGCCTTCGCCTGCACCCTGGGCACGCTGCCGCACCTCGTCGCGGCGATCACCGGCCTCGCCGCCGTGCTCCACGCCAGTGGCGTGGCCTTCCAGACCCTCAAGTACGCCGGCATCGCCTACCTGCTCTGGATGGCCTGGTCGACGTGGCGAGACCATGGCGCCCTCGGCGTCGACGGCGAGGCCAGCCCCTCGCCGTGGCGCACGGTGCTCTCCTCCGGCATCACATTGAACCTGCTGAACCCCAAGCTCACCATCTTCTTCTTCGCCTTCCTGCCGCAGTTCGTGCCGGCCGGTCAGCCGGGGAGCACCATGCGCATGCTGGGGCTGAGCGCCGTCTTCATGCTCATGACCTTCGTGGTCTTCGCCGGCTACGGCCTTGCGGCCGCCGCGTTGCGCGACCGGGTGCTGACCCGGCCGCGGGTCCTCGACCGCATCCGGAAGACGTTCGCCGTGACCTTCGCCGCGCTGGCGGGCCGACTGGCGGTCGAGACCCGCTGAGCGTCCGCGCGCGCCCTAGGATCTGGCCCATGCGCATGAAGCCGTCAGCCACCTCGGGTCTCGCTGCTCTCGCCACCCTGACCGTCCTGCTCACCGCCTGCGGCGCGCCCGTCGACGAGGAGCCCACCGCCACCGACGGCTCCCCCTCGGGGACCGCGGCGGCCGACTGCTCGGCCGACCAGCTCGAGACCTACGCCGACGGCGTGCTGACCGTCGCCACGGACGACCCCGCCTACGGCCCGTGGTTCGTCGACAACGACCCCACCAACGGCCAGGGCTACGAGTCGGCCGTCGCCTACGCGATCGCCGGAGAGCTCGGGTTCACCGAGGACCAGGTCGAGTGGACCACCGTGCCGTTCAACGCGGTGGTGAGCCCGGGCGAGAAGAAGTTCGACCTCGACCTGAACCAGGTCTCGATCACCGAGGAGCGACGCAACGCCGTCGACTTCTCCTCCGGCTACTACGACGTCCGGCAGACGGTCATCACCACGAAGGGCAGCCCCATCGACGGCGTCACCTCGGTGGCCGACCTCGCCGACGCCAAGCTCGGCGCGCAGGTCGGCACGACGAGCTACGTGGCCATCACCGACCAGATCCAGAGCACCCAGGAGGCCGCGGCGTACGACACCAACGACCAGGCGGTGCAGGCGCTGCAGAACGGCCAGATCGACGGCATCGTGGTCGACCTGCCCACGGCCTACTTCATGACGGCCGCCCAGCTCGACGACGGCGTGATCGTGGGCCAGCTCCCGGCCGCGGGCGAGGACGCGGAGCAGTTCGGCGCGGTGCTCGACAAGGGCAGCCCGCTGACCGACTGCGTCAGCCAGGCCGTGGACACCCTGCGCGAGGACGGCACCCTGGACCAGCTGGCCGAGGAGTGGCTCGCCCAGCAGGGCGCTCCCGAGCTCTCCTGATGTCGGCAGACGGCTGGTCGCCCTCGGCGGTCCAGCTCGACCGCGAGGCGTACCGCCAGCGGCGCTCGGTGCGGAGCGCGGCCATCGCGGCCGCGAGCACCACGGTGCTGCTCGGCGGGGTCACGCTCGCGGTCGTCACCTCCCCGGGCTGGGAACGGGTCCGCGAGACGTACTTCAGCTGGGACAAGGCGGTCGACTCGTTCCCGGCCGTGCTCGACGGCCTGTGGCTCAACATCAGGGTGATGGTCGTGTGCGCGGTCGTGATCGTCGCCCTCAGCCTGACCGTCGCGATCATGCGCACCCTGCGCGGCCCGGTCGCGTTCCCGCTGCGCCTGCTGGGCACGGTGTACGTCGACGTCTTCCGCGGGCTGCCGCTGCTGCTGGTGCTCTTCCTGCTCGGCTTCGGCGGTCCCGCACTGAACCTGTCGGGGCTGCCGCGCTCGGCGCTGTTCTGGGGGTGCACCGCGCTGGTGCTGTCCTACTCCGCCTATGTCGCCGAGGTCTTCCGCGCCGGCATCGAGTCGGTGCACCCCTCCCAGCGGCTGGCGGGCCGGTCGCTGGGCCTGAGCTCGACCCAGACCCTGCGCCACGTGGTGCTGCCCCAGGCGTGGCGACGGGTGCTCCCGCCCCTGATGAACGACCTGGTCTCGCTGCAGAAGGACTCCGGCCTCATCGCGGTGCTCGGGGTCGTGGACGCCATCCGCGCCGCCCAGATCGAGACCGCCCGCGACTTCAACTACACGCCGTACGTCGTGGCGGGCGTGCTGTTCATCTGCCTGACCATCCCGATGGCGCGAGCCACCGACTGGTACGCCCGCAAGCAGGGGTTCCACGGGGCCGGAGGCATGGTGTGAGCAGGCAGCGCGTGAGCGGGCAGCGTGTGAGCGGGCAGGGTGTGAGCGCGCTGCTCGAGATGCGCGGGGTCCGCAAGTCGTTCGGGTCGCAGGTGGTGCTGCGCGACATCGACCTCGTCGTGGAGCCCGGCCAGTGCGTCGTGCTCATCGGCGCCTCCGGGTCGGGCAAGTCGACGCTGCTGCGGTGCGCGAACCTGCTGGAGACCGTGGACGACGGCGTCATCAGCTTCGAGGGCGAGGACATCTGCGACCCGCGCGTGGACGCCGACCGGGTGCGCGGCCGGATGGGGCTGGTCTTCCAGGCCTACAACCTCTTCCCGCACCTGACGGCGCTGGGCAACGTCACGCTGGCCCTGCGCAAGGTGCACGGAGTCGACCGGGGCGAGGCCGACGAGCGCGGGATGGCGATGCTGGAGCGCGTGGGCCTGGCGGAGAAGGCAGGGGCCCGCCCGGACGACCTCTCCGGCGGTCAGCAGCAGCGGGTGGCGATCGCCCGCGCCCTGGTCAACGGCCCCGGGCTGATGCTGCTCGACGAGGTGACCTCGGCGCTCGACCCTGAGCTGGTCGGTGAGGTGCTCGACCTGCTCACCGGCCTGCGCGACGAGGGCGTCACGATGCTGCTGAACACCCACGAGATGGGGTTCGCCCGCGACGTGGCCGACACGGTGTGCTTCCTCCACGACGGGATGATCCACGAGGCCGGGTCGCCGGAGCAGGTGCTCGGTGCGCCGCAGCAGGAGCGCACCCGCGCCTTCCTGTCGCGGCTGCGCACCTGAGGGGCGTCAGGCGCCCAGGTCCGCGGAGCGCAGTGCCGACACGCGGCCGGCAGGGCCGGCGTACTGCAGGCCGTGCGCGGGGCGGTCGAAGAGCATCAGCACCAGCTCGGCCGGGAGCCCGGTCACCACCACGGGATCCTCGCCGCGGCGCACGGTGGCCGAAGCGCCGGTGTCGGCGCGCACCAGCCGGACGGGCACGCCGGCGGGCCGCACCAGCACCCGTCCGCCCGCGCGGGCGAAGCGCCACAGCAGTCGCGAGGCAGCGGCGTCCAGGGGCCTGGGGTGCCAGTCGTCCGTGGCACGGCGGAGGTCCTCGTGGTGCACGAAGAGCTCCACGGCGCTCAGCAGGGTGTCGGCGCCCGGCACCCGCAGCAGGAGCGCCGGGGTACGCAGCCGCTCCACCATCTGCGCGAAGGGCGCCCCGGACTCCTCGGCCATGGCCCGCTCGGTCGCTCCGGAGAACGCCGGCACGGCGATGCCCGACGCCGCGAGGGGGTGGTGCTCCCTGACGAGCAGGTGGGCGAGGAGGTCGCGGACGCTCCAGCCGGTGCACCGGGTGGGTGCGTCGGGACCCAGGGCCAGCGCCAGGTCGCACAGGGCTGTCCGCTCACGGCGGGCGAAGGAGGTGGCCACCCCACCAGCCTAGGCACCACCTGAAACGATGGGCGTGAAGCGATTGGGTGGCCGTCGGTGCCGGGGAATAGCCTGTCCCGGCCCGAGGTTGCGGGCGAGTGACACGGGGAGGCGAACGCGCGGGTGAGTGACCAGACGGCTCGGCCGGCCGGCAGGGCCGAGCGACGAGGCACGACGGCCGCGGGGTTCCGGGTGCTGGGCGTGGGCATCCGCCGCGAACCGGTCATCTTCACGCTCTCCACGCTGGGGAGCGTGCTGTTCGCCGTGCTGACCGTCGCGGACGCCTGGGTGCTGGGCTGGTCGACCGACAACGTCGTGATCCCGGCCTTCCGCGACGGCGAGATCGGCGCCGGGATGCTGTGGGCCGTGGTCGGCCTCTTCCTCGGGGTCGCCCTGCTGCGTGCCGTCGGCATCGTCGCGCGTCGCCTCGGCGCGGGCATCATGCAGTACCGCATGCAGGCCCACACCCGGCGCGCCGTCACCCGGCAGTACCTCTCCCTGCCCATGGAGTGGCACCAGCGCCACCCCACGGGGCAGCTCCTCTCCAACGCCTACTCCGACGTGGAGGCCGCGTGGGGCCCGATCGCCCCGCTGCCGATGGCCCTCGGCACCGTGGTGATGATGGTGATCGCCGTCCTGCAGATGCTCGTCGCCGACGTGGTGATGGCGGTCGTCGGGCTGCTCGTCTTCCCGGCCGTCGTGGTCGCCAACCTCGCCTACCAGCGCCTGGCCTCCCCGCTGATGACCCGGGCGCAGGCACTCCGCGCCGAGGTCAGCGAGATCGCCCACGAGTCGTTCGACGGCGCGATGGTCGTCAAGACCCTCGGCCGCGAGACCGAGGAGACCGACCGCTTCAGCGCCAAGGCCCGCGAGCTGCGCGACGTCACCGTCCGCGCCGGGCGCATCCGCGCCGCGTTCGACCCGACCCTGGCGTCGCTGCCCAACCTCGGCGTGCTCGTGGTGCTCGCCGTGGGCGTGCACCGCGTGACGACCGGTGCCACCGACGCCGGTGACGTCGTGACCGTGGCCTACCTGCTCACCATCGTGTCGTTCCCGATCCGGGCCATCGGCTGGCTGCTCGGCGAGTTCCCGCGCAGCGTCGTGGGCTGGCGCCGGGCGAAGGCCGTCATCGACGCCACCGGGTCCATGGAGTACGGCCGCGCCACGATTCCGGCGCTCGAGCGCGGGGCCCGCCTCGAGGTCGACGACCTCGCCTACTCCTACGACCAGGACGCCCCGCTGCTCCAGGACGTCTCCTTCTCGGTGGAGCCGGGGCGCACCGTGGCCGTGGTCGGTGCCACCGCCTCGGGCAAGAGCACCCTCACCAACCTGATGACGCGTCTGGTCGACCCCGACGCGGGCTCCATCACCGTCGACGGCGTCGACCTGCGGGACCTGCGCCCCGGGGCGCTGGCCGAGGCCGTGGCCAGCGTGCCGCAGTCGGCGTTCCTCTTCGACGACACCGTGCGCGGCAACGTCACCCTGGGCGCCGACATCCCCGACGCCGACGTCTGGGCCGCGCTGCGCGACGCCCAGGCCGACGGCTTCGTCGCCGCCCTCGAGCACGGGCTGGACACGATGCTGGGTGAGCGGGGCACCTCGCTCTCGGGCGGCCAGCGCCAGCGCATCTCGCTGGCCCGCGCCCTGGCGCGCCGGCCGCGACTGCTGATCCTCGACGACGCCACCTCGGCGGTCGACCCCGAGGTCGAGGCGCGCATCCTGGCCAGCCTGCGCAACGGCGGGGGCGACACCTCGCTGGTCGTCGTCGCCTACCGCAAGGCCACGATCGCGCTCGCCGACGAGGTGGTGCACCTCGAGGACGGCCGGATCCGCGACCGGGGCACGCACGCCGAGCTGCTGCGCCGCAGCCCGTCGTACGCCACCCTCGTCAACGCCTACGAGCACGTGCCTGCGGAGGAGTCCTGATGACCGCCGTCACCACCGAGCGGCGCGCAGCCGGTCCCGGAGTCGACTCCGGCGAGGAGATCGGGGCGATGGAGACCATCCGTCGCGGCGTCCACTTCTCGCCGGAGCTGCGCGAGGGCATCGGCGTGACGCTGCTGCTGGCCGTGGTCGCCTCGCTCGGCCAGGTCGTCGTGCCCGTCGCGGTGCAGCAGACGCTCGACCGCGGGCTCGCCGGTCCGGGTGGGCCGGACGTGTCCTTCGTGGTGTGGATGGGCGTGCTGTGCGCGCTCGCGATCGCCGTCACCAGCGTCGCGTCGTACCTGATGACCAGCCGGCTCTTCCGCTCCTCCGAGCGCGGCCTGGCGACACTGCGCATCAAGGCGTTCCGGCACGTGCACGACCTGCCGCTGCTGACCCAGAACACCGAGCGCCGCGGCTCCCTCGTCTCGCGGGTCACCACCGACGTCGACCAGATCAGCCAGTTCCTGGTCTTCGGCGGCCTGATCTTCGTCGTCAGCGTGGGCCAGATGCTGGTGGCCACGGTGATCATGTTCGTCTACAGCTGGCAGCTCGCGCTGGTCGTCTGGCTGGCCTTCGCGCCGCTGTTCGGGTCCATCCGCTACTTCCAGAGGAAGCTCTCGGCCGCCTACAGCGTCGTGCGCCGCCAGGTGGGCGTGCTGCTCTCCGCGATCTCCGAGCCCGTGGTCGGCGCGGCCGTCGTCCGCTCGTACGCCGTCGAGGGCCGCACCCAGGAGCGCATCGACGAGGCGATCGACGAGTTCAAGTCGGCCAGCACGCGGGCCCAGAGGTTCACGGTCGTGTCGTTCTCGCTGGGCGGCATCTCCGCCGGGCTCGCCAACGCCGGCGTGCTGGTGGTGGGCGTGCTGCTGGGCTTCACCACCGACATGACGCCCGGCACCATCCTCGCCTTCGCCTTCCTGGTCACGCTCTTCGTCGGCCCGGTGCAGATGGGCACCCAGATCCTCACCGACGCCCAGAACGCCATCGCGTCCTGGCGCCGCGTCATCGGCATCCTCGAGACGCCGGCCGACCTCGTCGACCCCGGCGACGACGGGCTGGAGCTGCCTCGAGGACCGGTGGACGTCTCGTTCCAGGGGGTCACCTTCTCCTACCCCGGCGGGCCGCCGGTGCTGCGTGAGGTCACCCTCGACATCTCCGCGGGCACCCGGGTGGCCATCGTCGGGGAGACGGGATCGGGCAAGTCGACGTTCGCCAAGCTGCTGACGCGGCTGATGGACCCGACCGAGGGCGAGGTGCTGCTCGACGGGATCGACGTGCGCCGGGTGCGGTCCTCAAGCCTGCGCCGCAGCGTGGTGCTCGTGCCGCAGGAGGGCTTCCTCTTCGACGACACCATCACCGCCAACGTCCGCTACGGCCGGCTCGGCGCCACCGAGGCCGAGATCCTGGCCAGTGCCGACGAGCTGGGCCTCACCGACTGGCTCACCGGGCTGCCGAACGGCCTGCACACCCGGGTGGGCCAGCGTGGCGAGTCGCTCTCCGCGGGGGAGCGCCAGCTCGTCGCGCTGCTGCGGGCCCACCTCGCCGATCCCGACCTGCTCGTCCTCGACGAGGCGACGTCGTCGGTCGACCCCGCTCTGGAGATGCGCATCGGCCGGGCGCTCGAGCGGCTGATGTCGGGCCGTACCAGCGTGACGATCGCCCACCGGCTCTCGACCGCGGAGGCGGCCGACGAGGTCGTGGTGGTCGACCGGGGCCGGATCGTCCAGCGCGGGCCGCACGCGGCGCTCGTCGCGGTCGACGGCGTCTACGCCGGGCTGCACGCCTCCTGGATGTCGCAGCAGGCGCACTGACCAGCCATCACCCCTGCGGGAGGTCGAGCTGGGCGAGCACCGTCGAGCTGTCGGCCGGGACGTCGGTCGTGCGCCACACCCCGTCTGCCTCCCGCCCGCACAGCTGCTCCTCCACCGGGAGCTCGGGGCACACCAGGTTGTGCACCACGACACCCGTCACCCGGGTGGTGACGAGCCCGTCGCCGGCCCCCACGCCGTACGACAGGGGGCGGACCTGCACCAGCGCCCGGCGGTCGTCCGGCCCGCGGTGCTGCACGGTGGCCCCCGACATCAGGTAGGTCAGGCGCACCTCGGCGCCCGGCGCCGGGAGGTCGAGCGTCGTCCGACGGCTGGTCGCGGGGAATGCCGCCGGGACCGTCACGTCGCCGACCGTCACCTGGAGGTCGGCCACCCGGGGACTGGCGGCCAGACCGCCCGACGACGCTGCGGGAGGCAGTGCGAGGTCGAGCGAGGCGACGGGCGAGGACGTGTTGACGACCTCGGTCACCCGGACGTCACCGGAGGTCTCCGGCGCGATCATGACCTGCACCCGCGGCGCCCCCGGCGCTGCCGACGCGCCCTGCAGCGCGATCGGTCGGGGATCCGCGGGCGACGTGGTGGCCGACCTCGAGTCGGTCGCCCGGTCGTCGGTGAGGGAGGACCGGACCGCGAGCACCGTGACGACCAGGGTCACGACCAGAGCCGCGATGACGACCCACTCCGCGAGCAGACGCCCGCCCAGCAGGGGAGGCTCGAGCTTCGTGGCCATGTCTTTCCCACCGAGAGAGGTGTGTCGGTCACCCGACGACGCCGTCACCATACGGGGTCAGTCGCCTTTTCACGTCGCCCATATTGGGGATGGTCGCAGCCGCCTCCTCACGTAACGTCCTAACCCCACACCTCGGGAGACCTCCATGCACATCGTGCGCACGCTCACCGCAGTCACGCTCGCCACCGCCGTCACCGCCCTGTCGGCACCGACCCTCACCGCCGCGGCGGAGCCGGCAGCAGCCTCGTCGGTCTACCTCGTGCAGGGAGTCACGGGTTCGTCCTGGTCGCTCTCCGTCGACGGCGAGGAGGTGGCCGAGGCCGAGGCCAAGGAGGTGCTCGGCCCCTACGACTGGCCGGCCGGCACGCACACCGTCACGGCGACGGACGGCGACGGCGAGGAGGTCACCGCGACCGTCGAGGTGAGCGCCGGGGAGAGCCTCGACGTCGTGCTGCACCGTCCCGTCGACCCCACCGGAGCGCCGCTGTTCACGACGTTCGAGAACGACCTGGCGCCGGTCAAGGACGGCAGCGGCCGGCTCACGGTCGCGCACACCGCCGCGGCGCCGCCGGCCGACATCCGCGTCGACGGTGACGTGCTGCTGGCCGACGTGGCGAGCGCCGAGGAGATCACGACCGTGGTGCCCACCGGGGTCTACCCCGTCGACATCGTCCCGACGGCCACCGAGGGTCCGGTCGTCATGGGCCCGGTCGACCTCGAGGTGGCCGAGGGTGCGCTCACCCGGGTGTTCGCCATCGGTGTCGCTGCCGACCAGACCATGGACGCCGTCGTGCAGGTGCTGCCGCTCCCGAAGACCGATGCCTCCGCACCGACGTCGGTGCCGGCCGGTGACGGCAGCCTGGCCTCCGGGTCGGGCACCGCACCCGGCGCGTGGCTGCTCGCCGTGGGAGCGGTGCTGCTGGTGGTGGGCGGGCGACGCCTTCGCCGGCCCTGATGCTCCGCGCCGTCTTCCTGGTCGCGGCCGGGGCGGTGCTCGTGGGCCTCGGGGTCGTGTCGATCGTGACCGCCGGCGGCACGCCCACCGCACCGGCACCGCGCGTCGCCGACCGGTCGTCCCCGGCGCCCGTGGAGGCGACCACGCCCGCCCGACCAGCGGGCCGGGCCAGGACCGCGCACCCGGAGCGGGTCCCCTTCGAACCCACCTCGGTGGCCTTCGTGGACACCTCGGGACGCGACACCGCAGCGGTGGACCGGGTGCGGACCCTCGCCGACGGGGTTCTCGAGCTGCCTCCCGACCCGGCTCGGATGGGGTGGTGGGAGGGCGGCTCCTCCGCCGGCGCGCCGTACGGCAGTGTGGTGCTCGCCGGGCACCTGGACTCCCGTGAGCTCGGCGTGGGGTTCTCCGCCCTGATGTCCGAGCTCGACGTGGGGGAGCAGGTCGTGGTCACCGACGACGACCAGCTCATGACCTACGTCGTCACCGACCGCTTCCTCCAGCCGAGCACGAGCGTCGCCGCTCTCGCCGCTCTCTTCTCCGACCGGGGCGCGGCCCGGCTCGTCCTGCTCACCTGTGGCGGCACCTACGACCAGGAGGCAGGTGCCTACTCCGACAACCTCGTCGTGGAGGCGCGCCCGGTGGGCCGACCACGGGCGCGCTGACGCTGCTTGACTGGGCGCATGAGCGAGCTCCCCGCCCACCGAGCAGGCAACGCGCGCATCAAGGTGAAGGTGTTCGCGGTGATCCTCGACGAGACCCGCACCTCCCACCTCGTCTGGCGCGGTCACGACGAGGGTCGTCCGTTCCACCGCCTGCTGGGCGGGCACCTGGAGTTCGAGGAGGCCTCGGTCGACTGCGCCGTGCGCGAGATCGGGGAGGAGCTCGGTGCCCGGCTGCTCGAGCCACGGCTCATGGGGGTGCTCGAGAACGTCTTCGTGCACGAGGGCGAGCCGGGGCACGAGGTGATCTTCGTCTACGCCGGCGACCTCGACGACCCCGGCAACGTGCCGCCCGAGGGCCGTTGGTTCCTCGACAACGAGGAGCGCTACCGCGTGGAGTGGCGCCCCGTCGACGTGGCACCGGACCACCCGCACGCGGCCTGGCCGCTCTACCCGACCGGGCTGCAGGAGATGTTGCCGTCGGCCGCGATACTGGAGCCGTGACCGACCTCGACCCCGCCATCGCCGACCGGCTCAAGCGCACCGCCGACGGGCTGGTGCCCGCCGTGGTGCAGCAGCACGGGTCGGGGGAGGTGCTGATGCTGGGCTGGATGGACGACGAGGCGCTCGCGCGCACGCTGGCCACCGGGCGGGCGACGTACTGGAGCCGGAGCCGTCAGGAGTACTGGGCCAAGGGCGACACCTCCGGCCACGTGCAGCACGTGCGCGGGGTCCGCCTCGACTGCGACGGCGACACCCTCCTGGTCACCGTCGACCAGGTGGGCGCGGCCTGCCACACCGGCGACCACACCTGCTTCGACGCCGACGTCCTGCTCGAGGAGCAGCCGGCCCGTGGCTGAGGCCCGGCGCACCTTCGCCCCGGTCGTGCTGCTCGGACTCGCCGCCGCGGTGCTGAGCGCGGTGGCGGGCGCCCGGCCCTGGCTGCGCATCGAGTCCGTCGCGTCGCGCAGCGAGGCGGTGGCCAGCACGCTCGAGGCCGACGGCGGGGAGGCGCCGCTCGCCGCGGCGCTCGCCCTGGTGCTGCTCGCGTGCTGGGGCGTCGTCCTGGTCACCCGAGGGAGGGTCCGCAGGCTCGTGACCTGGTTGGCGCTCGCCAGCGCCCTGGGCGTGCTCGCCACCACCATCACCAGCCGCTTCACGCTTCCCGACCAGTTCCGCGACGCACTCGAGCGCCTGGGCGTCACCGGCGTCGCCCTCACCTGGACCGGCTGGTACTGGGCCGCCGTCGTCGGCGCGGTGCTGTCCGTGGTCGCCAGCGGGCTCGGCGCGCGCCTGGTCGGCACCTGGCCCGAGATGGGCAGCCGGTACGACGCACCAGCCGCCCGCGAGGCACGACCGACCGCCGACGACGCCGATGAGAGCCAGGCGCTCTGGAAGGCCATCGACGAGGGTCGCGACCCCACGGGCTGACCGATCTCCTAGACTGCGATGGCAAGGCCCCGACCAACCCACAGGAGCACCTCATGGCTGACAACCACGGCAACACCCCGGCGGCGTGGACGTCGGTGGGTGTGGCCATGCTCGGCTTCCTGGTCGGCGGCATCGCGCTCATGCTCAGCCCGGTCAACCTCATGCTGTTCTACGTCGGCCTCGGCATGGGTCTCATCGCCCTCCCGCTGTTCATCGTGATGTCCAAGCTCGGCTTCCACGCCGACGGCTCGGAGCACGACGAGGACCAGCACGATGAGCAGTCCCACGAGCGCTCCCGCTGACCTGGCGGGCCGTCCGCGCGTCGAGCCCTCCCGGGCCCGGCGGCTCGCCTCACCGCTGGGCACCGCCGCCCTGGCCCTCGTCGCCACGGCGGCCCTGCACGCCCGCGACCCGCACGTCGACGGTGCCTGGGGCTTCTGCCCGGTCGCGCTCGTCGGTCTCGCCTGCCCGCTGTGCGGCGGGCTTCGCGCGGTCAACGACCTGACCCACCTCGACGTGGGTGCCGCCGCCTCCAGCAACCTGCTGGTCCTGCTGGCGCTGCCCGTGGTCGTGGTCCTGTGGGGCCGGCGCGTCGCCGCGTGCTGGCGCGGGGGAGCGGCCATGGCGCCGGTGGCCCCGCCGGTGTGGGTGTGGTGGGCCCTTGCCGGCACCGCGGGTGCCTTCACGCTGGTGCGCAACCTGCCGGGCAGCTGGCTCGCCCCCTGACCGCCGGTCGCTGCGACCCTCAAGGCCGCAGATCCATCCGCTGAGCCGCCGCCCCGGTCTCACCGCCGGGGTGAGAGGCTTGACCCGACCCGTCCCGTTCAGCCGATCCGCACGCCTGGAGGCCGCCGTGTCCGTGCTCGCCGACATCGTCGCCGGCGTCCGCGACGACCTCGAGCAACGGCGTACGACGGTGCCGCTGGCCGACGTCCGCGCCGCCCTGGCCGACGTCGACGCCCCGCGCGACCCGATGCCGGCCCTCCGCGCCGCCGGCTCCAGCGTCATCGCCGAGGTGAAGCGGCGCAGCCCCAGCAAGGGCGCCCTGGCCGACATCCCCGACCCCGCCTACCTGGCCGCCGCCTACGCCCGCGGCGGGGCGGCGGCGATCAGCGTGCTCACCGAGCAGCGCCGCTTCGGCGGCAGCCTCCACGACCTGCGCGCGGTGCGCGCCGCGGTCCAGACCCCGCTGCTGCGCAAGGACTTCATCGTCGAGTCCTACCAGCTCGTCGAGGCCCGGGCGGCCGGCGCCGACCTCGCCCTCCTCATCGTCGCCGCCCTCGACGACGACCAGCTGCGACGGCTGCACGACGAGGCCGGCGAGCTCGGGCTCACCGTGCTGGTCGAGGTGCACGACGAGGCCGAGACCGAGCGGGCCGTCGACCTCGGCGCCGAGCTCGTCGGCGTGAACGCCCGCAACCTCAAGACCCTGGCCGTCGACCCCGCCGCGTTCGGCCGGCTGGCCCCGCTCGTGCCGCGCGACCGGGTGCTGGTGGCCGAGTCCGGGATCTCCGGACGCCACGACGTGCAGGGCCTCGTCACCGAAGGGGCCCGTGCCGTCCTGGTCGGCGAGGCGCTGGTGAGGGACGGCGACCCCGAGCGGGCCGTGCGCGAGATGTCAGGAGTGCAGCCGTGACCTCGACCTACGACGCCGACCTGCTCGGCTACTTCGGTGCCTCCGGCGGGCAGCAGTGGGGCGGGCGGTTCATGCCCGAGGCGCTGGTCGCCGCGCTCGACGAGCTCACCGAGGCCTGGCGCGACGCGATGGCCGACCCCTCCTTCGTCGCGGAGTTCGAGGCCATCCTGGTCGACTACGCCGGCACGCCCAGCAGGCTCTACCACGCCGAGCGGCTGAGCCGCAGGGTCGGCGCCCGCATCCTGCTCAAGCGCGAGGACCTCAACCACACCGGCGCGCACAAGATCCGCAACGTCCTCGGCCAGGCACTGCTGACCCGCCGGATGGGCAAGACGCGAGTCATCGCCGAGACCGGCGCCGGGCAGCACGGCGTCGCCAGCGCGACCGCCGCGGCGTACTTCGGCATGGACTGCACCGTCTACATGGGCGCGGTCGACACCCGCCGCCAGGCGCTCAACGTCGCCCGCATGCACCTGCTGGGGGCGAAGGTCGTGCCGGTCGAGTCCGGCAGCGCGACGCTCAAGGACGCGATCAACGAGGCGCTGCGCGACTGGGTCGCCTCGGTCGACCACACCGCCTACCTCTTCGGCACCGCCGCCGGCCCCCACCCGTTCCCGAGCATGGTGCGCGACTTCTGCCGCGGCATCGGCGACGAGGCGCGCGCCCAGTGCCTCGAGCAGTACGGCGTCCTCCCCGACGCCGTGGCCGCCTGCGTGGGCGGCGGCTCCAACGCCATCGGCCTCTTCACCGCCTTCCTCGACGACGAGGGCGTCGCCATCCACGGCTTCGAGCCCGGCGGCGAGGGCGTCGACACCCCGCGGCACGCGGCGACCATCCACGCCGGTGCCAGCGGGGTGCTGCACGGCGCCCGCACCTACGTCCTCCAGGACGAGGACGGCCAGACGATCGAGTCCCACTCGATCTCCGCAGGGCTCGACTACCCCGGCGTGGGGCCCCAGCACGCCCACCTCTCGGCGATCGGCCGGGCGACGTACACCCCCGTCACCGACGCCGAGGCCATGGAGGCCATGGCACTGCTGAGCCGCACCGAGGGCATCATCCCCGCCATCGAGAGCGCGCACGCGCTCGCCGGCGCCCTCCGGGTCGCCGAGCGCCTCGGGCAGGAGAAGGGCCCCGAGGCCACCGTGCTGGTCAACCTCTCCGGCCGCGGCGACAAGGACATGGGCACCGCCATCGAGTACTTCGGCCTCGGCGACCCCGACCGGGTCACGGCCGAGCCGGTCGGCGAGGTGCCCGGCGACACCACCGGTGCCGGCGAGGGCTCCGGGGCGGGGGAGCAGCTGTGAGCGTCGCGACCGCCTTCGAGAGGGCGCGCGCCGAGGGTCGCGCGGCGCTCGTCGGCTACCTGCCCGCCGGCTTCCCCGACGTCGAGTTCTCGATCGAGGCGATCCGCTGCATGGTCGACTCCGGCTGCGACGTCATCGAGGTCGGGCTGCCCTACAGCGACCCCGTCATGGACGGGCCGACCATCCAGGCCGCGGCCCAGCAGGCGCTGGAGGGCGGCACCCGCACCACCGACGTGCTCCGCACCGTCGAGGCGGTCGCCGCGACGGGCACGCCCACGGTGGTGATGACCTACTGGAACCCCGTCGAGCGCTACGGCGTCGACCGCTTCGCCGCCGACCTCGCCTCCGC
Organism: uncultured Nocardioides sp.; assembly: GCF_902805925.1. GTDB lineage: Bacteria > Actinomycetota > Actinomycetes > Propionibacteriales > Nocardioidaceae > Nocardioides. The sequence goes on from NZ_CADCUP010000147.1 coordinate 17,917, forward strand.
CGGGGGAGCGGGCCTGATCACCCCCGACCTCACCCCCGACAGCGCAGCCGGCTGGACCGCCGCGGCGGACGTCCACGACCTCGACAAGATCTTCCTGGTCGCCCCGTCGTCGACCGACGCGCGCATCGCGATGACCACCGCCGCGTGCCGCGGCTTCGTCTACGCCACCGCCGTCATGGGGGTCACCGGGGCCCGTGCGAGCTCCAGCGACCTCGCCGGCCCGCTGGTCGCGCGCACCCGGGCGACGACCGACCTGCCGGTGTGCGTCGGGCTCGGCGTCTCCCACGGCGACCAGGCCGCGGAGGTCGCCGCCTTCGCCGACGGCGTCATCGTCGGCTCCGCGTTCGTGCGCACCCTGCTGGACCACGCCGACGACCGTGCGGCCGGGCTCTCGGCGCTGGCCGGCCTGACGGCCGACCTCGCCGACGGCGTCCGGCGTGGCTAGCCGCCTCGCGGTCCTGCTGGCGACGGTCCTGCTGCTCGGCGGGTGCGGCAGCGCCGGGGACGTCGTGGTGCCCGACGACGGCGACGGGCTGCACGGCGCCCGCCTCGACCAGCCCTACGACGTCCCCGAGGCGACGCTGACGGCCACCGACGGGTCGCCGTACTCGCTGGCCGGGGACACCGACAGGCCGCTGACGATGGTCTTCTTCGGCTACACCAGCTGCCCCGACGTCTGCACCGCCGTGATGAGCTCGCTGGCCGCCGCGGTCAACCGGCTCGAGGACGAGCGGCGCGAGCAGGTCGACGTGGTCTTCGTGACCACCGACCCGGCGGTCGACGACGAGGAGAAGGTGCGCCGCTACGTCGGTCGCTTCGACCCGGACTTCGTCGGGTTGACCGGCGACCTCGACACCATCGTGGCCAACGCCCGCTCGCTGGCCGTGGCCGTCGAGAAGGGTGAGAAGCTCGCGTCCGGCGGCTACGCTGTGGCCCACGGCGCCCAGGTCATCGGCATCGGGGCCGACGACCTCGCCCACGTCGTCTGGACCGAGAACACCTCGGCGGCCGACTTCGCCGACGACATCTCCACCCTGCTCGACGAAGGAGCCTGATCGTGTCCCTCTCGGTCTCGCTGGGTCCCTACGCCGCGTTCATCCCCAGCCCCGCCGACGGCGTCTGGAACCTCGGTCCCGTGCCCCTGCGCGGCTACGCGCTGAGCATCATCCTCGGCATCATCCTCGCGATCTGGATCGGCGAGCGCCGCTGGGTGGCCCGCGGCGGCACCTTCGGCGACGTGCAGGACCTGGCCATCTGGATGGTGCCGTTCGGACTGGTGGGCGGTCGGCTCTACCACGTGCTCACCGACTACGAGCTCTACTTCGGGGAGGGCCGCAACCCCGTCACGGCGCTCTACGTCTGGCGCGGCGGCCTGGGCATCTGGGGCGCCGTCGCGCTCGGCGCCCTGGGCGCGGCCATCGGCGCGCGGCGCAAGGGCATCCGGCTGCTGCCGATGCTCGACGCGCTGGCCCCCGCCGTCCTCGTGGGGCAGGCGATCGGCCGGTGGGGCAACTGGTTCAACCAGGAGCTCTTCGGCCGGCCCACCGACCTCCCGTGGGCCCTCGAGATCGACGCGGCCCACCGGCCGCCGGGCTTCGAGGGCTTCGCCACCTTCCACCCCACTTTCCTCTACGAGTTCGCGTGGAACCTCGCCGCCTTCGTCGTGGTGGTCCTGGTCGACCGCCGGCTCCGGCTGGGACACGGCCGGGTGGTCGCGCTGTACGTCATGGCCTACACGCTCGGCCGCGGCTGGATCGAGTACCTCCGCATCGACACCGTGCAGATGAACGACGTCCTGGGGCTGCGGCTCAACGTGTGGACCTCGATCGTGCTGTTCGTCCTCGCCGCGGCGTACTTCGCCTGGTCGCTGCGGGCGAGGCCGGGTCGCGAGGAGACGGCCTACACCGACCGCCCCGGCGCCGGCGACGACGCGGCCGCGGCGGAGCTCGATGAGCCTACGGAGGAGCCGGCGGGGGAGCCGGTGGAGGAGCCCGTGCTGGAGGAGACCGGCGGCGAGAAGCGTGCCGGCGACCCCTCCGCCTGACGCCGCTCCCGCGCGTCGGCACGAGCCTGTCCATGGCTCGAAACGCGCGTCTCGTGCGCCGGATCCCGGTGATAGCCTTCCCGCGCGGCTAGGGCCAACGTCGTCCCGCGCAGCACCACCGCTCCACCCCGCACCGATCCGGGTGCACTGCCAGGTCGCCCACGACGTGGGCGCAGACGACGACGGGAGAAGGCACATGCACGCGTTCCCGGCGCCCCAAGGGCTCTACGACCCCCGCCACGAGCACGACGCCTGCGGCGTGGCCTTCGTCGCCACCCTGACCGGTGTGGCCAGCCACGACATCGTGGCCAAGGCGCTCACCGCCCTGCGCAACCTCGACCACCGCGGCGCTGCGGGCGCCGAGGTGAGCTCCGGCGACGGAGCGGGCATCCTGCTGCAGGTGCCCGACGCGTTCCTGCGTGCCGAGGTCGACTTCGCGCTCCCGCCGCAGCACTCCTACGCCGTGGGGACCGCCTTCGTCCCCGGCGACGCCGAGCAGGTCGCCAAGACCCGGGCCCGCATCGAGCAGATCGCCGCCGAGGAGGGCCTGGCCGTCCTCGGGTGGCGCGAGGTGCCCGTGCAGCCCGACGTCCTGGGTGCCACCGCCCGGAGCGTGATGCCGACGTTCGTCCAGCTCTTCGTCGCGGGCGCCGGCAGGCGCGTCGGCGGCATGGCCCTCGAGCGGCTGGCCTTCTGCCTGCGCAAGCGGTCCGAGCACGAGACCGACGTCTACTTCCCGTCGCTGTCGTCGCGCACGCTGGCCTACAAGGGCATGCTCACCACCGACCAGCTCGACCACTTCTTTCCCGACCTGCTCGACGAGCGGGTGGCCTCGGCGATGGCCGTGGTGCACTCGCGCTTCTCGACCAACACGTTCCCGAGCTGGCCGCTGGCGCACCCCTTCCGCTTCATCGCCCACAACGGCGAGATCAACACGGTGATGGGCAACCGCAACTGGATGCGGGCCCGCGAGGCGCTGCTCCGGTCCGACCTCGTCCCCGGCGAGCTCGACCGGCTCTACCCCATCTGCACGCCCGGCCACTCCGACTCGGCGTCGTTCGACGAGGTGCTCGAGCTGCTGCACATGGGCGGCCGCTCCCTGCCGCACTCGGTGCTGATGATGATCCCGGAGGCGTGGGAGAACCACACCGAGATGGACGCCTCCCGCAAGGCGTTCTACGAGTTCCACTCCGCGCTCATGGAGCCGTGGGACGGCCCCGCGTGCGTGGTGTTCACCGACGGCTCGCAGATCGGCGCCGTGCTCGACCGCAACGGCCTGCGCCCCTCGCGCTACTGGGTCACCGACGACGGTCTCGTGGTGCTGGCCTCGGAGGTCGGCGTGCTCGACCTCGACCCCGCCACGATCGTGCGCAAGGGCCGGCTCCAGCCGGGCCGGATGTTCCTCGTCGACACCGACGAGCACCGCATCATCGAGGACGAGGAGGTCAAGGCCGAGCTGGCCGCCGCGCACCCGTACGACGAGTGGCTGCACGCCGGCCAGATCCACCTCGACGACATCCCCGAGCGCGAGCACGTCGTGCACACCCACGCCTCGGTGACCCGCCGCCAGCAGGTCTTCGGCTACACCGAGGAGGAGCTGCGGGTCCTGCTCACCCCGATGGCCAACACCGGCGCCGAGCCGCTCGGGTCGATGGGCACCGACACCCCGATCGCCGCCCTGTCGCAGAAGCCGCGCCTGCTCTTCGACTACTTCGCGCAGCTGTTCGCGCAGGTCACGAACCCGCCGCTGGACGCGATCCGCGAGGAGCTCGTGACCTCGCTGGCGGGCACCATCGGCCCCGAGGCCAACCTGCTCTCACCGACCCCCGCGTCGTGCCGCCAGGTGGTGCTGCCGTTCCCGGTGATCTCCAACGACGACCTGGCCAAGATCCGCCACATCAACCGGGACGGCGACATGCCGGGCTTCATCACCCACGTCTCCCGCGGCCTCTACGAGGTCGAGGGCGGCGGCGCCGCGATGGCCTCGCGTCTCGACGAGATCTGTGCCGAGGTGTCGGAGGCCATCGCCGGGGGAGCCCGCATCATCGTGCTCTCCGACCGGCACTGCACCGCCGAGCTCGCGCCGATCCCGTCGCTGCTGCTGACCGGCGCCGTCCACCACCACCTGGTGCGCGAGAAGACCCGCACCCAGGTCGGCCTGATCGTGGAGGCCGGGGACGTGCGCGAGGTCCACCACGTCGCCCTGCTCATCGGGTACGGCGCGGCCGCCGTCAACGCCTACCTGGCCATGGAGTCGGTCGAGGACCTGGCGCGCGAGGGCTACTACGTCAAGATCGAGCCCGAGGTCGCGGTGCGGAACCTCGTCAAGGGCCTCGGCAAGGGCGTGCTCAAGGTGATGTCCAAGATGGGCGTCTCCACCGTGGCCTCCTACACCGGCGCGCAGATCTTCGAGGCCGTCGGGCTCTCCCAGAGCGTGGTCGACAAGTACTTCACCGGCACCGTGTCCAAGCTCGGCGGCATCGAGCTCGACACCATCGCCGAGGAGGTCGCGCGGCGCCACGCCACGGCGTACCCCCGCGGCGGCATCGCGCCGGCGCACCGTGAGCTGGCGACCGGCGGCGAGTACCAGTGGCGCCGCGACGGGGAGCCGCACCTCTTCGACCCCGAGACGGTCTTCCGCCTCCAGCACGCCACCCGCAACGGGCGCTACGACATCTTCAAGCAGTACACCCACGCCGTCGACGAGCAGTCCGAGCGCCTGATGACGCTGCGTGGCCTGTTCCGGTTCAGGGAGGGGGCTCGGGCGCCGATCAGCCTCGACGAGGTCGAGCCGGTCTCCGAGATCGTCAAGCGCTTCTCCACCGGCGCGATGTCGTACGGCTCGATCAGCCAGGAGGCGCACGAGACCCTCGCCATCGCCATGAACCGGCTGGGCGCCAAGTCCAACACCGGTGAGGGCGGCGAGGACTCCGACCGCCTCCACGACCCGGAGCGGCGCTCCGCGATCAAGCAGGTCGCCTCGGGCCGCTTCGGCGTCACCAGCGAGTACCTCACCCACGCCGACGACATCCAGATCAAGATGGCGCAGGGCGCCAAGCCCGGTGAGGGTGGTCAGCTGCCGGGCCACAAGGTCTACCCGTGGATCGCCACCACGCGGCACTCCACGCCGGGCGTGGGCCTCATCAGCCCGCCGCCGCACCACGACATCTACTCGATCGAGGACCTCGCCCAGCTGATCCACGACCTCAAGAACGCCAACCCGTCGGCGCGCGTGCACGTCAAGCTCGTCGCCGAGGTGGGGGTGGGCACGGTGGCGGCCGGCGTCTCCAAGGCGCACGCCGACGTGGTGCTGGTCTCCGGCCACGACGGCGGCACCGGAGCCTCGCCGCTGACGTCGCTCAAGCACGCCGGCGGCCCGTGGGAGCTCGGCCTGGCGGAGACGCAGCAGACGCTCCTGCTCAACGGCCTGCGCGACCGGATCGTGGTGCAGGCCGACGGGCAGCTCAAGACCGGCCGCGACGTCGTCATCGCCGCCCTGCTGGGCGCCGAGGAGTACGGCTTCGCGACCGCGCCGCTGGTGGTCAGCGGCTGCATCATGATGCGGGTCTGCCACCTCGACACCTGCCCGGTGGGCGTGGCCACGCAGAACCCCGTGCTGCGCGAGCGCTTCACCGGCAAGCCGGAGTTCGTCGTGACGTACTTCGAGTACGTCGCCGAGGAGGTCCGCGAGATCCTGGCCGAGCTGGGCTTCCGCACCCTCGACGAGGCGATCGGCCAGGTCGGCGCCCTCGACGTCACCCAGGCCGTCGACCACTGGAAGGCCACCGGCCTCGACCTGCGGCCGATGCTCCACCGGGTCGACCTCGCCGAGCAGTTCGCCGACCAGGACCTGCGCTGCACCAAGTCCCAGGACCACGCCCTCGACAAGGCCCTCGACGTCGAGCTCATCGAGATCGCCCGCCCGGCGCTCGAGCACGGCGAGCAGGTGCGTGCCGAGGTCGCCGTGCGCAACGTCAACCGGACGGTCGGCACCATGCTCGGCCACGAGGTCACCAAGCGGTACCGCGGTGCCGGCCTGCCCGACGACACGATCGACCTGACGCTGACCGGCTCGGCGGGCCAGTCGTTCGGTGCCTTCGTGCCGCGCGGGGTGACGCTGCGCCTGGTCGGGGACGCCAACGACTACGTCGGCAAGGGCCTCTCCGGCGGCCGGCTCGTCGTCCGCCCCCACGAGTCCGCGACGTTCGCCGCCGAGGAGCAGGTCATCGCCGGCAACACCATCGGGTACGGCGCCACGTCGGGCGAGATCCTCCTGCGCGGCGTCGTGGGGGAGCGGTTCTGCGTCCGCAACTCCGGCGCCACCGCCGTGGTCGAGGGTGTCGGCGACCACGGGTGCGAGTACATGACGGGCGGGCGGGTGGTCGTCCTGGGACCCACCGGCCGCAACTTCGCGGCCGGCATGTCCGGCGGCTACGCCTTCGTCCTCGACCTCGACGAGCACCGGGTCAACCCCGACCTGGTCGAGCTGACCCCGCTCGACGACGACCGCGCCGCGGAGCTGCGCGAGCTCGTCGGGCGCCACCACGACGAGACCGCGTCCACCATCGCCCGGGCGCTGCTCGACGACTGGGCCTCGGCACGCGACCGCTTCCGGCTGGTCATGCCGCGCGACTTCAAGCGGGTGCTCGACGCCCGCGCGGAGGCGCTCGCGGAGGGCCTGACCGAGGACGAGGCCGCCGATCGCATCATGGAGGTTCTTCATGGCTGACCCCAAGGGTTTCCTCAAGCACGAGCGCCAGGTCGCCTCGCGCCGCGACGTCGCGGAGCGGGTGCGCGACTGGAACGAGGTGTACCCCGACGGCGTCGGGCGTGCGCTGCTGCCGATCATCACCACGCAAGCCGGTCGGTGCATGGACTGCGGCATCCCGTTCTGCCACCAGGGCTGCCCGCTCGGCAACCTGATCCCCGAGTGGAACGACCTGGTGTGGCGCGACGACTGGGAGGACGCCATCGAGCGCCTCCACGCCACCAACAACTTCCCGGAGTTCACCGGTCGCCTCTGCCCCGCACCCTGCGAGACCGCCTGCGTGCTCGGCATCAACCAGGACCCGGTGACCATCAAGAACGTCGAGGTCTCGATCATCGACCGCGCCTGGGAGCAGGGCAACGTCCGGCCGCAGCCGCCCGAGTGGCTCTCGGGCAGGACGGTCGCCGTCGTCGGGTCCGGCCCCGCCGGGCTCGCCGCCGCCCAGCAGCTCACCCGCGCCGGCCACACGGTCGCGGTCTACGAGCGCGACGACCGGATCGGCGGCCTGCTGCGCTACGGCATCCCCGAGTTCAAGATGGAGAAGAAGCACCTCGACCGGCGCGTCGACCAGATGCGCCGCGAGGGCACGGTGTTCCGCACCGGCGTCAGCGTCGGCCAGGACGACCTCACCGGCGACCGCCTGCGCGAGCGGTACGACGCCGTCGTGCTGGCGATGGGATCCACACTGGCCCGCGACCTCGACGTGCCGGGGCGCGAGCTCACCGGCATCCACCAGGCGATGGAGTTCCTGCCGCAGTCCAACCGGTCGTCGCTGGGGGAGGAGGTCGAGGGGCAGATCACCGCTGCTGGGCGCAACGTCGTCATCATCGGTGGTGGCGACACGGGCGCCGACTGCCTGGGCACCTCGATCCGCCAGGGGGCCGCGTCCATCACCCAGCTCGAGATCATGCCGCAGCCGCCGGAGGCGCGGCCCACGGGCCAGCCGTGGCCGTCGTACCCCATGACGTTCCGGGTGTCCTCGGCCCACGAGGAGGGGGGCGAGCGCGTCTACGCCACGTCCACGACCGAGTTCCTCGGTGACGAGGAGGGCCGGGTTCGGGCGCTGCGGGTGGTCGACGTGGACGAGCGGTTCCAGCCGGTGCCCGGCACCGACCGGGAGATCCCGGCCGAGCTGGTGCTCTTCGCCATGGGCTTCACCGGCCCGGAGAAGGCGGGCCTCGTGGAGCAGCTCGGCGTCGAGCTCGACCAGCGCGGCAACGTCGCGCGCGACCAGCGGTACTCCTCCTCGGTGCCCGGCGTGTTCGTCGCCGGCGACGCGGGCCGCGGACAGTCGCTGATCGTGTGGGCGATCGCCGAGGGGCGCGCCGCGGCCGCCGCCGTGGACACCTATCTCACCGGCTCCACCGCCCTGCCCTCGCCGATCTCGCCGACGGCACGGCCGCTGACGGTCTGACCTCACCGTCCAGGACGCCCGGGCAGCTTGTTGGATCGTTCCAATCTCGGCTAGAGTCGACGCGTGCGTAGAGCAAAGATCGTCTGCACCCTCGGCCCCGCCACGTCGACCCCGGAGCAGATCCGCCGGCTGGTGGACGTGGGCATGGATGTGGCGCGGCTGAACATGAGCCACGGCTCCCACGACGACCACGCCCGCAGCTACCGGCTGGTGCGGGAGGCGGCCGACGCGGTCGGGCACGGGGTCGGCATCTTCGCCGACCTCCAGGGGCCCAAGATCCGGCTCGAGACCTTCGCCGACGGCCCCGTGACGCTCGAGGTCGGGCAGACGTGGACCATCACCACGCGCGACGTGCTCGGCGACGCGGAGATCTGCGGCACGACGTACAAGGGCCTGCCCGGCGACGTCTCGCCCGGCGACCCGATCCTCATCGACGACGGCAAGGTCCGGCTCACGGTGCGCGAGGTGGGCGACACCGACGTCACCACCGAGGTCGTCGTCGGCGGTCCGGTGAGCAACAACAAGGGCATCAACCTGCCCGGCGTCGCCGTCTCCGTGCCCTCCCTGTCGGAGAAGGACATCGAGGACCTCCGCTTCGCCCTGCACCTCACCGTCGACTTCGTGGCGCTGTCCTTCGTGCGCTCGGGCGCCGACGCCGAGGCCGCGCGCGAGGTGATGCGCGAGGAGGGCGTGATGGTGCCGCTCATCGCCAAGATCGAGAAGCCGCAGGCCATCGAGAACCTCGACGAGATCGTCAAGGCGTTCGACGGCTTCATGGTGGCCCGGGGCGACCTGGGCGTGGAGAGCCCGCTCGAGGACGTGCCGTTCATCCAGAAGCAGATCGTGGAGCGGGCGCGGCGCAACGCCAAGCCGGTCATCGTCGCGACCCAGATGCTGGAGTCGATGATCACCAACCCCGCGCCCACCCGGGCCGAGGCCTCCGACGTCGCGAACGCGGTCCTCGACGGCGCCGACGCCGTGATGCTGTCGGGGGAGACCAGCGTGGGCGCGCACCCGTTCGGGACCGTCGAGATCATGGCCCGGATCATCAGCTCCACCGAGGACCACGGGCTCGACAGCATGGCGGCGATCGACTGGCAGCCGCGCACGACCGGCGGGGTGATCGCCAAGGCGGCGGCGGAGGTCGCCGAGCGCATCGGTGCGTCGTACCTCGTCGCCTTCACCCAGAGCGGCGACTCCGCCCGCCGGCTGGCGCGCTACCGCGGCTCGATCCCGGTGCTCGCCTTCACCCCCGAGGCCGTCGTCCGCTCGCAGCTGGCGCTGACCTGGGGCGTGGAGACGTTCAAGACCGCCACGGTCGAGCACACCGACGAGATGGTGCGCCAGGTCGACGAGCAGCTGCTCAAGATCGGCCGGGTCAAGGAGGGCGAGCGGGTGGTCATCATCGCCGGCGCACCTCCCGGCATCCCCGGCTCCACCAACGCGCTGCGGATCCACAAGATGGGTGACGCGATCAACGAGGTCGCGCCGGCCTACCGCCGCGACTGACCGGGGCTCGTCCCCCAGGCGCCGGCACCGACCGGTT
>NZ_CADCUP010000148.1 GCF_902805925.1 uncultured Nocardioides sp.
CGCCCGTGCCGGCGCTGCAGGCCCCGCTGTCGGCGGCGCCCGCCGCCCCGCCGGCGCCGGTCGCCCCGGTCCTCACCGCCCCGGTGCACGGGGGCCCCAGCCACGTGCCCGACCAGGTCACCGCCCAGGTCTTCCCGGAGATCGGGAGGCTGGCCCTGCGCGCCAGCTCGGCGGGCGAGGGCGTCCACCGCATCACCCTCAACCTGCACCCCGAGACCCTGGGCGACGTCCGGGTCACCCTCGTGGTGCGCGGCGGGGAGATGAAGGTCAGCATCCACGCCGCCACCGAGGCGGGCCGGATCATGGCCGACAGCCTTCCCGAGCTCCGCCGGCTGCTCACCGCCGCCGGCGCCGGGGACGCGAGCCTCGCCGTACGCGACACCACCGCGGGCGGCGCCACCATGAGCTCCGCCGACCCGGGGAGCGACCGCTCCGGCCCGGGGCGCAGCGGGTACGACGCCCAGCAGGGGCGCCAGCACGGCCAGGACGCACGGATGCGCGACGGTCACCACGCCACGGACGGCTCGACCAGCGGACCCCGGGGTGCTCTCCCCGGCCCGCACGACCCGGTACGCACCGCCCGCCCCGCGGGTGTCGACGTCACCGTCTGAGAGGCAGCAGTGTCCATCCCCGCCGTGGAGACCACCACACCCACCGGCATGTTCGGCCCGATCACGACCACCACGACGCCGGCCGCCGCTGGTGACAAGGAGATGTTCCTGCAGCTCCTGGTGGCGCAGATGAAGTACCAGGACCCGATGAACCCGACCGACTCCAGCCAGTTCCTGGCGCAGTCGGCCCAGTTCACCGCGCTGGAGAAGATGCAGGCGGTCGCCGACCAGACCTCGCAGCTCGTCGCCACCCAGATGGCCTTCGGCGCCACGAGCCTGGTGGGCAAGCAGGTCAGCTACCTCGACCAGACCGGTGTCGCCGCCGGCGGGCTGGTCTCCGGTGTCACCTTCGGCGCCGACGGTCCCGTGCTCGACATCGCCGGCACGGCGGTGCCGCTGGGCTCCGTGCAGTCCGTGGCCACCGCGCCCGCCTCCTCCACCACCGCATCCACCACCCCCTCCGCCTGAGCGGACCCGAAAGGACCTCCCATGCTTCGCTCCCTCTTCGCCGGCATCAGCGGCCTCCGCGTCAACCAGACCATGCTCGACGTCACCGGCAACAACATCGCCAACGCGAACACCACCGGCTTCAAGGCCAGCAACACCGTCTTCAAGGACACCCTGAGCCAGATGCTGACCAGCTCCTCGGGCGCCAACGCCGGCCAGGGCGGCACGAACGCCATCCAGATCGGGCTCGGCGTGCAGCTCGCCGCGACCAACACCAACTTCAACCAGGGCTCCGCGCAGACCACCGGCCGGGCGACCGACCTGATGATCCAGGGCGACGGCTTCTTCGTGGTCGAGGCCAACGGCGAGCAGCTCTACACCCGCGCCGGCGCGTTCAACTTCGACGAGGCGGGCTCCCTGGTCGCCCCCAACGGCTCCCGGGTGCAGGGCTACGCCCTCGACGCCGCCGGCGCCCCCACCGGTGGCCTGGTCGACATCACCCTGGACACGGCCGGCCTGACCCCGCCGGTGCCGGCCGGGGTCGAGCTGAAGTCCTACACGATCGGCAAGACCGGCGTCCTGCGCGGTGTCTTCTCCGACGGCGTGCAGCGCGACATGAAGCAGGTGGCCATCGCCGACTTCAACAACCCGATGGGCCTGGAGAAGGTCGGCGACACGAGCTTCCGCGCGTCGGCCAACTCCGGCGACGTCGAGCTCGGCGTCTCCGGCCAGGGCAGCCGCGGCTCCCTGCTGGGCGGTGCGGTCGAGATGTCGAACGTCGACCTCGCCGCCGAGTTCACCAACCTGATCCTCGCCCAGCGCGGGTTCCAGGCCTCCAGCCGCGTCATCACCACCTCCGACCAGGTGCTCGAGGAGCTCGTCAACATCAAGCGCTGACTCCTGCACCCCTCGGCGGGCGCGGTCGGACCCACGGGGGTCGGCCGCGCCCGTTGCGGTTGCCGGGCGGCGGGACTCCCGGGCCGGCCGGCCCGGCCGAGAGGTCCGAACACGAACCGTCGTGCAGCCCGGGTGGTGGGCGGCGTACCGCCGGGATAGTCAGCCGCGAAGTGGCTGCAGATCGCCCGGTACGACAGCCATTTCGCGCCTGACTACCCCGAGGCCGACGGCGGGGCACCCCCACCATCGGGCGGGCGAAATCCCCTCAGGTCGGCACCTGCCGGGCCGATGGAGAGGTGCGAGGGAACCACGGACGGTTCCTGGAACAGCACAAGGACGGTGCACCCGAATGATCACGCTCACGCGCCTCTCAGGCACGGAGTTCGCCTTGAACTCCGACCTGATCGAGCGCGCAGACTCCACGCCGGACACGGTGATCTCGATGGTCGACGGCAAGAAGTACGTCGTCCTCGAGACCCTCGCCGAGGTCGTGGCCGCCATCCGGGCCCACCGTGCCGAGACCATCGCCCTCTCTGCCCTGGTCGCCGAGAACCCGCAGCTGGTGCTCGGCCGCCCGACCCCCGACCCGCAGGCCGCCCCGACGACGCCGCGCCTCGCGTCGGTCGCCGAGCTGCCGCACACGCCCGGGGGCCGGTCCGCCCACCCCGAGGCAGGACGGCTCTGATGGATCCGGCAACCCTGATCGGCATCGGCCTCGGCTTCGTCGTCGTCATCGTCGCCAACATCATGGAGGGCGGCAACCCGATGAGCCTGCTGCTCATCCCGCCGCTGCTCCTGGTGTTCGGCACCACCCTGCTCGTCTGCCTCGCCGGCAGCACGGTCCCCGATGCCAAGCGCTCCTTCGCCGCGCTGAAGACCGCCTTCCTGGGCAAGGTCCAGCCGGCCCACGACGTGGTGCCCACCGTGGTCGCGCTCGCCGACAAGGCGCGCCGCGAGGGCCTCCTGGCCCTGGAGGAGATGGTCGCCGACCTCGACGACCCGTTCCTGGTGCGCGGGGTCTCGATGGCCATCGACGGCACGGACCCCGAGGAGGTCCGCGAGATCCTGGAGGGTCAGGTCTACGCGAAGAGGGCCACCGACAAGCAGTCGGCCAAGTTCTTCGCCGACGCCGGCGCCTACGCCCCCACGATCGGCATCATCGGCACCGTCATGGGCCTGGTGCACGTGCTGGAGAACCTCGCGGAGCCCGAGGAGCTGGGCCACCTGATCGCCGCCGCGTTCATCGCCACCCTGTGGGGCGTCATGTCCGCCAACGTCATCTGGCTGCCCATCGCCAGCCGCCTCAAGCGCCTCAGCGAGCTCGAGGTCACCCGCATGGAGCTGGTGATCGAGGGCGTCGCGGCCATCCAGTCCGGCTCCAACCCCCGTGTCGTCGCGGCCAAGCTCTACTCCCTGCTCCCCGTGGGCGCGGAGGAGGAGGCCGCGAAGTCCGCCCAGAAGCAGGCGGCCTGACGTGTCGGGCGCCAGGCGTGGCCGCCGCCACGAGGAGGAGGAGCACGAGAACCACGAGCGCTGGCTGGTGACGTACGCCGACATGGTGACGCTGCTGATGGTGCTCTTCATCGTGATGTTCGCGATGAGCCAGGTCGACGAGCGCAAGTTCAACGAGCTGAAGTCCGGCCTCGCCGCAGGCTTCGGCCAGCCGGAGGCGATGCTCGACGGCGGCTCCTCCATCCTGGAGCAGCCCGGCTCGGCGGTCGCGGAGTCGATCACGCCGCAGGCGCAGACCGCGCAGATGGACCCCGCGCTGCGCGACCGGGTCAGCCGCGCCGTGTCGGAGAACGCCCGGCTCGAGCAGCAGCGCAAGTACGCCGACGCGCAGGCCGAGGTGAACAGGCTCCAGGAGGTGCTGGACCGCCTCGAGCGGGCGCTGCGTGAGCACGGCCTCGAGGACGACGTCCGCACCGCCATCGACGAGCGCGGGCTGGTGATCAGCCTGGTCTCGCGCCACGTCGTCTTCGCACCCAACGTCGCCACCCTCACCGAACGCGGCGAGCAGGTCGTCGACACCCTCGCCCCGGCGCTCGAGGACATCCCCGACAAGCTCCAGATCGACGGCCACACCAACCAGGTGAAGGTGAAGCCGGCGAACTACCCCACCGACTGGGAGCTCTCCGCCGCCCGGGCCGTCACGGTGCTGCGCCGGCTCGGCGAGCGGTGGGACATCCCGGGCAGGCGGCTCACCGCCTCCGCCTTCGGCCACGAGCGACCCCTGGTCGACCCGCAGGAGCCGGGCTCGCAGGCCGTCAACAAGCGGGTCGACATCGTCATCCTCACCTCCCTCCCGTCCGAGACCCGCGAGCTCATCGACGAGGTCGTCGACAGCCCCACCACCGCAGCGGCGACCTCCGCGGCTGCCCCAGCAGGAGCCCAAGGAGCGCACTCATGAGCGTCAGCACCATCGCCCCCGGCACGGCGGCCGATGCCCCGGAGGCAGAGGGCGGGAAGAAGGGCGGCAGGAAGAAGCTGGTCCTGGTCCTCGTCGCACTGCTCGTCGTGGGCGGTGCCGCCTGGTTCTTCCTCAAGCCCGCCGGCCCGCCGCCGGAGCCGGTGGCCGGCGAGGTCCTCACCCTGGACCCGATCCAGCTGAACCTCGAGGGCGGCCACTACCTGCGCCTGGGCATGGCCCTGCAGTTCACCGCGGACGTGCACGAGGGCGCCGACGGCAGCAAGGCCCTCGACGCGGCGATCGACCTGTTCAGCGGTCGGGAGATGACCGAGATCAACACCGGCAAGCAGCGTCAGGAGCTGAAGAAGGACCTGCTGCACCACCTCGAGGAGGTCTACCACCACGAGGTGATGGACGTGTACTTCACCGAGTTCGTGACCCAGTGACCGGAGCCGCCACGAGAAGGTAAAAGGTTCCTCTCAGGTCCGGCCCACGACGGCCGATACGGCCTGCGTGAAGAACTCCGCGCCCCCCGCCACGAGCTCCGCCCACGGCTCTCGTGCACGTCGGCGTGCCCGATCGGTCCCGGCCGTCGCCTACGACTTCCGCCGCCCCATCCAGCTCTCGCGCGAGCACTCGCGCATCCTGCAGATGGGCTTCGACGGCTTCGCCCGCCAGGCCACGACCGTCTTCACCTCCGCCCTCCGCACGGTGTGCCAGGTGCAGCTGCTGACCATCGACCAGCGCAGCTACGCCGAGTACGTCGACTCCCTCGACGCCCCGACGTACCTCACCAAGTTCTCCGCCGACCCGATGCCCGGGCACGGGGTCCTCGAGATCCCCCTGCCGGCCACCATGGCCTGCGTCGACCACATGCTCGGCGGCCCGGGCATGGACCAGCAGCCGGTGCGCCCGCTGACCGACATCGAGAGCGCCATCGTCAAGACGTTCGTGGAGCGCCTGCTCGGCGAGATGACGTACAGCCTCGCCGCGATCCTCGACCTCGCCCCCACCGTCACCGGCATCGAGTACAGCCCCCAGTTCGCGCAGGTGGCCGGCGCCGCCGACGTGATGGTCGTGGGCACCTTCGACCTGCGCATCGACACCCGCACCACCACCATGACGGTCTGCCTGCCGTTCAGCGGCCTGCAGCCCCACCTCGCCAAGGCGGCCGCACCGGCCCCGGTCTCGGACCGGGAGCGCGCCCAGCGCGCCCAGGCCGCCGAGCTGCTGTCCGAGGCCTTCAACGACGTCCCCGTCGACGTCGCGGTGCGCTTCCGCAGCACCAAGCTCGACCCCGACGCGCTCTCCGGCGTGCAGGTCGGCGACGTGCTGCGCCTGACCCACCCGGCGTCGGCGCCGCTCGACGTCGCCGTCGACGACACGCCGTTCGCCCACGCCACCGCCGGCTCCACGCGCAACCGACTCGCGGCGCTCATCGTCGCGGCCAGCCCCCAGGAGGACTGAGCATGCCCGCACCCACCGACCACCTCGCCGGTACGGCGTCCGCCGCCGCCGTCGCCGCCGCCGTCGCCGCCGCGACCGCCGCCGCCGGCGTGCTGCCCTCGGTCAACCCGCTCGTCGCCGGCGACCCGCAGGTGGGGGACCTCAGCGTCGTCGCGACCTTCGGCGGCGCCGCCGTCGCCGGCGTCTCCGGTGGTGGACGCATCGGCATCCTCGTCGGGGCCGACCTCGTGGACGCCCTCTCCTCGAGCCCGGTGGCCGGCCTGGACCTCGCCGCCGCCGTGCAGCCCGCGCTCGACGCCGCCGCCGCCTCGCTGGGCCACCGCGCCGAGGTCGCCCTCCAGCTCTCCCCCGCCGAGGTCGTCCCGGACCTGGGCGAGCCCTTCACGGTCGTGGGCCTGCATGGTGCCGGCCAGGCCGTCGCCGCCCTGGTGGTGCCCACCGCCCTTCTCGCGGCCGCCACCGCGCCGGTCGCCGCGCCGTCCGGTCCGTCCTCGCTCGCCGACGTCCCCCGCCGCGGCATCGAGCTGCTCCACGGCGTCGACATGGAGGTCACCGTCGAGCTGGGCCGCACCCGGATGACGGTGCGCGACCTGCTCGCCCTGGCTCCCGGCGCCGTCCTGGAGCTGGACCGCGCGGCGGGCAGCCCGGCCGACCTGCTGGTCAACGGCCGCCTCATCGCCCGTGGCGAGGTCGTCGTGATCGACGAGGACTTCGGCCTGCGCGTCACCGAGATCATCGATGAGAAGGCAGCGGTCTGAGTCGTGCTCGAGCTCGCTGTCCGACTCGTGTTCTCCCTGGCGGTCGTGGTCGGACTCCTCCTGCTGCTCGCGCGCCTCAGCGCGAAGCGCCTGGCCAGCGGCGCCGGCGCCCCCATCCGCGTGCTGCACCGCCAGTCGCTGAGCCGCAACGGCTCGGTGGCGCTGGTGGCCGTCGGTGACCGGGTGCTGGTGCTCGGCACGACCGACCAGCAGGTCAGCCTGCTCACCGAGCTCGACCCCGACGAGGTCGACATCCCCGAGCCGACCAGCATCTTCCGTCCCAAGGACACCGGGACGGCTGCCGAGGACGACGGCGCGGCCTCCGCGGACCGCCCGGCCGCGGCGGCCGGCTCCATCCTCAGCCCGCAGACGTGGCGCCAGGCGTTCGACGCCGCCACCCGGCGGGTGTCATGACCCATCTGCAGCGACTCGGGTTCCTGCTGCTGGTGGTCGCGGGCCTGTTCGCCCTCGGCCTGTCCGCCCCCACCGAGGCCGCGTCGGCCGCGACGGTCGAGACGGTCTCGGCGGGCCTGCCGATGGCCCCGGACGGCCCGCGGGGTCCGCAGGGTCCCGGCAACGACACCTCGGTCAAGATCGACCTGGACGGGCTGACCGACAAGCCGAGCACCTCGGTGACCGTCATCATCGCGATGACGCTGCTCTCGCTGCTGCCGGCCATCCTGCTCACCTGCACCAGCTTCACCAAGATCCTCGTGGTGCTGGGCCTGACCCGCAACGCCCTGGGGCTGCAGCAGATCCCGAACAACCAGGTGCTCGCCGGGCTGGCGCTGTTCCTGAGCCTCTTCATCATGGGGCCGGTGCTCTCGCAGATGAACGACCTCGGGCTCCAGCCCTACCTCGACGGCGACAAGAGCACCACGCTGGCCTACGAGGACGGCGTCGAGCCGCTGCGCGAGTTCATGCTCGACCAGTCCGGAGACGACGAGCTGATGCTGCTCACCAACGTCGCGGGCCGCGACCTCCCCGAGGACCGCTCCGAGGTGGGGATGACCACGCTGATCCCGGCGTTCGTCCTCTCCGAGCTCAAGCAGGCGTTCATCATCGGCTTCATCGTCTTCATCCCCTTCCTGGTGATCGACATCGTCGTCAGCGGGGCGCTGATGGCGCTGGGCATGATGATGATGCCGCCGGTGATGGTGTCGCTGCCCTTCAAGCTCCTGCTGTTCGTCCTCGTGGACGGCTGGGCGCTGGTCATCAAGTCACTCGTCACGAGCTACGGATAGGCGCGCCCCGCCATGACCGACACCGTCATCATCGAGCTCGCGCTGCGCACCATGGTCGTCGCGCTCAAGCTGTCCGCGCCCATCCTGGTCACCTCGCTGGTCATCGGCTTCGCGATCTCGCTGTTCCAGTCGATGACCCAGATCCAGGAGTTCACGCTCTCCTTCGTGCCCAAGCTGGTCGGCGTGGGCGTGGCCCTGCTGGTCTGCGGCAACTGGATGCTGCACACCCTGATCACCTTCACGCTCGACCTGTTCGAGGCGCTGCCCTCGATGCTGGCCTGACGGCGCGATGGAACTGACCCTGGCCGGCCAGCCGACCCTGGCGCTGCTGCTCGCCTCGGTGCGCATCATCGCCTGGATGGCCGTCGTGCCCCCGTTCTCGTCGCGCTCGCTGCCGGCGATGGCGAAGGTCGTTCTCTCCCTCGGCCTGGCGATGGCGGTCGCCCCCTCGCTCGCCGACGCCGACATCCCCGTCGACACCTTCGGCTTCCTCACCACAGTGGTCACGCAGGTGGCCATCGGGGTGTCGATGGGCTTCGTCACCTACCTGATGTTCGCGGCCATCACCACCGCCGGCGCGCTCATCGACACCTTCGGCGGCTTCGCCCTCGCCCAGGCCTACGACCCGCTGTCGATGAACATGAACACCGTCTTCGGCAAGTTCCACCAGATGCTCGCCACGATGCTGCTCTTCGCCTCCGGCGGCCACCTCATCGTCATCGGCGGGCTCCTCAAGACCTTCCGGTTCCTGCCCCTGGACGGCACGCCCGACGTCTCGAACGGCCCGGGCATGCTCATCACCGCGATGCAGCTGTTCTTCGCCACGGCCGTGCAGATCGCGCTGCCGATGATCGCCGTGCTCTTCCTCGCCGACGTCGGGCTGGCGCTGCTCACCAAGGTCGCTCCCCAGCTCAACGCCATCAACGTGATGTTCCCCGCCAAGATCGGGCTCACCCTGCTCCTCGTCGGCCTGTCGTTCCCCGTCCTGCCGGAGGCGATGGCCGAGCTCGTCGACCTGTCCAACCAGGCGATGGCCACGATCGCGGGAGCCGCCTGATGAGCGAGGAGAAGACCGAGAAGCCCACCGAGCGCAAGCGCAAGGAGTCGCGCAAGGAGGGCCAGGTCCCCCGCACCCAGGAGCTCGGCGGCTGGTCGTCGATGCTGCTGGTGGGCATGGCGCTGCCGCCGCTGATGACCCACGAGATCGGCGCGCTGCGCGACCTGATGGTCACCGCCCTGTCGGCCACGGCCGAGGCCGACGGCGCGATGGCGATGGAGGTCCTCTCCTCCGGCCTGTGGCACGTCTTCCGCACGCTGGTCCTGCTGGGCGCCGCCGTGATGGTGGTGGGGGTGGCGGCCACCCTGGCCCAGGGCGGGTTCTACCTGGCCACCAAGTCGATGAAGCCGAAGCTGTCCAAGCTCAGCCTGATCGCCGGCGCCAAGCGGGTCTTCGGGCCCCACGCGCTCTGGGAGGGCGCGAAGATGCTCATCAAGAGCGCCCTGGTCGGCGTGCTCGTCTACAGCGCCATCCGGTCGCTGATGCCGCTGATCGGCGGCATGGTGCCGATGTCGGTGGTCATCGACCAGTTCTTCTCCACCGCGCTCGGCCTGATCCGCAACATCGCGGTCGCCGGGCTGGTGATGGCGGTGGCCGACTACGCCATGTCGCGGCGCAAGATGGGCAAGCAGACGCGGATGACCAAGGAGGAGGTCAAGCAGGAGCACAAGAACACCGAGGGCGACCCCCTCGTGAAGAGCGCCATCCGCTCCCGCCAGCTCGCCGCGGCACGCAACCGCATGATGGCCGACGTGCCGACCGCCGACGTCGTGCTGGTCAACCCCACCCACGTCGCGATCGCGCTGCGCTACGAGGCCGAGAAGGGTGCGCCGCGCGTGGTGGCCCGCGGTGCCGGCGCGGTGGCGGCGAAGATCCGCGAGAAGGCCACCGAGGAGGGCGTGCCGCTGGTGCGCGACGTGCCGCTCGCCCGCGCGCTCTACACCTCCACCAAGGTGGGCCAGGAGGTGCCCGCCGAGCTCTTCCACGCCGTCGCGCAGGTGCTCGCGTTCGTGATCAGCCGCCGCCGGGCCGGCCGCAGCGGTGGCGAGCACAACTCCCCCCGCACGGCGGCCCCGCTGCCCGCCGTACCCCGGGGGCGACCGCGACGCCCGATTCCCTCAGGTGGACCCGCCCCCGGTCGATAGGACCCTCGGACACAGGGACGGTGTCCGGACACGCGCCACGGACGGCCGCCACATCGGCGACCCGAAAGGCATCCACGTGCCCCGCAAAGGCTTGACCCAGCTGGCAGTCCCGGTCGGCATCGTCTTCATCGTCGTGATGCTGGTGGTGCCCCTGCCGGCGATCGTGCTGGACCTGCTCATCGCGCTCAACATCACCGCCGCTCTGCTCGTCCTGCTCACCGCGATGTTCGTGCACCGCCCGCTCGACTTCGCGGCGTTCCCCGCGGTGATCCTGGTGCTCACCCTCTTCCGGCTCGCGCTCAACGTCAGCGCCACCCGGCTGGTCCTGCTCGACGGGTACGCCGGCAAGGTCATCGACACGTTCGGCCACTTCGTGGTCGGCGGCTCGCTCATCGTCGGCCTCATCGTCTTCGTGATCCTGCTGATCATCCAGTTCGTCGTCATCACCAACGGTGCCGGCCGGGTCGCCGAGGTGGGCGCGCGCTTCACCCTCGACGCGATGCCCGGCAAGCAGATGGCCATCGACGCCGACCTCAACTCCGGCCTCATCACCGAGGACGAGGCGCGGCTGCGCCGCAGCGAGGTGCACCAGGAGGCCGACTTCTACGGCGCGATGGACGGCGCCTCGAAGTTCGTCAAGGGCGACGCCATCGCCGCCATCGTCATCACGCTGGTCAACCTCATCGGCGGCTTCGCGGTGGGGATGACTCAGAAGGGCATGTCCTTCGGCGACGCCATCAGCACCTACAGCCTGCTGACCATCGGCGACGGCCTGGTCTCCCAGATCCCCGCCCTGCTGCTCTCCGTCGCCACCGGCCTCATCGTCACCCGCAACTCCGGCGACGACGACATGGGCTCCGACATCCTGCGCCAGATGGGCGCCAACAAGATGCCGCTGCGGGTGTCGGGCTTCGCCGCCTTCACCCTCTGCCTGATCCCCGGCCTGCCGAAGATCCCCTTCCTCATCGCCGGCGGCATCATGCTGCTGTTCTCGACGCGGGTGCCCGAGTCGCCCGACCCAGCGGTCGGGGCCGCGGCTGCCGCCGCGGAGCTCGAGCCGCCCTCGGACTCCCCCGAGCTGCTGGCCGCCGAGATCCTGGTCGACCCGCTGGGCCTGGAGCTGGCCGCCGACATGATCGACCTCGTCGACCCCTCGGTGGGCGGCGACCTGCTCGACCGGGTGAAGGCGCTGCGCCGCAAGGTCGCCGGCGACATCGGCATCGTCGTCCCCCCGGTGCGCACCCGCGACAACATCGAGCTGCCGATGCACCACTACGCGATCAGGCTCTTCGGCATCGAGGTCGCCCGCGGCGAGGCGCCGGCCGGCACCGTGCTGGCGATCGGCGACATGCTCGGCGCCCTCCCCGGGACGCCGACCGTCGAGCCCGTCTTCGGCCTCGAGGCCAAGTGGATCCCGGCGTCGATGCGCCACCAGGCCGAGCTCGGCGGCGCCACCGTCGTCGACCGCGCGTCGGTCATCACCACCCACCTGGCCGAGGTCGTCACCAGCCAGGCCGCGCGCCTGCTGGGCCGTGAGGACGTCAAGGTGCTCACCGAGGTCGTCCGGCGCAGCCATCCCGTGGTCGTCGAGGAGCTCACCCCCGTCCAGCTCAGCCTGGGCGAGGTGCAGCGCGTGCTGCAGTCCCTGCTCGACGAGAAGGTCTCGATCCGCGACCTCGTGCAGATCTTCGAGGCGCTGTCGATGAAGGCGCCGCAGACCCACGACCTCGACGCCCTCGTCGAGGCGGCGCGCACCACGCTCGGCCCGGCCATCGTCGCGCCGTACGTCGTCGAGGACACCGTGCACGTCATCAGCCTGGAGCCGGCGCTCGAGCAGCGGATGCTCGAGGCGCTGCGCGGCACCGAGCACGGGCCGGTGATCGCCCTGGACCCGGTCCTGGGCCAGCAGGTCCTCATGGACCTCGCCCGGTTCGCCACCGAGGCGGAGAACCAGAACCTGCGCCCGGTGCTGACCTGCGCCCCGCAGATCAGGCCGGCCCTGCGCCGCATGGTGCGCCCCACCTTCGACCGGCTCCCGGTGCTGTCCTACCCCGAGCTGCTCGGCGCCGGGAACGTCCGTGGCATCGGCACCGTCTCCGCCGCCATCCAGGCCGGGATGCTCGGATGAGCCCCTTCTCGCCGATGGTGCTCGGCGCCGGCGCCCTGGTCAGCTCGCCGGCCATCTGGGACTTCGCCGTCGAGCAGTCGCTGCGGCTGGACCAGGCGCTCACCCGCTACCTGGTGGCGGTCGCGATCTCCTGGGTGCTCCTCAGCGCACTGGCGGAGCTCGCCCTCAAGCCGGCGCCGGCGACATCCCGCGCCGGCGACGAGACCGCGGTCCTGGACACCCGGGGCGCCGGGGACGACGTCCGGAGATAGCGGCGACCCGCAGGCTGTCCCTGCCCGGCCCAGACGACTGGGCCGGCGGGACTCCCCCGGGGATGAAGTCCGGGAGACCTGCGGGTCGGGCAACTGCTTGTGGATTCACCAGCGGCACCCTGCGAACGGGTCGCGCGCCTTCCACTGGCAGGCGCTGCTAGCGAGCAGTCACCTCACGCATCCGAAAGCTCTGCATTATTCGGACCACCTCCTTTCCCGTGTGCCACCACGGTACGTCGCCCCTCCGGCGGGGCCAAGGGATTAATCGCCCCGGTGGTAGAACGGGCAGGTGACCCGCTCCATCACCCCCGACGACCTCGGCGCCTGGCTCATCAAGGC
This sequence comes from uncultured Nocardioides sp., assembly GCF_902805925.1. Lineage (GTDB taxonomy): Bacteria > Actinomycetota > Actinomycetes > Propionibacteriales > Nocardioidaceae > Nocardioides. The sequence continues at coordinate 12,755 of NZ_CADCUP010000148.1, forward strand.
GCGTCCCGAGCCAGGGTCGGAGGTGCTCAGGCTGATCGAGGGCGGCGGCGGCACGATCACCAGCCGCTGCGTCAGCCGCGGCTACCGTGCGGAGCTGATGGCCGCGGGCGACCCGGTGCTGCTCTGGGTGTCCGGCGACGGCCGCCGTACGACGCGGGGCATCTGGGGCGTCGGCCACCTCACCGGACCGGTGGACGACGGCGTCGTGTCGCTGGAGCTGCCGCTCCTCGACGAGCCGGTCGCGGCCGGGGAGCTGCTCGCCGCGGGCATCGACGACCTGGAGGTGCAGCGGATGCCGGCCGGCGCCAACCCCTCGTGGGTGTCGAGACGGCAGCTCGCGGCCCTGGCGCCCCTGCTGCCCGCATGACTCGGTGAGCCGGTGACCGACCGACCGGCCGGTCAGGGAGCGAGGCGGTGCGTGCTCCAGCCCGCTCCGTGGGCAGCACGCCGGTAGACGAGGCGGTCGTGCATCCGGCCCGGCCGGCCCTGCCAGAACTCGATCTCGCTCGGCAGCACGGCGTACCCGCCCCACGTCGGCGGCACCGGCACCTCCTCGGCGTCGGCGAAGCGCGCTGTCACCTCGTCGTAGGCGTCGCCGAGCTCCTGCCGCGACGCCACCTCGGTGGACTGGCGCGAGGCCCACGCGCCCAGCCGCGAGCCTCGGGGCCGCCTGGCGAAGTAGGCGGCCACGTCGGCGTCCGGCAGGTCGTGCGCGACGCCGGTGATGCGCACCTGGCGCTCCAGCGGGTGCCACGGGAAGAGCAGGGCGCAGCGCGGGTTCGCGGCGAGGTCGGCGCCCTTGGCCGAGGTGCGGTTGGTGTAGAAGTGGAAGCCCCGCTCGTCGACGCCCTTGAGCAGCACCATCCGCGACGACGGCTGTCCATCGGCGGACACGGTCGAGACGACCAGCGCGTTCGGCTCGTGCACGCCCGCCTCGAGCGACTCCCGCATCCACCGGTGGAACATGTCGTAGGGGTCGTCGGCGAGATCGTCCTCCGACAGCCCCCCGTCGGCGTACTCCTTGCGCAGCGCGGCCAGGTCGAGGTCCATGCAGGCGAACCTACGCGGTGGCACCTCGCCGCACCGTGCGCCGACCGACGCCCGGCGCCACGTCGTGGTCAGCCCCCCGGCCGGGTGAGGTACCAGCTCGTCCTCGCCCGGCCGCCGCGCCGGCTCAGCGAGACGTGCACGTGGTCGCGGTGCCGCAGGGTGACGGAGCACGTCCGCAGCCTGCGGCACGACGAGCTCCGGTAGCGCTTGGCGACGAAGTGGTCGTAGGAGGCGTACATCCGGTCGTTCCAGATGATGTACATGATGCCCATCTCGCGGGCCAGGGCGTGCGGGTCGCCGTCGGCGTCCGGCGCGAACAGCTCGGCCAGCGTGGCGTCGGCCAGCGCCCGCTCGGCCGGGTCGCCGGCGTCGAGCATCCAGTCGAACGCGCGGCCCTCCGAGTGCTCCGAGACACCCCCTCCGCACGGTCGCGCGATGGCGCCCCAGCCGCCCCCGCGGGCGGTCAGCCACGTCGCCAGCGCCACGGCTCCCGGCTTGTCGGCGCGCGCGCAGTTGCGCTGCGGCTGGTAGCCGGCGTAGTCGTCGACGACCATCGCCGGTGCGGGCGCGGGTGATCCCGCGGCCAGCAGCACCGCCACGACGGCGCTGACGACGAGCCCCTTCGGGCGCGCCAAGATCTTCCCCTGCATGCTGGTTCCTTCCGTCCGGCCGCTTCCCGGCAGCCGCACCGCTTCCCAACGGCACCTGCGAACCTACGAGGAGGCGGGCCTCCGCGCCCCCGAACGCCGGAAACCGGACCGATCGGACGAGACCGGCGCCGCAGTGACATGATGACTGCGCTGACAGCGTCGTCAGGCACACCCGATCCCAGCGCTCCCCTGCCGAGCCCACCACCCGCAAGGAATCCCGGTGACCGACGCCATCACGATCCCCGACAGCCTCAAGCCCGCCGACGGCCGCTTCGGCGCGGGGCCCTCGAAGATCCACCCCGCCCACCTCGACGCCCTCGCCGCCACCGGCACGTCCCTGATGGGCACCTCCCACCGCCAGGCCCCGGTCAAGGACACCGTCGGCCGCGTGCGCGAGGGCCTCGCCGCGCTGTTCTCCCTCCCCGAGGGCCACCAGGTGGTCCTCGGCAACGGCGGCGCCACCGCCTTCTGGGACATCGCCGCCTTCGGCCTGGTCCGCGAGAGGAGCCAGCACCTCGCCTTCGGTGAGTTCTCCTCGAAGTTCGCCACCTCCACCAAGGCCGCCCCGTGGCTCGCCGACCCCTCGGTCATCACCTCCGAGCCGGGCTCGCTGCCCGAGCCGGTTGCCGAGGAGGGCGTCGACGCCTACGCCTGGGCGCACAACGAGACCTCGACCGGCGTGATGGCGCCGGTACGCCGTCCCGCCGGCATCGCCGACGACGCGCTCGTGCTGGTCGACGCGACCTCGGGCGCCGGCGGCCTGCCGGTCGACCTGCGGGAGGTCGACGCCTACTACTTCGCGCCGCAGAAGTCCTTCGCCTCCGACGGCGGGCTGTGGCTGGCGGTGCTCTCGCCGCGGGCGCTCGCCCGGGTCGAGGAGATCGCGGCCACCGGCCGCTACGTGCCGCCGTTCTTCGACCTGCCCACCGCGATCGACAACTCCGCGAAGAACCAGACCTACAACACCCCGTCGGTCGCCGCGCTCTTCCTGATGGCCGAGCAGCTGGACTGGATGAACGCCCACGGCGGCCTCGACGGCATGGTCGAGCGCACGACCGCCTCCTCCGGAGCGCTCTACGGCTGGGCCGAGAAGCAGCCCCACACGACGCCGTACGTCGCGGAGCCGGCGCACCGGTCGCTCGTGGTCGGCACCATCGACCTCGACGACGCCGTCCCGGCCGACGCGGTCGCGAGGACGCTGCGCGCCAACGGGATCGTGGACACCGAGCCCTACCGCAAGCTGGGCCGCAACCAGCTGCGGATCGCGATGTACCCCGCCGTGGACCCTGCCGACGTGGAGGCGCTCACGGCCTGCATCGACTACGTCGTGGAGCGCACCAGCGCGTCGTAGGCGGCGCCGCCGAACGCCACCATCCGGGCCACCTCCACCTCCGTGGGGGTGGCCCGCAGCGTCTCCACGGCGGCCGCGACGGCGTCGTCGAGCGGCCAGCCGTAGATGCCGGCGCTCACCAGCGGGAAGGCGACCGTACGGGCGCCCAGCTCGTCGGCCACCGCCAGCGCAGCGGCGTAGCAGCCGGTCAGCAGAGCGCGGTCGGTCTCACCCCGGGTGTGATCGGGACCGACGACGTGGATGACCCAGCGGGCGGGCAGCTCGCCGGCCGTCGTCCAGCCGGCCGCGCCCGTGGCCAGGCCGTGGGGGAAGCGCCGGCGGCAGTCGGCCAGGACCTCGGGTCCACCGGCCCGGTGGATCGCGCCGTCGACCCCGCCGCCGCCGCGCATCGCGCGGCTGGCCGCGTTCACGACCGCGTCGACGTGCTGCTCGACGATGTCGCCCCGCACGACCTCCAGCCTCATGTCAGCAGCCTCACTTCAGCAGCTTCAGCACGGCTCGCTCGAGGGCGGCCTGGCGCTCGTCGGGGTTGTCGAAGGTGCGTCGCGTCGTGCTCGCGATGGTGCGGCCCTCCTCGTAGGCCTCGATCACCCGGGGGTCGACGTAGGCCGACCGCGCCAGGGTGGGGGTGTTGCCGAGGAACGAGGCGACCTCCTTCATCGCCCCGGCGACCGCGCGCTTGCGCGAGGCCTTGGTGTGCCCCGGCTCGGGCGTCTCGGCGAGCGCGGCGGCGGCCAGCACGGTGGCGTGCCAGGTGCGGAAGTCCTTGGCGGTGACCGACAGGCCGGTGGTGGTCTTGACGTACTCGTTGACCAGGTCGGGCAGCAGCGAGCGCCACGAACGGCCGTCGCGGTAGGACAGCAGGCGGGCGTCGGCACCCCGGCGGCGGCGCATCGCCTCGATCGTCTCCACGACCACCCGGTCGTCGATCTCGATCTCGTGCTCGACGCCCGACTTGCCGACGAAGGCGAAGACCAGCTTGTGCTGCCGGCGGCGCACGTGCCGGCGCTCCAGGGTGGTCAGCCCGAAGCTGCCGTTCTCGTCGGCGTACACGTCGTTGCCGATCCGGAAGTAGCCGAGGTCGAGCAGGCGCACGGCCGCCGCGCAGGCCCGCTCCATCGGCATGCCCTCGCGGCCGAGGTCGGCGACGACGAGCTGGCGCGCCTTGGCCAGCGCCTTGCCGAAGGCCACCATCCGCTCGAACTTCTCGGCGTCGCGCCGGGCCCGCCACTCCGGGTGGTAGAGGTACTGCCGCCGCCCGGCGTCGTCGGTGCCGACCGCCTGCAGGTGTCCGTTGGGGTACGGCGTCACCCAGACGTCGCGCCAGGCCGGCGGGATGACCAGCTCCCGGACGCGCTGGGCCGCCTCGGGCGGCAGCCGCTCGCCGTGCTGGTCGAGGTAGAAGAACCCCTTGCCGGCGCGCCGCCGTGTCCAGCCCACCTGGTCGGGGGACGTCCTGCGCAGCCGGGCCATGGCACAAGCCTAGGTCGGGCCTGCAGTCCGCCGCTTCAGCGCGGCGGACGAGATGCGCGCGCGGCGACCCAGATGAGGGCCAGGAAGACCAGGAGCCCCGCGGCCCACGGCAGCACGGGCCGGTCGGCCGCGGCCTGGGCGAAGACGTCGACCGGCTCGTCCGGCTCCGGCTCCGGCGAGGGCGGCGCGCTCGGCTCGGGCGCCTCCATCTCCTTGAGCACGTCGCCGGGGAGGTCGATCCGCAGCACCGGCGCCTCGCGGCCCTCGGAGCTCACGAACACCTCGCCGTCGGACGACACCGCGATCCCCTCGCCCTGCTGCTGGGCGGGCAGCTCGAAGGTGCCGATCATCTCGATCGAGGGCCACGCGTAGACCACCGCCTGCGTGTAGGTGCGGACCACGAAGTGCCGGCCGTCGGGGAAGAAGGCGGCGTCCGTGACGATGCCCGTCACGTCGCCCAGCGCCGTCATCGCGTTGGGCTGGTCGGCCGAGAGGTCGGTGGGGGCGGCGTAGACCTGGCCGCCGAAGACGACCTTGCTGACCACGAGCAGCTGGCCGGTCATCGGATGCGTGAGCAGGGCCTCCGCGTCGCGGGGGCCGCCGGGGTAGGTCAGCTCGAAGGCGGCGCCGGCCGAGCCGTCGAGCGGGACGCGGCGCACCGAGACGCTCCCGCGCGAGCGGGTGTTGTCGCCGATGTCGGCCACCCACACGGCGTCCCTCCCCGCAGGCGCCAGTGCTTCGACGTCGTCGGGCTCGCCGGGGTAGGTCACCTCCGCCGTGGTCTCACCGGTGTCACCGTCGACCACGAAGACGCGCGCGGCGTCGCCGCTGTCGTTGACGGTGACGAACCGCCGGTCGGGCCCGCGGCCCAGCGCGAGGAGCCCGCTGGACTCGATGATCTCGGGGTCGGTGAAGCGGAACGCGACCTCCCCCTCGTCGGCCGCGGGAGGCCCGCTGGAGGCACCGAGCAGGAAGGGCGTGACGACCGCCAGCGTGGCCACCACCCGTCCCAGCGACTCACGCACGGGCATCGAGCAGCACGGCCAGCCGGGGCTGCACGCCCCAGGTCGTCACCAGGTCGTCGTACTCCTTGCGGACGCCACCGCCCTTGACGGGGCTGCCGGTGCGCACCGCGCGCAGCATGGTGTTGCGCGGGGTGTGCTGGCTCTCCACGAACTGCACGACGTCGACGCGGTAGCCCTGCAGCCGCATCAGCGACGCGCGGATGCCGTCGGTGAGGGTGTCGGCCAGCCGCTCGCGGAGGATGCCGTGCCGGGTCAGGACGGCGTACGGCGCCGGCGTGGGCGCCTTGCGCAGCTGCGCCGCGACGTCGTGGTGGCAGCACGGGGCGGCGAGCACCAGCGACGCCTGCCACTCCACCGCGCGGGCGAGCGCCTCGTCGCTGGCGGTGTCGCAGGCGTGGAGGGCGAGCACGACCTCCGGGGCCGGGTCGAGCTCGGCGCCGAGGATGCTGCCGACGACGAAGTCGGCGTCCACGCCGAGCCGTTCGGCCAGCGCGGCGTTGTGGTCGCGCGACTGCTGGCGGACGTCGACGCCGGTCAGCCGCACCGGCAGCCCGCGCACGTCGTTGAGGTAGCGCTGCGCGGCGAACGTCAGGTAGGCGTTGCCGCACCCCAGGTCGGCGATGCGGAGCGGCTCCTCCTCGCTGGGCCGGCGCAGGTGGCCCTTGGCCAGGGCATCGGTGATGGAGGAGTCCAGCAGCCTCAGGAACTCCTCGACCTGGCGGTACTTGGCCTGCCGGCTGGGCTTCATCCGCCCCGACTCGTCGGAGAGCCCGAGGGCGACGAAGACCGGGTCGTCGGCGGGCAGGAGGCGGTCCTTGTCGCGGTCGTGACCGCGCTCGGGCTCGACCTCCGCGACCCGGTCGGCGGTGTGCACGACCGCCTCCAGCCGCTTGGTCACCCGCACCTGGTGCTGCTGGGTCGTGGTCTCGACGTGCCAGTGGGCGAACGGCTCGTCGAGGAGGTCGTCGACGGCGTCCCGGGCGGCGTCGCCGGCGGCGTGGTTGGCGGTGTGCGCCTGGGCGTCGTCGTAGGCGGTGACCTGGAGGTGACGGCCGGCCTTGAGGTCGACGTAGCGCAGCTCGACGCGGCGCCACCGCGGCGTCGTGCCCTTCTGGCGGCCGGACGCGACGGCCCTGACCAGCACGCCGGGGTCGAGGATGTGGCTGCGCATCCGCGCCAGCACCCGCAGCAGCGGCTCGCTCATCAGCCCACCACCGCGGCGACCACGACGACGATCAGGAGACCCGCCAGCGCCAGCGGGATCAGGAGGCGGCGGTAGCGGGGGTTCACCCAGCGATCCTAGGTCGTGCGTGCACGAGGACAGGCACCGACGAGGGCTCAGCCCTGTTGCGGAGGCGCCGGCGCATCGGCGTCTGTGGTGCGTGACACCTCCCCCGCCAGGAGCTGCGCGAGGTGCACCGCCCGCACCCCCTCGAGGTCCTCGAGCCGGTGGCGGCACGACAGGCCGTCGGCGAGCACCACGGCCGAGGGGTGGGCGCGCACGGCGGGGAGCAGCTGCGTCTCGGCCACCGCGACCGACACCTCGTAGTGGCCCCGCTCCATCCCGAAGTCGCCCGCCAGCCCGCAGCACCCGCCGACCCGGGTGAGGGTGGCACCGGCACGCCGCAGCAGCGCCTCGTCGGCCTCCCAGCCCATGACCGAGGCGTGGTGGCAGTGCGGCTGGGCCACGACCTGCACGCCCGTCAGGTCGGGCGGCGTCCAGTCCAGCCGCGTCAGCAGCTCGGCCAGGGTGAGCACGCCGGACGCCACGGCGACGGCCTCCGCACGGTCGTCGAGGCGCGTCAGGTCGGAGCGCAGCGTGGCCAGGCACGACGGCTCGAGGCCGATCACCGGCACGCCGGTGGCGACGTACGGCGCGAGGACGTCGACCGCTCGGCGAGCGGTGCGAGCGGCCTGGTCGAGCTGCCCGGTGGTGATCCAGGTGAGGCCGCAGCAGGCGTCGGCTCCGATCACGCCGACCCGGAGCCCGGCCGCCTCCAGCAGCCGGACGGCGGCGCGTGCGTTGCCGGGCAGGAAGTGCCGGGTGAACGTGTCGGTCCACAGCCACACCTCGGGGGCGCCCGGCGACGCGTCGATGCCGCGGTCGGTGGCGAGGCGGGGCAGCGACCGGCGCCGGTCGACCCCGGCCACCCGCGTGGCCACCCGCGCCGTCGGTCCCCAGGCCGTCAGCCGGTTCAGCACGGGGGCCAGCGGCCCGACGCGGCGCACCAGGGCGGGCAGGCGCCCCAGCGTGTAGTGGGTGCGCGGACGCCGGCGGCCGGCGTAGGTCTCGTGCAGCGTGATGCTCTTGTACGTCGCCATGTCGACGCCGGTCGGGCAGTCCCGGGCGCAGCCCTTGCAGGCCAGGCAGAGGTCCAGCGCCGCGTGCACCGCGGGGTCGGCCAGCCCGTCCACCAGCTCGCCGTCGAGCGCCTCCTGCAGCACCCGCGCGCGCCCGCGCGTGGAGTCCTTCTCCTCGTGCGTCGCCTGCCAGGACGGGCACATCACCGCACCCGAGGGTCCGGCGACGCACTTGCCCACCCCGGTGCAGCGGTGCACCTCACGCCCCAGGACGAGGTCGGTGACCACCCGCGCGGGGCGGAGGTCGGCGTCCAGGGGAACCGGGTCCACGAGCACGCCCGGGTTGAGGACTCCCTCGGGGTCGCAGATCGCCTTGGCGGCACCGAGGAGCCGCATCGACTCGGCGTCGTACATCAGCGGCAGCAGCTCCGAGCGTGCCCGGCCGTCGCCGTGCTCGCCGGAGAAGGAGCCGCCGTGGGCGGCGAGGGCGGTCGCCGAGGCGGTGAGGAAGTCGCGGAAGGCCCGCCTCCCCCGCTCGTCGAAGGCGAAGTCGATGCGCACGTGCACGCAGCCGTCCCCGAAGTGGCCGTAGGGCACGCCGTCCAGGGAGTGGTCGCGGAGCAGCGCGTCGAGCTCCCGCAGCCAGGCGCCCAGCCGGTCGGGCGGGACGGCGGCGTCCTCCCACCCCGAGTACGCCGGCCGGTCCAGGCTGATCGCGGCCAGCCCGGCGCCGTCCTCGCGGATCCGCCACAGGGCCGCCGACTCCGCGGCGGTCGGCACGACGCGGGTCTCCAGCGCACCCGAGGCGTCGGCCACCCGGCGCGCGGCGGCCGCCGACTCGGCCCGGGAGCCGCCGGTCGTCTCCACGAGCAGCCAGCCGGCACCGCGGGGCAGGTCAGGCACCGTGCCCCGGGAGGCGCGGACGATGTCGACGATGCGCGCGTCGAGCCCCTCGCACGCCACCAGCGACCCGCACGCCAGGATCGCCGGCACCGCGTCGGCCGCCTCCACCATGGACGGGTAGCCGAGCACCACCAGGGACGTGGCCGTGGGCTCCGGCACCAGCCGCACGGTCGCCCCCCGCACCACCGCGAGCGTGCCCTCCGAGCCGACGAGGAAGCGGTCGACGTCGGCCCCGTTCTCCGGCAGCAGGTGCTCCATCGCGTAGCCGCTGACCTGCCGTGAGAACCGTCCGAACGACGTCCGCACGTGGGCCAGGTGCTGGGCGGCGAGCGAGCGGAGCCGCGCCGGCACGTCGTCGTACGGCGAGGCGTGGAGCACGTCGAGGGCCACGACGTTGTCGCTCGTGCGGCCGTAGCCCAGCGCCCGGGAGCCGCAGGCGTTGTTGCCGATCATCCCGCCGACGGTGCAGCGGGTGTGCGTGGAGGGGTCGGGGCCGAAGCGGAGCCCGTGGGCGGCGGCGGCCCGCTGCAGCGACGCGTGCACGACCCCGGGCTCGACGACCGCGGTGCGCTGCTCGGGGTCGATCCCGACGATCCGGTGCAGGTGCCGCGAGGTGTCGACGACGATGCCGGTGCCGACGGCGTTGCCCGCGATCGAGGTGCCGGCGCCGCGCATGGTGAGCGGCACGGCCAGCTCGCGGGCGACCGCCAGCACGGCGTCGAGCTCGTCGACGTGCCGCGGCCGGGCGACGACCTGCGGGACGACCCGGTAGAGGGAGGCGTCGGAGGAGTAGAGCGCCCGGCTCAGCGTCGAGCCGGAGCAGTCCTCGACCCCGGCCCGCCGCAGGGCCTCGACGAGGTCACTCACCGGACTCACTCACCGGACTCACTCACCGGGGAGCCGCCGGTAGAACCGCATCCGCAGCACCAGCGCCGCCACGAGCCCGCCCACGAACAGCACGGCCAGGAGCACGCCCCACGGCCAGAACGACGGCCGCGCGTCGTCGGCGACGAGGAGGGTGTAGGCCTGCATGGCGGTGAGGAACAGCATCAGCGACCCGCCCACGTGGTACATGTCGTCCTGGAGCCGGCGGCGCGCCACCCGCTGGTTCTCCGGGCGCTGCCAGAACTCCTTGTCGGGGATGCTGACGAAGTCGAACGGCAGCCGCCAGGCCGACATCGCCAGCGAGAGCATCAGCACGCCCACGAGGATCCCGACGCCGGCCATCTCCGTGACCGCCCGCTCCGGGGTCCCCCAGCGGTCGACGGTCCCGTCGCCGCCGAAGTGCAGCGGGACGCGGTCCGGCAGCGCGACGAGCGAGACCACCAGGCCCGCCGCGAAGATCCCGACGGCGAGCCAGAAGAACCGACGTCCGGTCACCAGTTCTCCATCGACGCACGCAGGATCCCGGCCAGGTCCTCGGCGGCGGGCTCGCGCGGTGCGGTCGCCAGCAGGCGCGTCTGCCGGAGCGTGCCGTCGACGAGGTCCTCGACGTCGGCCTCGAGGTAGCCCACCTCCGCCAGCCCGCTGGGGAAGCCGATGTCGCCCATCAGCGCGCGCAGCACCCGCGGGAGCGTGTCCGCGTCGCTGGTCGTGGCGGCCGGGTCGAGCAGGGCAGCCGCGCGCAGGTGCCGCTCCGGCGAGGCCTCGAAGGTGAAGCCGAAGGCGGCGGGCGCCGTCAGCGACACCGCCATGCCGTGCGGCACGATCGGCTCGTCGTCGGGATAGCCGGCCGGGCGGAAGCTCCGCACCCGGCCGGCGATCGGGTAGGCGCAGGCGTGGGGGATGTGCACCCCGGCGTTGCCGAAGCCCAGGCCGGCGAAGGTCGCCGCCATCGCCATCTGCTCGCGGGCCGGGCGAGCCGAGTCCTGGTCTCCCTCGCGCACGGCGGTGCGGAGGGACCCGGCGAGCAGGCTCAGCGCCTTCTCCGACCACAGGTCGGCGATCGGGTTGGCCCCGCAGTAGGGGACGCGCTGCTCCGGCGCCTTGGCGTCGAAGTCGGCGTACCAGCGGGCGGTGTAGCTCTCGAGGGCGTGGCACAGGACGTCCATGCCCGCCGCGGCCGTCACCATCGGCGGCTGCGTCGCGGTGAGGTCCGGGTCGACCACCGCCAGGGTCGGGCGCAGCCAGGGATGGCTGATGCCCGACTTCAGCCGCAGGGCCAGGACGTCGAGCACGCAGATCGCGGTGGCCTCGCTGCCCGTGCCGGTCGTCGTGGGCACGGCGACCAGCGGCAGCAGGGGCCTGGCCGGCGCGCGCCCCTCCCCCACGGGCGCGTTGAGGTAGTCCGACAGCTCGCCGTCGTTGGTGGTGAGCAGGTTGACCGCCTTGGCGGTGTCGATGCTGCTGCCACCTCCCACCGCCACGACCGCGTCGAACGGCCCGGCGCCGCGGGCCGCAGCCACCGCCTCCTCGATCGAGGCGTCGGTGGGCTCGACCCGCACCCGGTCGTAGACGGTGACGTCGAGCCCCGCCGCGCGCAGCTGCTCGGCGATGCGCCCCGGGTGGCCGGTCGCCGCGACCCCGGGATCGGTCACCAGCAGCACTCGCCGGACGTCGTGCCGGCCGAGGTCGAAGGCGATCTCCGCGCTGGCCCCGCTGCCGAACTTCAGCGCGGGCGACGCATAGGTGAAGACCGTCTCGCTCATGGCCCTCAGTATGCCGACCGGCTCACCCGAGCGTCGCGGCGAGCGCGTGCCGGACGACGTCGAGGACCGGCACCGCTCCCGACTCGATGTCGGCGACCGGCACCCACGCCACCGCGTCGGTGGTGCCGTCGACCTCCACGACCCGCGGCTGCGCGTCGGCGGCCACCGTGGCGGCGAAGATGAGGTGCACGCCGTGGTAGTCCTCGAACCGGCCGGTCGGGGCCACGCCGGTGAAGTGCAGGTCGTGCACGTCGAGCAGCTCGCCGACCTCGCAGTCGACGCCGCACTCCTCCTGCACCTCGCGCGCCAGGGCCCTGACCGGCCGCTCGCCGTGGTCGATGCCGCCGCCCGGGAGCGCCCACCGCCCCGGGGAGGCCGCGCGTGCGGAGAGCCGGGTCAGCAGCACCTCGTCACCGCGGCGCACCAGGGCGTACGCCGCCACGCGCTGCAGCTGGAAGGGCCGGTGGTCGTTGAGCGCCTCCAGCACCATCGGCACCACGGGCACGACCCCGGACCTGACGTGCGCCACCGGCACCCACGCCGCCTCCACCGTCGAGCCGTCGACCTCGACCACCCGCGGCTCCGGCGCGTCGGGCAGCACCCACCCGTCGTAGACGATGCGGATCGCCTGGGCGTCGACGACCCGCCCCTGCCGACGGACGCCGGGCATGTGCGCGGAGTAGACGTGCGAGGTCTCGCTCACCTGCGCCTGGAGCCCCGTCTCCTCCTGGATCTCGCGGAGGACCGCCGTGCGCGGGTCCTCGCCGTGCTCGATGCCACCGCCGGGCAGGGTCCACAGCTCGTCGGTGGTGACGCGGGGGGCCAGCCGGCTCAGCAGGATGTCGGTCCCGCGCAGGATGACGGCGTACGCCGCCACGCGCTGCACCCGCGGAAGCTCCTCCATGTCGAGCGACCCTATGCGGTGACTACCCTGATCGGGTGGCAGCGGCGAGCGAGCGAGACCCCTGGCTCGACAACGTGAAGATGATCCTGGTGACCGTCGTGGTGGTCGGGCACGCGATCGTGCTGATGCCGCTGGGCGAGCTCCAGGCGCAGGTGTACGACTTCATCTACTACTGGCACATCCCCGCCTTCGTGCTCGTCTCCGGCTACCTCTCGCGGTCGTTCCGGTGGTCCGGGCGACACCTGATGTCGGTGCTCACCACGCTGCTCGTGCCGTACGTCATCTACGAGTGGCTGATGGTGACGTTCCGCGTCCAGCTCATCGCGGAGGTCGACAGCGTCGAGCGGATGTGGCTCGACCCGCACTGGCCGATGTGGTACCTCATCGTGCTGGCGATGTGGCGGCTGCTCACCCCGGTGCTGAGGCTGCACTGGGTCGCGGTGCCGCTCGCCGTCGGCGTCAGCCTGCTCGCCGGCCTCTGGAACCTCGAGCTGTTCGACATCAACCGGATGCTCGGCCTGCTCCCGTTCTTCGTCGCCGGCCTGCACCTGCCCTCCGGCGTGCTGACGGCCGCCCGCGCCCGGTGGTCGTGGGTCGTCGGGCTGCTCGTGCTGGCGCTGCTGTGGAGGCTCGCCTCGGTGACCGACGACTACTGGAGCACCCAGTGGCTCTACTACCGCACGTCCTACGACGAGCTCGGCGAGGGCACCACCGACGGTGCCTGGGACAGGCTGCGGCTGCTCGGCGTCGCGGCGGCCGGCACGTTCGCGGCCCTGACGCTCGTGCCTCGCCGGCGCTCCGTGCTCTCGGACATGGGCGCCTGGACGATGGTGGTCTACCTCCTGCACGGGTTCGTCATCCGGCTGCTGGAGGCCCAGGGATACGCCGACTGGATGCCCGCCGACGAGTGGGCCACCCTGGCCATCACCGCCGCCGTGGGCGTCGCGCTCGCCCTGCTGCTCGGCTGGCCGCCCGTGGCGAGCAGGCTCACCGTGCTGGTCGACCCGGTGAACAGCCTGCTCGCGCTGCGTGGGTCGATGCTCAGGCGAAGGGCGGACGCGCGTCGAGGGCCAGCGACCGACGGCCGGCCCACCGCCACACCCGCGCCGCGCGGTCGCGGTCCTCGTCGGTGACCAGGTTGCCCATCCAGCGCAGCGCCAGGGTCATCAGCCAGTCCGAGCGCATGCCGGCCGGGCCCAGCGCGGGCAGCAGCCGCGGCACGGTCACCAGGCCGGCCAGCCGCCGGGCGATGGAGAACGACTCGCCGTAGTGCTCGCGCAGCAGGCCCGGCCACACGCTGCCGAGCTCGGCACCCGAGGCCATCACCTCGGCGACCAGCCGCCCGGTCTCGAGCCCGTAGTCGATGCCCTCGCCGTTGAGCGGGTTGACGCAGCCGGCGGCGTCGCCGATCAGCGCCCAGTTGCGACCGGCGACGTGCGAGACGGCACCACCCATCGGCAGCAGCGCCGAGGTCGGGACGCGCAGGTCGCCCGTCAGCTCGAACTCCTCGCGCCGCTCGCCGGCGTAGAACGACATCAGCGGCTTGATCGCGATGTCGGCGGGGCGCTGGGCGGTGGCCAGGGTGCCGACGCCGATGTTCACCTCGCCGCTGCCGAGCGGGAAGATCCAGCCGTAGCCGGAGAGGATCCCGCCGTCCTCGCCGCGAAGCTCCAGGTGCGAGCTGATCCAGGGGTCGTCGGACGCGCCGGAGTCGACGTACGCCCGGCCGGCGACCCCGTAGACGGTGTCGCGGTGCCACTCGCGGCCCAGCATCCTGCCCAGCGGCGACCGGACGCCGTCGGCCACCACGAGCCGGTCGCAGGCGACCTCGACCACCTCGCCGCCCGCTGCCACCTCGACCGCTCGGACCCGGTCGCCGTCCATCCGCACGCCGACCGCCCGGGCGCCGTCGACCGCCGCCGCGCCGGCCTTGATCGCGGTGGTGCGCAGGTGGTCGTCCAGCTCGGTGCGGGCCACCGCGGAGCCCCAGTCGGGCAGGGTGCCGCCGGGCCACGGCAGCAGCAGGGTCTGGCCGAAGCCGTGGGCGCGCAGGCCCCGGTTGACGGTGTGGGCGCGCAGCCAGTCACCGAGGCCCAGACGCTCGAGCTCGCCGGTCGCCCGCGGCGTCAGGCCGTCCCCGCAGGTCTTGTCGCGGGGGAAGACGGCTGCGTCGAGGAGCACGGTGTCGAGCCCGGCCCGGGCCGCCCACGCGGCGGCTGCGGAGCCGGCCGGACCGGCGCCCACCACGAGCACGTCCGTGCGGAGCGGCAGGGTCGCGGTCACCCGACGATTCTCCCAGTGCCTCCCCAACGCACCGAATCCGCAGGGCGACTAGCGGTCCGGGCCGGTGGGTACCAATTCGCCATGACGGACCTGCGGGCCTTCGTGGCCGAGCGCTTCGGGCACGACCACTTCCGGCCCGGGCAGGAGGAGGTGATCACCTCACTCCTGGACGGCCATGACG